>CAIMOR010000536.1 GCA_903843125.1 uncultured Rhodospirillales bacterium
CCGAGCGCGGCCAGGACCATGGGGAAGGAAACCGGCAGCCGCTTGGCCATGGCGTTATCTCCGAGAATGCTGCGCGCGCCGCAGGCGGGGGAACGCCCTGTTGCAGGCAAGGCGGGCGCTATACAGGCAAGCCTCTCATTTTGTCGAGGCGGCGAACTACATCCCGAAGGCGACTTCCCGCGTGTTGCTGCGGCGCAGGTTGCGCAGCCGGGCCAGGGCCCAGAGCGGGAAGATCCGCGCATAGCCGTGGTAGCGCAGGTAGAACACGCGGGGGAAGCCGGTGCCGGTGTAGTCTTCCTCCGGCCAGCCACCATCCTCGCCCTGATGCGCCACCAGCCAGGCGGCGCCCCGCTCCACCGCGGGGTCATCGGCCTGCCCGGCCGCCATCAGCGCCAGCAGCGCCCAGGCGGTCTGGCTGGCGGTGGAGGCACCCATCTGCACATCCGCATCCGGTGCGGTGCCGCCACGGCGGGGATAGGTGAAGCCGTCCTCGCCCCAGCCACCATCCGGGTTCTGCACCCGCTTGAGGTAGGCGGCACCGCGCGCCATGGCCGGGTTTTCCGGCTTCAGCCCGGCGGCGTTCAGCGCGGTCAACGCGCTCCAGGTGCCATAGACGTAGTTGACGCCCCAGCGGCCGTACCAGCTGCCATCGGCCTCCTGCTCGTCCAGCAGGTACTCCACGGCCTGCTTCACCGCCGGGGTTTCGGCCGGGTGGCCGAGCTGCGCCAGCATGGCGAGGCAGCGGCCGGAGACGTCGGCGGTCGGCGGGTCCAGCAGCGCGCCGTGGTCGGCGAAGGGAATGCTGTTCAGGTAGTGGTAGCTGTTGTCGGCGTCGAACGCGCCCCAACCGCCGCCCTTGGACTGCATGCCGACCACCCACTGGGTCGCCAGCTCCACCGAGGCTTCGGTCGCCGGGGTGTTCCAATCCGCCTGCTTGCGGGCGCGGTCCATGGCCAGCACCACCACGGCGGTGTCGTCCACGTCCGGATAATGGTCGTTCCAGTATTGGAAGGCCCAGCCACCAGGGGCGACGCCGGGGCGGGCCCAGGCCCAATCGCCCTTGACCTTGGTGATCTGCCGGCCCAGCAGCCAGTCCAAGCCCTGGCGCACGCGGGCCTGGGCGGTCTCGCCACCGGCTTCCAGCAAGGCGTGGCTGGCCAGCGCGGTGTCCCACACCGGGGACAGGCAGGGTTGCACGTAGGTCTCGCCATCCACGCGGTCGACCACCAGCTTTTCCACGCTGGACCAGGCGGTGACCAGGCGCGGGTCATCGGCGGCCACGCCGAGGCAGTGGTACATCCAGATGGCGTTGGCCATGGCCGGGTAGATCCCGCCCAGCCCGTCCTCGCCGTTCAGCCGCTCGGTCACGAAGCGTTCGGCCCACATCTCCGCCCGGCGCCGGGCGGTGCGCGGGAACAGGTGGGTGATGCGCTGCAGCCCCTTGTCGAGAATGGCGAACAGCGTCTTCCACGGCTCGGCGGCGTGGGCGCCCGCCGGCCAGTCCTTCACCTCGTCCGGTGGGGTGCGGAACAACTCGTCCACCGTCACGCCGATCGGTGCCAGCGGCAGCGGACGGCGTGCCATCACCACGGTCAGCGGCACCAGCACCGTGCGCGCCCAGTAGCTGACCTTGGAGAGGTGGAACGGGAACCAGCGCGGCAGCAGGCACAGCTCCGGCGGCATCACCGGCACCGCGTGCCAGGGCACCTGGCCGAACAGCGCCAGCGTGGCGCGGGTGAACACGTTGGACTTCTCGGCGCCACCGGCGGCCAGGATGGCGTCCCGGGCGCGGAGCATGTGCGGCGCGTCGGGCGCGTCGCCCAGCAAGCGCAGGCAGAAATAGGCCTTGACCGAGCAGGAGATGTCGATGGGGCCGAGATGGAACAGCGGCCAGCCGCCGCCGGCGTTCGGCGCCTCCAGCTCCTGGAGGCGGCGCAGGTAGCGGCCGATACGCGCCTCGCGCTCCGGCTCCACCTTGCCGAAGAAGCGCTTCAGCATGACGAACTCGGCCGGAATGGTGGCGTCGGCCTCCAGCTCGAACACCCAGTGGCCGTCCGGGCGCTGGTGGCTGAGCAGATGGTCTGCGGCCTGCTCCACCGCCTTGTCCAGCACGCCCTCGGCCAGTTCGGCGCTGGGGCTGAGGCTGGTGGTCGCGGCAGGGCGCAAGGCCAGCGAAGCAAGGTCCGGCATCGTCGACAAGACTAAGACTTCCCCTTCGACCTTCCGCCACCGGGGTTGACCCGGACTGCGGCGGTGCGGTCTCTCCAAGACTCTTGGATTAAGACCTTCCGGCGCTGTTGCGAAGGTGGGTGTGACAAAATGGCAGCGGTTTAATGCCTCACTGTGTCCTTGGTGCACCGTGGCCAGCGGCGTCAACCGCTGGCCCGTCAGTCGCGCCGTGGGCGAATATCCAGCCGCGCCGTCGGCCAACGTTCACGCCGCGCCGTCGGCCCATGTTTACGCCGCGCCGTCGGCCAATGTTCACGCCGCGCCGTCGGCGCGAGGCCCAGCCTCGCCCTTCCACATGCCGCCCCGGCCCCGCCATTCCGCCCAGGCGCTGTCGAAGGTGAACAGCATATAGGTCAGCGCGATGCCGGGCAGGGCCAGCCCGCGCAGGGCAGACAGTCCGAACCGGCGCAGCGTGGGCGCGAACCCCAGCACCATGGCCGCCCAGGCCCCCAGCCCCAACCATTGCGCCGGGCCTTGCGCCAGCATCGCCAACGCCGGCGGTACCAGGAACACCAGCGCCAGCGCCAGGATCATCCCCAGCAGCAACAAGGGGTTGTAGCCCAGCTGGGCATAGGCGGTGCGCGCCACCATCCTGCGGACCGCGCCCACGCCGTCATAGGGCCGCAGGCTCTCCACCCGCTCGGTCAGGCCCAGCCAGATCGGTCCCTGGCGCTTCATCTGCGCCGCCAGGTTGCAGTCGTCGATGATCTTGCCGCGGATCGGCGCCAGGCCGCCGGCGCGCTGGAAGGCGGCGTGGTCCAGCAGCACGCAGCCGCCGGCCGCCGCCGCGGTGCGGGCGCCGGCCTGGTTCGACCAGCGGAACGGGTAGAGCATCTGGAAGAAGAAGATGAAGGCCGGGATCAGCCAGCGCTCGGCGGCACTGTTGCAGCGCAGCCGGGCCATCAGGCTCACCATCACCCGGCCCTCGGCCCGGGCGCGGTTGACCAGCATCCGCACGCTGTCCGGCGTGTGCCGAATATCGGCGTCGGTGAACATCAGGTAATCCGGGGCGGGCCCAAGCGCGATGCTGTCCAGCCCCTGCTGCAGCGCCCAGAGCTTGCCGGTCCAGCCCGGCGGCCGGCTGCCGCCGGTGGTGACCACCAGCCGATTGTTGCCGGCCGCGGCGGCGCGGGCGACGGCGCCGGTGCCATCGGTGCTGCGGTCATCCACCACCACCACGCGGAACTCGCCGGGGTAGTCCTGCGCCAGCAGGGAGGCGACGGTGGCGCCGATGCTCTCGGCCTCGTCGCGCGCGGGGATGACGCAGACCACGCTGGGCCAGGTGGCCGGGGCGGGCAGTCGGGCGGCATCGCGGTCGTCGTCCCGCGCCAGCCAGAACATGCCACGGCCCAGCAGCAGCACCAGCCAGGCGATGGCCGCCGCCAGGGCCAGGGCCAGCACGGCGGTCACAGCATCCGCTCCTGCCGGAACCAGGCGATGGCGTCGGCCACCGCCTGCTGCCAGGGCCGCGCCTGGTAGCCCAGCACCCGTTCCGCCTTGGCCGCCGAGAAGTACATCCAATGGCTGGCCATCTTCAGCCCGTCGATGGTCAGCATGGGTTCCGCGCCGGAGACCCGCGCCCACAGCTCCGCCCCCAGCGCCAGCGGGTAGAGCGGCGCGCGCGGCAGCCGCACCGGGCGGCCGCGGCCCAGCCCGGCCGCGATATGCGCCAGCAGGTCGCCCAGCGGCACATCCTGGCCGCCGAGGATATGGCGCTCTCCGATCGCCCCGGCGGTCAGCGCGGCGACGCAGCCGGCGGCGACGTCGTCCACATGCACCAGGTTCAGCCCTGTCTCGACATAGGCCGGCATCCGGCCCTTCGCCGCTTCCAGGATCAGCCGGCCGGTCGGCGTCGGCCGGCGGTCCCGCGGGCCGATGGGGGTGCTCGGGTTGACGATGACGGCCGGCAGCCCGTCCCGCGCCACCAGGTGTTCCACCAGGCGCTCGGCCTCGGTCTTCGACTGCTTGTAGGGGCCGATCGCCTCGGCCACCGCGGCGGCATCGGCCTCGGTCGCGGGCTTGCCATCCTCGCGCGGCTTCAGCGTGGCCACCGAGGAGACATGCACCACCCGGCCAACGCCCTCGGCCAGCGCCGCGCGCATCACGGCCTCGGTGCCGGCCACGTTCACCGCCCGCATCCGGGCGGGGTCCGGCACCCAGATGCGGTAGTCGGCGGCGCAATGGATGGCGGCGGTGCAGCCCTTCATCGCCTTGGCGATCGAGGCCGGCTCGGTCAGGTCGCCGGGCACATAGGCCACCGGCAGGCCGGCCAGCACGCCGCGTGGCGTTTCCGCGCGCACCAGCGCCACCACGGCATGGCCCTGTGCCACCAGGGCGCGGGCGATGGCGGAGCCGAGAAAGCCGGTCGCCCCGGTCAGCATCACGGTTTCGGCCATGGTTCCCCTGCTGCGCCACGCGGACGGCCGGCCGGTCCTGGCCGATGTCACGAATTCGCTCGGCGTTGTGGCGGGAACGGCGGCGCAAATCCAGCCTTGGTCATGCCTGGGGGCGCCATGTCCAGGATGTCATCTGGCCGGCATCGCCTGCCCAACCTCCACGTGCTAACGGGGCCGCCATGAACCGCCTTCACCGCCGCACCCTGCTGGGTGCCCTCGCCGCCCTGCCGCTGGCGCCTGCCGCCCGGGCGCAATCCACCCCCGCCGCGACCATCGAGGCGTTCCACGCCGCGCTGCTCGACATCATGAAGAACGCCGACCAGCTGGGCGTGAAGGGGCGCGAGCAGCGCATCCGCCCGGTGATCCTGCGGACCTTCAACCTGCTGGCCATGGCCCGCATCGCCTGTGGCCGGCCGTGGACCGATTTCAGCCCGGCGCAGCAGCAGGCCGTGGCCCAGGCGTTCAGCGACTGGTCGATCGCCACCTACGCCAACCGCTTCGACGGCTTCGGCGGCGAAAGCTTCGCCATGGATGGCGAGGCCGACCTGCCGAACGGCGACCACATGGTGCGCACCCACATCAACCGCCCGAACGACAGCCCGGTGGCGCTGAACTACCTGATGCGGCAGAGCGACGGGCAGTACCGCGTGGTGGACATCTACCTGACCGGCACGATCAGCGAGTTGGCCAGCCGCCGGGCAGACTTCACCACCATCCTGCGGGATGGCGGCCCGGACCGCCTGGCGGCCGAGCTGAACAAGCGGACGGCGGAACTGCTCAAGTAGGGTTCAGCCCAGGTCCAGGGTCATGAACACGCTGTTCGGATCGTCCCGGTAGTCGCCGAAGGGCGGGCAGGGCACGAAGCCATGCCGGGCATAGAAGGCCCGGGCCGGCGCGAAATAGTCCCAGGCGCCGGTCTCCAGGCTCAGCCGCTGCAGCCCCTCGGCGCGGGCAGTGGCGACGATATGGCCCAGCAGCGCGCTGCCGACCCCGCCACGCCGTTGCGCCTGGTCGGTATGCATGGATTTCACCTCGCCCACGGCCGTGTCCAACCGCCGCAGCCCGCCGATGCCCAGCAACGCGGCGCCCTGCCAGGCCGCCCAAAGCCTGAGGTCCGGCCGTTGCAGGGCCGCGAGGTCCAGCGCATGGGCGCTGCCGGCGGCGGTATTGGCGCGACCGAGCCGGACATGCCGCGCCACCAGCGCGATGACCAGAGGGTCGCCGAGGTCGGCGGGGCGGATCTCCACGGCGCGACTGGCTAGCCGAAGGCGCGCATGATCCGCGCCCAGTCCTCGATGGCGTGTTCCTGGCCGGGGACCAGCTGCACGGTGAACTCGGTATAGCCGGCGTCTCGCAGGTCGCCGACGCGCTGGCGCAGCTCCTCCTCCGTGGCGGTGAAGCTGGTCATGCGGATCAGATCGGCGGAGATGAAGCGGCGCTCCTCCGGCTTCACGCTCATCAGGTGGCCGCGATGGTTGTTCAGGTACGGCGCATCCGCCGGCTGAAAGGTCTTGGCCAGTTCCACATAGCCCGCGACCTCGGCGCGGACGGCTTCCGGCAGCGGGCTGATGTTGTGCAGCCCCATCAGCGCCTCATCGGCGGCGCGATGCAGCAGCACGGCGGCGCGCGGGCCGGCCTGGGCCATGGCGCGGTCGCTGTCGGCCGGCTCGCCCTCCCCCAGGACGCAGCCCAGCACGAAGGCGGTGGCCTGCAACGGCGCCGGGTTGCCGGCCTGGCTCCAGGCCTGCCGCATCTCGCCGATCATCTGCACCGCGGCCGGCACATCCGAGAAGAAGTTCACCCAGGCGGCGCCCAGCCTGGCCGCCAGCTGCCGTGCCCGCGGGCCAGCGGCGGCCAGGTGCAGGCGCATCGGGTGCTTCAGGTCGAACAGCTCCAGCTCCGGGTTCAGGAACTGGATTTTTCGCCGCTCGCCCTCCACCGTCGTCTCGACGATCTCGCCGCGTTGCAGGGCCAGCATGACGCGGACGTATTCCTCGAAGTCCTTCAGCTTCATCGCGCCCAGGCCCATGGCGCGGCGCCCGGTGAAGCCGGTGCCCAGGCCCATGTCGATCCGCCCCGGTGCCAACTTGTTCAGGCTGGCATAGGCATTGGCGGTGACGGCGGCGATGCGGTTGGACGGGATCAGCACCCCGGTGCCCAACCGGATGCGGCTGGTCTTCATCGCCGCCGCGCCCATGGCGACGAAGCAGTCCGCCGACAGCATCTGCGTGTCGTAGAACCAGGCCGTGGCGAAGCCGAGTTCCTCGGCACGGAGGGCGGTCTTCCAGCTGTCGGCGCTGGTGGGCATGGCAATGCCGAATTGCATGGGCGTTTCCTCGGGCGTTTCGGCAAGCCTAACGGCGCCGGCGTGGCTGTGCTAGATTGCCGCCGATGTCGCAGGTCCAGGGCCTGCGCGGCCGTCGCCCTGGCGCCCCCCCGGCCAAGGCCAAGGCGGCGCGCAAGGCCGGCACGCCCCGCATCCCCCCGAAGCCAGCGGCCCCGGCGCCGAACCCCGCCGCACGCCCGGCTGCCAAACCGACGGCCAGGCGATGGCGCTGGTGGCATGTCGCGTTGCCGGTTCTGGTCTGGGGTGGCGTGGCGCTGGCCGCGCTGCTGCTGTGGTTCTGCTGGGACCTGCCGCGGCCCGAGATTGCGCTGGGGACCACCCGCCGCCCGAGCGTGACCCTGCTGGCCGCCGACGGCGCCATGCTGGCGACCCAGGGCGACCTGTACGGCGAGACGGTACGGCTGCGCGACCTGCCGGGCTACCTGCCGGCAGCGCTGATCGCCATCGAGGACCGCCGCTTCCGCCAGCACCCGGGGGTGGACGTCATCGGCATCGGCCGGGCGCTCTACACCAACCTGGTGGCCGGCGGGGTACGCCAGGGCGGCAGCACGCTGACGCAGCAGCTCGCCAAGAACCTGTTCCTGACGCCGGAGCGCAACACGCGACGAAAAGTGCAGGAAGCGCTGCTGGCCCTTTGGCTGGAAGCCCGCTTCAGCAAGGACCAGCTGCTGGAGATCTACCTGAACCGGGTCTATCTCGGCGCCGGTGCCTATGGCGTCGATGCCGCCGCGCGGCTGTTCTTCGGCGTACCGGCGCGGCGCGTTTCGCTGTGGCAGGCCGCCATGCTGGCCGGGCTGCCCAAGGCGCCGTCCCGCCTCAACCCGCGCAGCGCGCCCGATGCGGCGACGGCCCGCACCGTGGAGGTGCTGGACGCCATGGCCGAGACCGGTGCCATCACCCCCCAGCAGGCCCGCGCCGAGGCCGAGCGGATCAACCCGCGCGCCCGGCCTTCCCGCGGCGCTGGCTGGTTCGCCGACTGGGTGCTGGAGGAGGTGCCCGCCCGCTTCCCGGACAGCGCCGACCTGGTGCTGCGCTCCACCCTGGACAGCCGGCTGCAGGCCGCGGTGGAGGCCCGGCTGGCGGCGCTGCTCTCGGGGCCCGGCGCGCGCGCTGGGGTGACGCAGGGCGCGGTGGTGGCGCTGGATGCCTCAAGCGGCGCGGTGCGCGCCATGGCCGGCGGGCGGGATTACGGCGGCAGCCAGTTCAATCGCGCCGTGGATGCGCGGCGGCAGCCCGGCAGCGCGTTCAAGCCCATCGTCTTCCTGGCCGCGTTGGAACGCGGCGCCACGCCAGAGGAACTGGTCGCGGACACGCCGCTGCATATCGGCGGCTGGTCGCCCGGCAACGGCGCCTGGCGGTCGCGCGGGGAGATCAGCCTGGAGGAGGCGCTGGCCCACAGCGTGAACACCGCCGCGGTGCGGGTGCTGCTGCGGGCCGGCGGCGCGCGGGCGGTGGCGGAGGTGGCGCATCGGCTGGGCCTGACCGGGCGCCTGCCCAACGACGCCTCGCTGGCGCTCGGCACCGGCGAGGTTTCCCTGCTGGAGCTGACCGCCGCCTATGCCGCCTTCGGCAATGGCGGACGCCGCATCTCGCCCTTCGCGCTGGCTGCCAATGGCCGCACGCCACTGC
>CAIMOR010000537.1 GCA_903843125.1 uncultured Rhodospirillales bacterium
CCGCGCCCGCGCCCGCAAGCGGCGTCGCGCCCGCGCCCGCAGGCGGGCGACGCCGGCGCAACAACAGCGCCCCCACCGCCAACCCCGCCAGCCCCACCTGCGCCGCCACCAGCAGGAAGGCCAGCCGCCAATCCGCCGTCGCCCCCACCAGCGCGGCGAAGCCAGCCGGCCCCACCGTGTACCCACAGAAGATCATCAGCGTGCAGCCGCTGGTCGCATCCGAAATCTTCGCCGGCGGCACCAGCCGCGCCACTTCCGCCAGCATCAGCCCGTTCCAGCTGGCGCCGAGCATCCCGCCCAGCCCGCACAGCAGCAGCACCGCACCGAACCCGGCATCCCCGGGCAGCAGCGCCAGCGCGGCGATGACGCCCGACGCCAGGAAGGCCTGCAGCACCAGGTTGCGCGCGGTGTTGCCGGTGCGGTCCGCCAGCATGGCCAGCGCCACGCGCGCCACCATGCCGCAGCCCTGCATGGTGGCGAAGGCCGCCCCCGCCGCCGCCAGCGAAAGCCCGCGCTGGTCCACCAGCCAGGAAACCGTGAAGCTGAACAGGCAGCCCTGCACCACCGCGAAGGCCACGCCCAGGCAGGTCAGCGGCCACAACAGCGGGTCCAGCCGCAACGCCCGGAACGGCGAGGCCAGGTTGGCCAGCCCGAAGATCGCCCGCAGCCGTATCACGGTGGCCGGCTCGCGCTCGGCGTCCAGCCGCCCGCGCAACGGCTGGATGGCCAGCGCCGCCACCGCCGAGACCGCAACGCCCAGCAGCATCGCCGCCGGCCAGCCGCCCCAGCCCGCCGCCAGCGGCGCCAGCAGCCCCGCCGCGCCGCCACCCAGCAGCGCGCCGGACTGCTTGATGGAGAAGATCAGCGTCCGGTGCCCCGGCGGTGCGGTGGCGGCCAGTATCCGGCTGCCCGCGGGCGCCGAGGGACCATACCCCGCGCCCAGCAGCAGGGAGCCCAGCACCAGCGCCGGCAGCGCCCCCAGCATGGCCAGCAGCAACCCCAGCGCCGAGACCACGGCGCCGCCCTGCAACGCCCTGACCGGCCCGAACCGCGCCAGCAGCGGCCCGCCGCACAGCAGCACCAGCACGGTGCCCGCCGAACCCAGCCCGTTCAGCAGCCCGATCGCTTCCGGCCGCAGCCCGGCGCTGGCCATCAGCAGCGGCGCCACCACGGGCAGCGTTTGGCTGAGATAGCTGGCCACGGCCTGCATCAGCAGCGTGGCGCCCAGCGCGGCCACCCAGGTAGGGAATTTCATCACCGGCCCAGCCTAGGGACTGTCAGCCGCCCACGGAAGCGCCCGCCGGACGAAGGCCCGATGGTCGAGCGGCTGGTTCGCACCGCCGGCGATCCCGCTGGCCATGACCGGTCGCCGGGCGGCGATGCCCGGCTTGCCATCCGCGGCGGCTGCGGCGAAACATCGACGCGACAAGAAAACGGAGGAAGCGCCATGGCGCGCATCGGCTTCATAGGCCTTGGCATGATGGGCCTGCCCATGGCCCGCAGCCTGCTGCGCCACGGCCACCACGTGCTGGGCTGCGACAGCAACCCCGCCGCCCGCGACGCGCTGGCCGAAGGCAGCAGCGCGGTCGCCTTCGCCGCCACCCCGGCCGAGGTTGCCGCCGGCGCCGACGTCGTCGTGCTGATGCTGCCCGACAGCAAGGTGGTCTCGGCGGTGGTGGAAGGGCAGGGCGGCCTGCTCGCCGCGCTGAAGCCGGGCCAGCTCGTCATCGACATGTCCTCCTCGCTGCCGGCGGAGACCCGCCGCCTGGCGCCGCTGGTTGCCGCCACGGGTGCCATGTACGCCGATGCCCCCGTCTCCGGCGGCGTCGCCAAGGCCCGCTCGGGCACGCTCGCCATCATGTTCGGCGGCGACGATGCTGCCTGGGCCAAGGCCCAGCCGGTGCTCGCCGGCATGGGCGAACAACTCATCCGCTGCGGCGATGCCGGCGCCGGCCACGCCGCCAAGGCGCTGAACAACTTCCTCTACGGCGCCGGCCTGCTGGCGGCGGCCGAGGCCTTCCGCATGGGCGAGAAGCTCGGCCTCGACCTCTCGGTGCTGACCGACGTGATCAACGCCTCCTCCGGCCGCAACGTGGCGACGGAACTCAAGGCCCAGGCGATGATCCAGCAGACCTACCCGCCCAGCTTCCAGCTCGGCCTGATGCGCAAGGACCTGGCCACGGCGGCGGCCATCGCCGAGGAAACCGGCGAACCCGCGGTGGCGCTGAAGGCCACGCTGGAGATGTTCAACGAAGCCGTCGACGCGCTGGGCCCCAAGGTCGACTGCACCGAAATCCACCGCTACCTCGGCATGGTGGATTGAGCGGCTACTCCGCCTTGATGTTCCCGGCGCGGATCACCTCGCGCCAGCGCGTCAGCTCATCGCTGATGAGCTTCGTGTACTCCGCCGGGCCGCCGGTGCCCGGCACCACGCCGATATTGGCAAACCGCTCCTGCGTCTTCGCATCCGCCAGCGCTTCGTGGATCACGGCGGCCCAGCGCTGCACCAACGCCTCCGGCACGCCGGCCGGAATGGAAAAGCCGAACCAGTTGGTCGACTGCGCCGCGGCATAGCCGGCCTCGGC
>CAIMOR010000538.1 GCA_903843125.1 uncultured Rhodospirillales bacterium
GCCAACCGCCAACCGCCAACCGCCAACCGCCAACCGCCAACCGCCAACCGCCAGCCGCCAGCCGCCAGCCGCCAGCAACGGGCGGAAGCCCGACCAGGCCCGCGTGGCGCGGCTTACCGCGCCCGCGGTCGACTCGGCACGAGATGCGAGGCCGCGTGCCGCGCGCTCAGTTGCGCCGGCGCAGCCGCAGCATCATCGCGTCGAACTGGAAGTCCGCCACCTGGTGGTACTGGTAGTTCAGGTCGCGGAACGCGGTCTGGCTTTCCAGCACCGCCTTGAAGGTCGGGTTGCGCGCGCTGATCTCGGCGTAGACCTCCTGCGTGGCGCGATACAGCGCATCGATCACATCGTTCGGGAAGGCGCGCAGCGTCACGCCGCTGGCCACCAGGCGGCGCAGCGCCTCGGGGTTCTTGGCGTCGTATTCCGCCATCATGTTCAGCGTGGCGGCCTGCGCGGCGGTCTCGATCGCCACCTTGTAGCGCGCCGGCAGTTCGGCCCACTTGGCCTGGTTGAACACGGCATGGAACACGGTGCCGCCCTCGCCCCAGCCGGGGTAGCAGTAGTTCTTCGCCACCCGGTTCAGCCCCAGCTTCTCGTCGTCGTAGGGGCCGATGTACTCCACCGCGTCGATCACGCCCCGCTCCAGCGCGGGGTAGATGTCGCCCGGCGGGATCTGCTGCGGCACCACGCCGACCTTCTGCATCACGGTGCCGGCCAGCCCGGCGACGCGCATCTTCAGGCCGTGCATCTGCGCCAGGTCGCGGATCGGCTCGCGGAACCAGCCGCCCCACTGGTTGCCGGTCTGGCCGCAGGGCAGCGCCAGCATGTTGTAGCCCTTCAGGAACTCGTTCAGCATGGCGTTGCCGCCACCGAAATAGCACCAGGCGTGCTGCTGCCGCGGGTTCAGCATGAACGGCGTGGCCGCGCCCAGCGCGAAGGTGGGGTCCTTGCCGATGGCGAACAGCAACCCGGTATAGGCGGCGTCCACCGAACCCGACTGCACCGCGTCCAGCGCCTGAAAGCCGCCGACCAGCTCGCCGGCCGGGAACTGGGTGATCTGGAACTGGCCATCGGTCAGCGCCGCCACCTGCCGGCAGAAATATTCGCCGGCGCCGTAGGTGATATCCAGCGTGCGGGTGAAGGAGGAGGTCATGCGCCAGCGAATGGCCGGCGCGGTCTGCGCCAGCGCGGGCGCAGCAAGCAGGGCGGAACCGGCCCCGGCGGTGAAGATGTGGCGGCGACGCATGGGGGTCATCCTCAGGGTCGGTTCCACCAGAATGGAGGAACTTCCACTACAGGAGATGAACATCCCGTGCCGCGGGCAGGCGCCGCGCTTTCCGTCGCGGCGGCAACGGTTGGCGCCTGTTGGCTGGGCAGCGCCGCCCAGCTTGTGGGCTTTCCGCCTACAAAGCCACCGTTACCGCCACCCGCGCGCGGGAGACGCACAGGGTCATCCGGTCCTGCCGCGCCGCCACCGGCAGCACGCTGTCCCGGTGGATCACCACGCCTTCGCTGTAGCCGCAGACGCAGCTGCCGCAGACGCCGAGCTCGCAGGAGGACGGCAGCGCGAAGCCGCGTTCCCGCAGGACCTCCAGCGCCGAGCGGTCGGCCGGCACCAGCAGCACCTCCCCGGTGGAGGCCAGCTTCAGCTCGAAGGGCTCCGGCTTGAAGTTCTCGTCCAGCGTCGGCTGGAACACCTCGTAGTGCTGCTGCGGCTCGGCCCAGCCGGCGGCCTCGGCGGCGGCGCGCACCGCGTCGGTCAGCCGCTGCGGGCCGCAGGCGTAGAGGTGCGTGCCCGGCGCGGGCGGGCCGATCAGCGCGGCGTCGAAGCGGCGGCCTTCGTCGGCGAACCAGGTCACCAGGCGCGGGCCGCATACCGCGCGCAGCTCCGCCAGCAGCGGCGCCAGCGCGGCGGACCGCGCACAGAAATGCAGGGTGAAGTCGGCGCCCTCGGCGGCGAGGGTGCGGGCCATGGCCAGCAGCGGCGTCACGCCGATGCCGCCGGCCACCAGCACGTGCCGCGTGGCGGGCGCCAGGGGGAAGTTGTTGCGCGGCGCCGAGACCATTGCCTCGCCCCCCAGCGCCAGCGTCTCGTGCATCCAGGCGCTGCCGCCGCGCCCGGCGGCCTCCCGCTTCACCGCGATCTGCCAACGCTTCTGCACGCCGGGCTCGCCGCACAGCGAATACTGCCGCACCTTCGCATCGGCCACGCGCACATCGACATGCGCGCCCGCCGCCCATGCCGGCAGCAGCGGCTTGCGCGGGTGCTCCAGCGTGTAGACGCGCACCTCCGGCGTCGAGTCCTCGACGCCGACGACGCGCAGCTTCTGGATGATCCGCGCGGTCACAGCGGCCGGATCGCGTCGCCGGGGCGGATGATGCCGCCGCGCTCGATGGAGCAGTTCAGGCCGGAGCGGTTGTACAGCGGCAGGTAGACCGCCATGCCCAGCAGTTCCTCCAGGTACTTGCACGGGAAGTTCAGCCGCCCGCCGCGCAGGATCACCTCGCCCACCTGGAAGCGCCGGCCGACCAGGTGGTTCAGCGGCACGCCCCGCACCGTCAGGTTGCGGCGATGCTGCTCCGGCGTCAGCGTCAGCGGCCCGCCCTGCAGCGGCGGGTCGTTGCGGCTGAGCGCGTCGAGCGCCTCCTGCTCGATCAGCGTGACTTCCCGCACATCGGGCTTGGGCGAATAGGTGCCGGTGCCGAGGAAGTAGCGGTCGCCCTCGATGCCGCGGCCGGCGACCAGGTTCGCCTCGGTCAGTTCCTCCATCTCGAAGCTGGCGGCCTCGGCGATATGGATGTGCAGCAGCGTCCCGTGCCAGCCGGTGGCGCCGCCGGCCACCTCGGTCGCGATGCGCGCGGCGGGATGCTCGAAGCCTTCCCAATGCACCGGGTTGCTCATGGCTGGGTCACCTCCGCGATCGCTTCCACTTCCACCCGCGCATCCCGCGGCAGCCGCGCCACCTGCACGGTGGAACGCGCCGGCGGGGCGGACGGGAAGTATTCGGCATATACCGCGTTCATGGCGGCGAATTCCTCCATGTCCGCCAGGAACACCGTGGTCTTGACCACGCTGGCCAGGCTGGCGCCGCCGGCTTCCAGCACCGCCTTCAGGTTGGCCAGGCTGGCATGGGTCTGCGCCGCGATGCCCTCGGGGAAGCTGCCGGTCGCCGGGTCGATGGGCAATTGCCCCGAGGCGAAGACCAGGCCGCCGAGGCGGATGCCCTGTGAATACGGCCCGACCGCGCCGGCGGCCTTGGGGGTGCTGATGACGCTGCGGTGGGACATGCGGGGCTCCGGCTTCATGCTGCGTCTTTTATAGTGGACAATATCTCCACTACAAGGGAAGCAGTGCTCAGCGCCTCAGGGAGCTGTCGATGACCAGCAGGTATTCGCAGGGTTCGCCCCCGGGGTTGCCGAAGGCATGCGGCACCTTGGCGTCGAAGAACAGGCTGTCGCCGGCTTCCAGCAGCACCTCGGTTTCGCCCAGCACCGCGCGCAGCCGGCCGCGCTGCACCCAGACGTATTCCTCCACGCCGTTGCGGTGCGGGGTGAAGGCGCCGGTCTCGGCCCCCGGCGGCAGCGTGTTGAGCACGAAGTCCAGCCCGCGCCCCGGCAGCACCGGGGACAGCACGCGCCGGGTGAAGCCGGTAGCCTCGTCGCGCAGCACCGGCTGGCGGCTGCGCGGTATCACCAGCACCTCGTGCTCGGCGGCATCCGGCATCATCAGCGCGGCAAAGCTGGTGCCCAGCGCCTCCGCCAGGCGGGACAGCACCACGGTGGAGGGCACCGCCTCGCCGCGCTCGACCTTCGAGATCATTGAGCGGCTGACGCCGGCCTTGGCGCTCAGCGCCTCCAGCGAAAGCCCTTCGCGCCGGCGCCGGTCGCGCAGCCGGGTGGCCAGCGTTGCCATCTCGGCGGTGCGCGCCTCGTCGGGCGGTTCCAGTTCATCGGTGTCGGGCATGCCCGGCATCCCTACACCCGGGGCCGGCCCGGGGGAAAGCGAGAGCAGATGAGGCGCCCTGACGAAGCCACCCTGGTGGCAGTGGTGATCTACGACGGGGTGGAGCCGATCGATATCGGCGGCACCATCGGCGTCATCAGCATGGCGGCGCGGGTGCTGCCCGGGCTGCGCGCCGCGGTGGTGGCCGAGCAGCCAGGGCCGGTGCGCTGCGCCGGCGGGCTGACCGTGCTGGCCCAGCACGGCTTCGCCGATGCGCCCGCTGCCGACGCGCTGCTGGTGACCGGCGGGCCGGGCTGGCGCACCGAGGCCGCCAACCCCGCCATGCTCGGCTTCCTGCGTGCGCAGGACCCGGACCGGTTGATGAGCGTCTGCACCGGCGCCCTGATCCTCGGCGCTGCCGGCCTGCTGGCCGGGCGCGCCGCCACCACGCGCCGCCGCGCCGTGGGAGCCGAGACGGACAGTCCCTTGGCGCTGCTGGCAGCGCAGGGCGCGCAGGCCCGGGAGGCGCAAGTGGTGGACGACGGCACCGGCCCGGCCAGCGCCGGCGGGGTCAGCCTGGCCATCGACGGCACGCTGCACCTGCTCGGCCGGCTGTACGGCGAAGCGGCGCGCGACGAGGTGGCCGCGCTGATCGAGTACGACCGCGCCTTCGCCGCCAACCTGGCGGCGCTGGGGCGCTGAGCCTCAGGTGCCGCAGAAGGTCTGGAAGCCCGGGTTGCCGTCCGGGTCCGGCGCGCCGTAGCGCGGGTCGGCCGGCGTCTCGAACGGCCGGCGCACCGCCGCCAGCAGCGCCTCGAACGGCGCCAGGTCGTCGCCCGCCACGGCCGCCTCCAGCGCCTGCTCCACCAAGTGGTTGCGCGGAATCACCGCGGGGTTGGCGGCCAGCATCGCCGCCCGGCGCGCCGCCGGCGGCATCGGCTCGGCCGCCAGCCTGGCGTGCCAGCGGGGCAGCCATTCCTCCAGCGCGGCGCGGTCGAGGAACTGGTCGCGCAGCGGCGCCGGGTCGCCATCCGCGGCGGCGGCCAGGGTGCGGAAGGCCAGGGTGAAGTCGGCGCCCCCCGCGGCCATGGCGGCCAGCAGGTCCTGCGCCAGCGCCTCGTCGCCCTCGCGCGGCTCCGCCAGGCCCAGCTTGCGCCCGAGGCCACCCAGCCAGGCCGCCTGGAAGCTGTCGCCGAAGCCGGCCAGCACCTGCTGCGCGATCGCCACCGCCTGGTCGGTATCCTCGGCCAGCAGCGGCAGCAGGGCTTCCGCCAGCCGGGCCAGGTTCCAATGGACGATGCGGGGCTGCTGGCCATACCGATAGCGGCCGGCGTGGTCGATGCTGCTGAACACGGTATTCGGGTCGTAGGCGTCCATGAAGGCGCAGGGGCCGTAGTCGATGGTCTCGCCGCTGATGGCGCAGTTGTCCGTGTTCATCACGCCATGGATGAAGCCGACCAGCATCCACTGCGCCACCAGCCCGGCCTGGCGCACCATCACCTGCTCCAACAGGTCGCGCGCGTCCCGCGCCGCCGGGTAGTGCCGCGCGATGGCGTGGTCCACCAGGGTGCGCACGGCCTCGGTATCGCCGCGCGCCGCGAAGTACTGGAAGGTGCCCACTCGCAGGTGGCTGGCGGCCACGCGCGTCAGCACCGCGCCGGGCACCGGGATCTCGCGGAACACCTCCTCCCCGGTGGCGACGGCGGCCAGGGCGCGGGTGGTCGGAATGCCCAGCGCATGCATGGCCTCGCTGACCAGGTATTCGCGCAGCACCGGGCCCACGGCGGCGCGGCCATCGCCGCCGCGGGACCAGGGCGTCGGCCCGCTGCCCTTCAGCTGCAGGTCGCGCCGGTGGCCGCCCGGCGTCACGACCTCGCCGAGCAGGATGGCACGGCCGTCGCCCAGCTGCGGGTTGAAGTGGCCGAACTGGTGCCCGGCATAGGCCTGGGCCAGCGGCTCGGCGCCCGGTGGCACCAGGTTGCCGGCCAGCACCTGCACGCCGGCTTCGGTGGCCAGCGCCGCGGCGTCCAGCCCCAGTTCCGTGGCCAGCGCCAGGTTGAGCTGCAGCAGCCGGGGCGCGGCCACCGGGGTCGGCGGCAGCCTGGCGTAAAATCGCTCGGGCAGGCGGGCATAGCTGTTCTGGAACGGGATCATCGGAGCCATCCGCTCCACATCGGCGGCCTGGGCGCGGGGCGCAAGGGCCGCGTGCCGTTGCCGCCCACCGCGCCCGGCACGCCTATTGCCGGCGGGAGAAGGCGAAGACGACCAGGGCGACGACCAGCACCAGCATGCTGATCATGCCCGAGGCGACCTCGAAGTTCGCCGAGTCGCGGGCCAGGAACAGCGCAGTGATGCCGCCGCCCAGCACCAATACCAGTCGAAGCCACATCGCCTTGCCTCCGGAAAAACGAAAACGCCCCGGGAGTGTCCTCCCGGGGCGTCGTTCTGGCCACAACCTTGCGGTGGTGGTTCAGCCGGACATTGCGGCGTCCTTGCCCTTGCGCAGGTTGGGCAGCAGCATCGCCCCCAGCACCACCGCGCCGATCGCCAGCATGCTGGCGCTGATCGGCCGCTCGATGAACACGGTGGGGTCGCCACGGCTCAGCAGCATGGCCCGGCGGAGGTGCTCCTCCATCATCGGGCCGAGCACGAAGCCGATCAGCAGCGGCGCCGGCTCCATCTTCAGCTTGTTGCAGATCACGCCGAAGATGGCGAAGACCACGGTCTGGTACACGTCGAACACGTTGTTGTTCAACGAGTACACGCCGATGCAGCAGAAGATCAGGATCGACGGGTAGAGGTACTTGTAGGGCACCTGCAGCAGTTTCACCCACATGCCGATCATCGGCAGGTTGATGACGAGCAGCATGACGTTGCCGATCCACATCGAGGCGATCAGGCCCCAGAACAGGTCCGGCTGGGCTTCCACCATGCGCGGGCCGGGCTGGATGCCCTGGATGATCAGCGCGCCGACCATCAGCGCCATCACGGCGTTGGCCGGAATGCCCAGCGTCAGCAGCGGGATGAAGCTGGTCTGCGCCGCGGCGTTGTTGGCGGCTTCCGGACCGGCGACGCCTTCGATGGCGCCCGTGCCGAACAGATGGCGGCCCTTGGAGACCTTGCGTTCCAGCATGTAGGCGCCGAACGCGGCCAGCGCCGCACCGCCGCCCGGCAGGATGCCGAGCACCGAGCCGAGCACGGTGCCGCGCAGCACCGCCGGCGTCGCGCGCTTGAACTCCTCCCGGGTCAGCCAGAGGCTGCCGACCTTGGCCGAGAGCACTTCGCGGGCTTCCGGCTTCTCCAGGTTCAGGATGATCTCGGCGATGCCGAACATGCCCATGGCGACCGAGACGAAGCCGATGCCGTCCGACAGTTCCGGCACGCCGAAGGTGAAGCGCTGCTGGCCGGTCTGCACGTCCGTGCCGACCAGGCCGAGCGCCACACCGAGTACCACCATGGCCACCGACTTCAGCACCGAGCCCTGCGCCAGCACGGCGGAGATGATCAGGCCGAGCAGCATCAGCGAGAAGTAGTCGGCCGGGCCGAAGCTCAGCGCCACGCTGGTGAGCAGCGGGCCGGAGGCGGCGACCAGCACGGTGGCGACGGTGCCGGCGAAGAAGCTGCCGAGCGCCGAGGTGGCCAGCGCCGCGCCGGCGCGGCCGTTGCGGGCCATCTTGTAGCCCTCCAGCGTGGTCACCACCGAGCTGATCTCACCCGGCAGGTTCAGCAGGATGGCGGTGGTGGAGCCACCGTACTGCGCGCCGTAGTAGATGCCCGCCAGCATGATGATGGCGGTGGTGGCCGGCTGCCCGAAGGTGATCGGCAGCAGCAGCGAGATGGTCGCCACCGGGCCGATGCCGGGCAACACGCCGATGGCCGTGCCGATCAGCGCACCGATCAGCGCAAACAGCAGATTGGTGAAGCTGAAGGCGACGACAAAGCCGTGCCCCAGGTTTTGAAGGAGTAGTTCCATGGTTCCGTGCGGTCTCCGTCCCTAAGCCCTGCGGCCTGGTGCCTTGGTTCAGAACTGCGGCCAGACGGCCACGCGGATATCGAGCTGCTTGATGAAGATCCACCAGCACAGCGCAACGAGGAAGATCGTCATGCCCGCGACGCCAAGCGGCTTCTTCACGTGCTGCGTATCGGCCATGGAGGCGACGACAACGGTGCCGACGGTGGCCAGCACCAGGCCGCCCTTCTCCAGCAGCAGCGCGAAGACGCAGAGGCTGGCGCAGACGAAGCCCATCAGGCGCCACCCTTCGGCCCAGCACATGATGAGGAAGCCCACCAGCAGGCCGAAGCCCATGCCGTTGTAGCCGCTGGTGAAGAACTCGCCGAAGAAGCGGCTGGCGATCTGCCAGGCGATCAACCCGCCGACCACGGCGGCGATCAGGCTCTTGGTGTCGACGCCGGTCCACTTCTCCATGGGGTCGGGGCCGTTGAACAGGGCGATCAGCACCACCAGCACCCCGATGGAGCCCAGGATGACGAACACCAGCAGGGGCATGTATCCCGGCCCCATGCGGCGTGCGCTGCCAAGGGCGTGGTCCATGTTGAGGTAGGCACCTACCACCGCGACAAGGACCAACAGGATCCCTGACGCGATGTCCTTTTCATTAATCTTCATGGAGAAAACGCTCCTCGTTTGCGCACACATCCGGCGGTTAACAAAACAGCCGTAAGCCGCGTCGCGGTCAAGATGAGGTTGCGTGCTGCATTGCAGCAATCGACAACCCTGGCATTGCTGGGCGGCATGGGAATGAGAGGGACCATGCGATCAGTCCAACTCCGCGCCGGATGCCTGCCGCGCAGGCAGCAGCTTCGAACCGGTCGGCGGAATGACCGCGCCGGCACGCGCCGCGCCGGTTGCGCCAGCGCGGGCGATGGTGCCAGGCACGACAGGGCGAGGCGGGGTGCGCATCACCGCCGCTGCATCGACGACGGCATGCCATGCGGGGCGAGACGCAGTGCGCGCATCGGCGGCCGGCCGGCAGCGTGCCGCACGCACGCGTGGGCCGGTGGCACCGCAGGAGCGGCACCGCCTACCTGCACCCCGCGGCGCGGCACGAACCTGGACATGCGTTCTCCCCAAACCAAGTGCGCGTATCGCATGCGTCGGCACCGGCCTGCAAGCGGCCTGCGGACGCATCGGGCGCCGGCAACCTTGCGCCGTGCCGGGCTTCCGACGATCCTGGCCACACTGTGAAGGAGCCGCCGTGGTGACGCATCTGCCGAACGACCCGGGCACGCGGGTCAGGGACCTCGCCGCCGCCATCGAGGCGCGCCTTATCGAGATCCGGCGCGACATCCACGCGCATCCCGAACTCGCGTTCGAGGAGGTCCGCACCGCCGGCATCGTCGCCGCCGAGTTGACGCGCCTCGGCATCGCGCATCGCACCGGGGTTGGCCGTACCGGCGTGGTCGGCGTGATCGAGGGCGGCATGCCCGGGCCGACGCTGGCCATCCGCGCCGACATGGACGCGCTGCCGATGCCGGAGGAAACCGGCCTGGCCTTCGCCAGCACGGTGCCCGGCAAGATGCACGCCTGCGGCCACGACATCCACACCACCACGCTGCTCGGCGTGGCGGAGGTGCTGCAGCGCCTGGCGCCGCAGCTGGCCGGCAAGGTGGTGCTGATCTTCCAGCCGGCCGAGGAGGCGCTGGGCGGCGCCCGCGCGATGATCGCCGACGGCGCGGCCGAGGGTGTCGACCTCGCCATCGGCTTCCACAACGCGCCGGACATGCCGGTGGGCCGCTTCGGCTATTGCCGCGGGCCAACCCTGGCGGCGGCGGACCGCTTCGACCTGGTCATCAAGGGCAAGGGCGGCCACGCCGCGCATCCCTACGCCGCCATCGACCCCATCGTGGCCGGCGCCGCCTTCGTCAGCCAGGCGCAAACCGTGGTGAGCCGCGAGATCCGGCCGCTGCAGCCGGCGGTGGTGACCATCGGCATGTTCCACGGCGGCACCGCGCCGAACATCATCCCGGAGACGGTGGAGCTGAAGGGCACGGTGCGCACCCTGCACACGGAGGCGCGCGACGTGGCCGAGGCCGCGCTGAAGCGGCTGGCGACCGGGCTGGAGGCGATGCACCGGGTGACCTGCACGCTGGACTATCGCCGCGGCGTGCCGCCGCTGGTGAACGACGACCGCGTGCTGGACCCCACCGTTGCCGCCGTGCGCGCACAGTTCGGCGAGGTGATCGACCAGGGCGTGCCGAGCATGGGCGCCGAGGATTTCGCCGAGTTCGCCGAGTTGATGCCGAGCTTCCAGCTGCGTGTCGGCGCCGGTGCGCCGGGCCGTGACGACCGGCTGCACAACACGCACTACCAACCCGACGAACGGTGCATCGGGCTGGGCGTGCAGGCCCTGGCGCGCGCCGCGCTGGAGATACTCTCCTGATGCACGAGATCGCCAAGCTGACCGGCCCCGAGGTTGCGGCGCGCCTGGCCGCCGGGGCCGCCGTGGTGCTGCCGCTCGGCAGTCTGGAAACCCATGGCCCGCAGGCGCCGATGGGCGACTACCTGATGGCCGCCGAGATCAGCCGGCGCATCGCCGCCGCGGCCGGCGACCGCGGCACCGATGCGCTGGTGCTGCCGCCGATCCCGTTCGGTGGCGAGGACTATTTTGCCGGCGTCCCCGGCGGCATCGAGCTGCCCGGCGCGCTGCTGCAGACGCTGGTGGAGGAGGTGCTCTCGCGCCTGGTCGCCACCGGTTGCCGGCGGCTGCTGGTGGTCAACGGCCATGCCGGCTCCATCGGCCCGGTGGAGGCGGCGGCCCGCGCGCTGCGGCGGCGGCACGGCGTGGCGGTGCCCTCGCTGCACCTGTGGCGCGTGGCCGGCGCGATGCACGCGGAGCTCGGCGGTCCCGCCAGCAGCCTCGGCCATGGCGGCGACCCGGTCTATTCCGTGGCGCTGCACCTGGTGCCGGAGCTGTGCCGGCCGGAACGCGCCGGGCCGCGCGCGGCGGAAGCCGCGTTTCTCGGCCTGCCGATCAGCAATTTCGGCACCGTGCGCTGCGAGGGTGTCGAGTTCTCGGCACCGATCGTGGTGGCCGAGAACGCGCCCGGCGGCGTGGCGTGCGGCGATTCGCGCGGCGCCAGCGCCGAGCGGGGCGCTGCCATGGTGGAACGCATCGTCGCCGCGGGGGCGGCGATGCTGGTGCAGTTGAAGGCGGTGACATGAAGGTCTGCATCTACGGCGCCGGTGCCATCGGCGGCCATGTCGCGGCAAGGTTGGCCAAGGCGGGGGCGGAGGTGTCGATCATCGCCCGCGGCGCCCACCTGCAGGCCATGCAGCGCAACGGGCTGCGCGTCTCGGCGCCGGATGGCGAGATGCACGTGCATCCGCGCTGCACCGACAACCCGGCGGAGCTTGGCCCGCAGGACGCGGTGCTGGTGACGACGAAAGCGCCGGCGCTGCCGAGCGTCGCGGCCGGCATCGGCCCGCTGCTGGGCGCCGGGACCAGCGTGACCTTCGTGATGAACGGCATCCCCTGGTGGTACTTCGACAAGCACGGCGGCCCGCGCGACGGCGAGCGGCTGCCGACGCTGGACCCCGGCGACGCCGTGCGCAACGCGGTGGGCGTGGCGCGCACGCTGGGCGCCGTGGTCTACGCCGCCGCCACGGTCACCGCACCGGGCGAGGTGCTGGTGGAGGCCAGGGACGCCAAGGTGGTGCTGGGGGAGCTGGACGGCAGCCTCAGCCCGCGCGCCACGGCGCTGGCGCACCTGCTGAGCGGTGGTGGCGCCGGCATGGTCGGGGAGGCGACGGACAACATCCGCTTCGCCGTCTGGAACAAGCTGCTCGGCAACCTGATGACCGGGCCGCTCTGCTGCCTGACGCGCTCGGCCATGAAGGACACGCTGGGGCAGCCGGCGGTCCGCGCCGCCGCGGTGCGCGCCGCCGAGGATATCTGCGCCATCGCCGCGGCCTATGGCCATCCGCTCGGCGGTGCGGCCGAACCGCGCATCGCCCGCTCCGCGCTGCTGAGCCACAAGCCGAGCATCCTGCAGGACCTGGAAGCCGGGCGGCCGATGGAGGTGGAGGCGATGTGGGTGGTGCCGCTGCTGCTGGCGCGCCAGGCCGGCGTGGCGGTGCCGACGCTGGAACTGACAACGCAACTAGCCGCCCAGGCGGCGCGCGCAGCGGGGCTCTACGCATGAAGGTCTGCGTCTACGGGGCAGGGGCCATCGGCGGCCACCTGGCCGGCCGCCTGGCGCGCGGCGGCGCCGAGGTTTCGGTGGTGGCGCGCGGCCCGCACCTGGCCGCGATCCTGGCCGATGGCCTGCGCGTGCAGGCGGCGGACGGCGAGATGCACCACCGCGTCGCCGCCAGTGCCAGCCCGGCGGAGTTGGGCGTGCAGGACGCGGTGGTGGTCTGCACCAAGGTGCCGGCGCTGGCCAGCATGGCCGCCGGCATCGCGCCGCTGCTGGGCGCGGCGACCAGCGTCACCTTCGTCACCAACGGCATCCCCTGGTGGTACTTCGACCATCACGGCGGCCCGCTGGACGGCCAACGCCTGCCCGAGGTGGACCCCGGCGACGCCATCCGCACCGCCGTGGGCGTGGAGCGCACGCTGGGCGGCGTGATTTACAGCGCCTGCAACGTGGTGGCGCCGGGCGTGGTCGAGGTGACCAGCAGGACCAACAAGCTGATCATCGGCGAACCGAACGGCGAACGCACCCGGCGCGCGGTGGAACTGGCGGCGGCGTTCAAGGCCGGCGGCATGCCGTGCAGCGTCTCCGAGAACATCCGCACGGATGTCTGGTCCAAGCTGCTGAACAACCTGGCCAATGGGCCGCTCTGCCTGCTCAGCCGCCGCAACATCCGCGACACCTTCGCCAACCCGGTGGTGCGGGAAGCCGCCCTGTGCGTGGTCAAGGAAGCCATGGGCATCGCCGCCGCCATGGGTCACCCGGTGCCCGGCACGGCGGAGGAGCGCATCAACCTGTCCATCGATATCCCGCACAAGCCGAGCATCCTGCAGGATCTGGAGGCCGGCCGCCCGATGGAGGTCGACAGCCTGTTCCAGGCGCCGCTACGCTTGGCGCGGGAAGCCGGCATCGTCACGCCGACGCTGTCGCTGACCGTCGCGCTGGCGACCCACGCGGCCATCGCCGCCGGGCTCTATCAAGGCAAGGGGACACCATGAAGGCGCAGCTGGACCACCTGGTTGTCGATGTCCACGACCGCCTCGACGAGGGCGAGCGGCGCTGGAAGCGGCTCGGCTTCCACGTCACGCCGCGCGGCCGGCATTCGCTCGGCAGCGCCAACAACCTGGTGATCTTCGACACCGACTACCTGGAGCTGCTGGGCTGGGAGGGCGGGCCGCCGGCGCGCGCCGACCTGGCGGACTTTCCCATCGGCCTGAACGGCCTGGTGTTCCGAGACTGGGAGAACGCCAGCACCTACGCGCTGATGCTGAAGAACGGCGTGCCGGTCCAGGAACCCCGCAGCTTCCATCGGCCGGTGGAGCTCGAGGACGGCAGCATCGCCGGCGATGCGCGCTTCACCACCACGCGCCTCGTCTCCCGCACCGGCTTCGACGGCCGGACCTATTTCTGCCAGCACGAGACGCCGGACCTGGTCTGGCGCGACGCGTGGCGGGCCCACCCGAACGGCGTCACCGGGGTCGCCCGCGTGGTGATCGCCGCCGCCGACCCGGCCAAGCCGATGGCGATGCTGAACGCCATGTTCGGCACGGTGCAGGACGGCAGGCTGCCGCTGGCCAAGGCCGTTGTCGAGGCGGTGCCGCACGCCGCGCTGGGCGCGCTGCTGCCCGAGGCCGGTGGCCGTGGCGACTACCTGGCGCTGGTCGGGTTCCATGTCGCCTCCCTGGCCGCGACCGAGGCGCTGTTCACCGCCAACGGCATTCCGTTCACCAAGGCAGCCGGCAAGCTGGCCGTCGCGCCGGCCGAGACCATGAACGTGGCGCTGGAGTTCACCGCATAGCCGGCAGGTCGGTCTGGCCGAGCACCCAGCCTTCCCATCGGCGCACCCAGGGGTAGGCGGGAACGAAGTCCGCGCGCAGCCCCTCCAGCACGCCGATCAGGCCGAGCAGGCCGACCAGGCTGTCGAAGCGGTCCTCGCCCTGGGCGTCGGCGCCGAAGCCCGCCGCCAGCATGGCCGCCAGTGCCGGGCTGGCGCTGACCGAGCGCAGTTCCATCGCCGCCCGCAGCGCCGCCGCCGCCGCCAGCCGCGGCGCCTGGGCGCGCTTGCTGCCGGCCAGCCTCACCCCGCAGTGCCGCAGCGCCTCGGCCGGGTAGACCTCCGCCAGCACCGCCACCCCGGGCGCGAGCAGGTCGGCCAGCGCGCCCTCGAACGGCCAGAGCCGCAGTGGCGCGCCGGCGGCGAGGCCGGGCGCCAGCCAGTCCCGCCAGGCGCTGATGGCGGCCTTGCCGGACTGGTTGGCGCCGAGCGTCCAGAACACCGGCGCCCCGGCCGGCCGGGTTGCCGTGGCACGGTCGCACAGCCGGCTCAGGCCCAGCGGCCCGGACAGGCCGAGCGCCCGGGCATGGCCGGCGCGGGTCATGCCCTTGATGCCGCGCGCGGGATAGAAGGGCCGCCCCGGCGCCACCGTCTCCAGCCCCGGGCTGACCGCGAAGAAGCCGCCATCCCCGGCCAGGCAGCGCAGGAAGGCGGGGAAGCCGGCCTCGGCACGGCCGGCGGCGAATTCGCGCGGTACGCCCAGCGGCAGGTCCAGCCCCAGCGCCACCGGCGCCCCGGGCGCCAGCAGCCTGGCCACCAGGGCGCCGGGGTCGCCGACCGGCGCCGGCGCCTCGGCCAGCCAGCGCCCGGCCCGGCGATGCGCCACCGTAACCCAGCGCTTGCGCGGGTCGATACTCCAATCAGCGTGGGCGGCGACCAGCTCGGCCGTGCTAGCGTTCGGCAACTGAGGGAGACGGGACATGCAAGCGCGCTATACGGCGACCGCGCGGGGACTGCACTGGCTTACCGCGGCCCTGGTGGTGGTCATGGTCGTCCTCGGCACCTGGATGACGGTGTTCGAGCCGAAGGACGAGGCGTTCAAGTACCAGCTCTACGACTGGCACGAGAGCACCGGCTTCACCCTGCTGCTGCTGACCCTGCTGCGGCTGGGCTGGCGCGCCACGCACCCGGCGCCGCCGCTGCCGGCGGACCTGGCGCCGCAGCTGCGCATCGTGGCGCGCGCCAACCATGCCGCGCTCTACACCCTGCTGGTGGTGCAGCCCATCGTCGGCTTCCTGGCGACCAACGCCTGGGGCTTTCCGTTCACGTGGTGGGGCGTGGTGCCCATCCCGAGTCCCATCGGCCAGAACGAGGCCCTGGCGCCGGTGCTGTCCGGCATCCACTGGTGGGGCGCGCTGCTGCTGGTGCTGCTGGTGACGCTGCATGCCGTGGCGGCGCTGTGGCACCACGTCGTCCGGCAGGACGGCACCCTGGCCAAGATGGTCTGATGTTAACGCTGGCGTAGCGGGAATGGCGCGATAGGCTGCGCGCATGAGCACCCTTCGCGTCGCCCGCCACGCCCTGCTGCGCCACAAGCTGACCCGCCTGCGGATGCGGGAGACCGACAGCGCCACCTTCCGGCGGCTGCTCGCCGAGATCGGCGCCGTGCTGACCGCCGAGGCGCTGCGCGACCTGCCGGAAGCGACCCGGCTGATCGACACCCCGATGGCGCGGATGCAGGCGCCCGCCCTGGCCGGGCCGGAGCCCTGCCTGGTCGCCATCCTGCGCGCCGGCCTCGGCCTGCTGGAGGGCGCCCGCTGGGTGCTGCCGGATGCGCCGATCGGCCACCTGGGCCTGGTGCGGGACGAGGCCACGCTGCAACCAAGCGAATACGTGGTGCGGCTGCCGCCGGACCTGGGCGTGCGCGGCGCCCTGCTGCTGGACCCGATGCTGGCCACCGGCGGCAGCGCCGCCGCGGCGATCACGCGGCTGAAGGCCAAGGGCGCCACGCAGATCCGCTTCGCCTGCGTGCTGGCCGCGCCGGAGGGCGCCGCCCGGCTGGCGGCGGCGCATCCGGACGTGCCGATCCTGACCGCCGCCCTGGACGAACGGTTGGATGAGCGGGGCTACATCGTACCGGGCCTCGGCGACGCCGGGGACCGGTGCTTCGGCACGGAGGGCTGATCCAGGATGGCTGGGGCGAACCTGCCGCCGGCCATCCCGGGTCAGGCCCGCGTCAGTCCATGGCGCCGCGCGGGTTGAGCCGGTAGCCGCCGGTCTCGGTCATCAGCAGCTTCAGGTTCGCCGGATCCGGCTCGATCTTCTGGCGCAGGCGGTAGATGTGGGTTTCCAGCGTGTGCGTGGTCACGCTGCTGTTGTAGCCCCAGACCTCGATCAGCAGGGTGTTGCGCGGCACCGCGCGGCCCCCGGCCCGGTACAGGAACTTCAGGATCGCGGTTTCCTTCTCGGTCAGCCGGATCTTGCGGTTGCGCGCGGGTTCCAGCAGCTGCTTCGCCGAAGGGCGGAACAGGTAGGGCCCCACCGTGAACACCGCGTCCTCGCTGTTGTCGAACACCCGCAGCTGGGCCCGCACCCGCGCCAGCAGTTCCTGCGCTCGGAACGGCTTGGCGATGTAGTCGTTGGCGCCGGCGTCCAGGCCGCGCACCACGTCGCTCTCGGCATCGGCGCCGGTCAGCATGATGACGGGCATGCGGCGACCCTGCTTGCGCAGCATGGCGCAGAGGTCGCGGCCATCGGCGTCGGGCAGGCCGACATCCAGCAGGATGGCGTCGTAGCGGACATCGGCGTCGGCCAGCTTGGCCTGGGCGTCCTCCGCGGTCTCGGCCTCGACGGCGGCGAATTCGCCATCCAGGGCAAATTGCTCGGCAAGCGATGCGCGCAGCGCGGCGTCATCCTCGACGATCAGGATCGGGCGTGGATTGATCATGCGGGCCTCCGGTTCTCGACAGGGGACGTGGCACGCACCGACTTGCTTCCGAGGGCGGTACCGCGACACCCCCTGATAGAACCGAGTTTTATCCAGAATACACTTCACGGGATCGTGGAGTGTCTCGGTCCGTAGACACAATGTTGCGAAGTGTGAAGAACGTATACGATTTAACATCCAGGTGCCGGCGCCTACAGCCGTGCGGCCTCCCGCTCAGAGGATGGTGCCTTCGAACGGCGGCTTCAGGTGCGGCGCCTCGAACTCCAACACCCACAGGTCCGGGTCGCGGCGGACCTGGCGTTCCACATAGGCATCGGCCGCCTGCTGGTCGACCGGGGCGACGCCGGTGGCGCGCAGCCAGGCGGCGCGGCCCTCGGCGTCCCGCACCTGGGACAGCACCTGCATCCCCTCCCGCCCGCGCAGCACGCACAGGATGCCGCCGCTGTCCGGGTCGCCCTTGCGCAGCACGGCGCCCGGGCGGCCGGCTATATCGCCCAGCCGCAGCGCCATCGAAACCCAGATCCCGGCCTTTACGCGTGCTTCCATGGGCCGCATGAGTGCCACAGCGCCGCGGCCGCGCAACCCCCCGCTTGTCGCCGGCGGCAAGCTCGGCCATTTGGGGGCAGCATTGGGGAACCGGGTCATGGACCAGCGGAAGATGAGCGAGGGCCAGCGCGCCTACGAGGCGAAGCGCGCCGCCAAGGCCGGCGTCAGCCTGGACAAGTGGCTGGCGATGCGGGAGCGGGAGAAGCGCGAGGAAGTGGCCAGCGCCGAGAAGGCGGCCAAGGCCGCCACCGCCGCCGCGGCCCCGCCGAAGCCGCCTGGCTTCTTCAAGCGGCTGATGGAACGGGCGCAGAAGCCGCTGTAGCCGGGTCGCGCGGCTCAGCCGGCCCTGAGCAGCCGGACGGAGCCCTTGCCGCGCACTTCCGCCTCCTCGAATTCGGCCGCCGCGATGGCGCGGTCCAGCGCCGCGCGCAGCGCCTTCGCGCTGGTCAGCGTCAGTTCCACCGCGGCCCGCGCGCCGGGGTCCAGCGCGGTGTTGATGAAGTCGAGCGTGATGACGTCGCCGAGCGGCGCATGGCGCGCGTGGTCATAGGCCACCACGCTCTGCGCCAGCGGAAACCAGCTGTCGCCGCGCTTGGCCATGCCCTCGGCGCCGGCGATCTCGATGATGGAAGTGCACATCGCGGCTACTTCCCCAGGTGCTTGCCGAGGAACGCGAACACCTTGCTCCAGCCGTCCATCGCCTGCTCCGGCCGGTACAGCGGGCGATGCCAGTAGAAGAAGCCGTGGCCGGCGCCGTCGTAGCGGTGGAATTCGTGCGTCTTGCCCGCGGCCTGCAACGCGGCCTCGTGCTGGTTGACCTGCTCCGGGCTGGGCGCGCGGTCGTCATTGCCGAACAGGCCGAGCAGCGGGCAGCTCAGGTCCTTGGTCATGTCGATCGGCGCCACCGGCGTCTTGGCGTTCAGTTCCTCGGCGCCCATGACCACGCGGCCGCCCCACAGTTCCACCGCCGCGTCCACGTCGCGCTTCTGGCAGGCGTAGATGAAGGCGTGCCGGCCGCCCGAGCAGGAGCCGAACAGCCCGACCTTGCCGTTCAGCTCCGGCTGGGCGCGCATCCAGGCCACCGCGGCGGCGGTGTCGCCCACCATCTGCGCGTCGGGGATGCCGCCCTCGGCGCGCACCTTGGCGGCGACATCGTCGGGGTTGCCGGCGCCGGCACGCTCATACAGGTTGGCGCAGATCGCCATGTAGCCGTGGTGGGCGAAGCGGCGGGTTGTCTCGATGTAGAACTCGCTCCAGCCGGGCAGGTGGTGGATCAGCACCACGCCGGGGAAGGGACCCGGGCCCTCGGGCTTGGCGACGTAGGCGGTGATCGGCGTGCCACCGTCTCCGGCCAACGTGATGTTCGAGCAGGTCATGCCACGATAGAACGCCATCGAACTTCCTCCTTGCTGCGGCCTTGGGGCCGGTTCGGGCGGCCGGGGCCGCCGCGTGGCCCGGAGTATTCGACGCGGCCAGCTCCGGCGCAACACGCCCGCCGCGCCCCTGGTGGCGCCGGCCCGGCTGGGCGAGGATGCGCGGCAGCCGATGGGAGACACGACCATGCACCCCAGCATCTTCCTCAGCCACGGTTCGCCCATGCTGCCCCTGGTGGCGGCCCCGGCCAGCGAGTTCCTGGCCGGCCTCGGCCGCCTGGTGGAGGAACGCCATGGCCGGCCGAAGGCCATCCTGGTCTCCTCGGCGCACTGGGAAACCGCCGTGCCCGCGGTGAACGCGGTGGCGGTGAACGAAACCATCCACGACTTCCACGGCTTCCCGCGGCCGCTCTATGACCTGCGCTACCACGCCCCCGGCGCGCCGGTGGTGGCGGAGCAGGTCCACGACCTGCTGGTGGCCGCCGGGCTGGACTGCCGCATCGACCGGCGCCGCGGCCTGGACCACGGCGCCTGGTGCCCGCTGATCCTGGCCTGGCCGGAGGCTGACATTGCCGTGCTGCAGGTTTCCGTGCAAAGCGCGCTGGGCCCCGCCCACCATGCCCGGCTGGGCGCAGCGCTGCGCCCGCTGCGCGCGGAGGGCGTGCTGGTCATCGGCTCCGGCAGCTGGACCCACGACCTCCGGCGCTTCCGGGGCCAGCCGATCGACGCGCCGGAAGGCCCGGACGTCACCGCCTTCAGCGAATGGATGGACCTGGCGGTGCGCCAGGGCCGTGGCGCCGACCTGCTGGACTATCGGGCCCGGGCGCCCTTCGCCGCCGAACAGCACCCGACGGAGGAGCACCTGCTGCCGTTGTTCGTGGCGCTGGGGGCCGGGGGTGACGCGATCAGGGCCGAGCACCTGCACGGCAGCAGCACCTATGGCATCCTGAGGATGGACGCATACGCCTTCCACTGAGGCCGGTTCCACTGAGGCCGGACCGGGGTTGCCGCCCGCACCAGGTGCGCCGCAGCCCGGCGGCATGGGCCGCCGTTGCCCCGGCCGGGGATGCATCTTCCGGCCCGCCGGTCCGTTGCAGCGCTGAGCCGCCTGCAACCCTGTCCAGGACCGTCGCCATTTTCGCCCCCCGTTCGCCTGCCTCCCATGCCGCTTCCGCGCCGGTCGAGCCTGCCGAGGCCGCCGCGCCCGACCCGCTGGCCGCCCTGGCCGGCCTGGTGCCGGATATCGCCGCCGCCGCCGCGCGGGAGGACCAGGACGGCGCCTTTCCCGCCGCCTCGCTGGCCGCGCTGCACCGGGCGGGGCTGCTGCTGGCGCCGCTGGGGCCAGTTCGGGGCGACCAGGTCCGGGGCGACCAAGGCCCGGGCGACCAGGTCCGAGGCGACCAAGTCCGAGGCGACCAAGTCCGGGGCGACCAGGTCCGGGGCAACAAAGGCGTGGGCGGCCAGGGTTGGGGCAGCCGCCCGGCCGGCGCCGCGCCATTGCTGCGCGCACTGCGGCTGCTCGGCCGCGCCAGCCTGCCGCTGGGCCGGCTGTATGAGGGCCATGTCAACGCGCTGCGTCTGGTGCAGC
>CAIMOR010000539.1 GCA_903843125.1 uncultured Rhodospirillales bacterium
GCCGCCGACACCTCCGACGGAGATGGTGGTGTTCACGGCGCGACCGAGCGTATTGGCCGAGAACCCCAACTGGCCGGTCAGGCTGGCACCGACCAGGCCCTGCAGGGCGACATCGCCACTGGCCGCAACCGCGTAGCCGTCGCCGTCCACCAGCATCGCCAGCGTGCCGTTGCTGAGGGCAAGCGCCGCGCCCTGGCCTGGGTCGCCGATCCGCGCCGCCACATTGCTGGCCACCACCCAGGTGCCGGGTTGGTTGGTGCCCGCCTGCACGGCGAAGCTGCCGGACAGCGTGGCGCCATCGGCAAACGCAAGCTGGCCATTGCCGCTCAGCGAGGCCGCATAACTGCTGCCAGTCAGCGAGACGGTGCCGGAGACGCCGGTCAGGCCACCGCTCAACGAACCAACCGCCCAGCTGGCTGCCGCGTTCTGCAGGCCGATGGTGAGGCTGGCGTCGCTGCCTGTGCGGGTCACGGTCAGGTCGAAGGCGCCGGTCAGCCGAAGACCGGCGACCTGCATGCTGGCGTCGATGGTGACGCTGCCGGTTGCGGCCGGCGTGTTCATCCAGGTCAGCGCCTGGTCGAGCCCAGCCTGGTCGGCGGCGGTCTGCGCCACCGTGAAATCGGACAGGCCAGGCAGCTTCGTCACCAGGATCTGCAGTCGGTCCGCCTGGTAGATCGGCGTGGCGACGAGACCCTGGCCCAGATACAGACCGCCATAGGCGGCGAAGGCGCCGCTGCGCTGACCCCAGGTGATGACGTCGTAGACCTGGCCCGCGGTGGGCTGGAAGCCCTCGGCCAGGCTGATCTGCAGCGTGCCGCCCAACTCGGCCTTGCCGGTCACGGCCAACTGGTCGTAGCCGCCGGTGGCACCGGGCGTTGTGCCACCGATCTGGATTTGCAGCGTGCCGCCGGCTGCCTGCGCGTAGCTGCCGACGGCAACCAGGCCTGGCGCGACGACGCCGGTGCTGGTGACGGCAGCGGTGTAGCTGCCTGTGCCGGTCAGCGTATCGTTGGCGCCGACGGTCAACGGACCAGCGGAGCCATCGCCGGGATTGCGCTGCGAACCATCGCTGCCGATGACCGCGAGCGGCGCCGGCCGGTTCGTCTGCGGGACCAGCAAGGAGGCGACGGCCGCCAGGGTGCCCTGTTGGGCAATGGTCGCCCCTGGCGTGGGGGTGGTGGTGCCGCCAGAGCCAAGCGTGGCGCCAGCAGAGAGCAGAACGCGCGGCTCTAACGTTTCCACATCGTATCTGGCGCGGCGCTGCTTCGGGCGGTAATGGCGCCGCGTCTTATCGGTCATGGCGGTTGCTGAGCCGTCTGATTTATAAACTATTAGTGTTCTGGAGCGTCCAGCGCCGGTCAAGAAATTTCATCACATTTTCGTCTATTTATGAGGCGTTTGTAAGGAAATTGGGCGCGCTGGCTGCAGAAAGCAGTCCGATGCATGTTAAAGCCGCTTTGGGGGTGTCAAGCGGCGGACCAATGCAGCGCTGGCAGGGCAGTGTTCGGCCGGAAGATTCGCGGGCGATGATATCGTGACACCGGGTGCTCCCGCACGTTCTGGCGGCCCAAACCGTGGTTCCGTTACGTCCGCGGAGCATCTCCTTCGGCTTCGAGCTGGTCGGCCCTGATCCAGATACGCCTGCCCGGCAGGCCGACAGGGCGGCCTGGCAGAGGGCGCGTGCTTGGGCGCCCATGGTTGTCAGCCCCATGTGGCAGGGGCGGCTGGTGTCCACGGGGCAGGTACCGCACCGGTTTGGCGTCGTCCCTCGGCGAGATGCGCAGCCCGTTCGCCTGCCGCGATGCAATCTGGCCAGTGCGCCTTGTCGCGCGCAGTATCGCAGCGGCAGGGAGGGACGACCGACATGGCGCTGCTGATCTATGGGTTGGATAGTCAAATCGGCACCGCGCAACGCTGGCGCGACAGTGTTGCTGAGCAGCTGCCAGGCCTGGAGGTGCGCATCTTCCCGGAGGTCGGCAACCCGACCGAGATTCGCTACCTCGCCTTCATGCATCCGGATTTCGACGAGATTCCGCCGCTGCCGAACCTCCGGGCCATGTTCAGCCGCTCGGCGGGGGTGGAGGCCTTCGTCGATCACCCGAAGATGCCACAGGTGCCGCTCGGCAAGATCGAGCCTGCGGGCGGCGACCCGATGATGACCGAATACGTTATCATGCACGTGCTGCGCCTGCATCGCGAGATGCCGCTGTACCAGGCCGCACAGGCCCGGGGCGAATGGCTGCGCCGCCCGATCGTGCGGCCGGAAGCGCGGCGTGTCGGCTTCCTCGGCTTCGGGCTGATGGCCAAGGCGCCGGCGCTGGTGCTGCATGCGCTCGGCTTCCCGGTCTCCGCCTGGGTGCGGAACCCCCGCGCGGCGGCCGAAGTGCCGGTCTTCCACGGCCCGGACCAGCTGGAGCCCTTCCTGCGCCAGACGGATATCGCGGTCTGCCTGCTGCCGCTGACGCGGGAGACCGAGGGCATCCTCTGTGCCGCGAATTTCGCCGCCATGCCGCGGGGCGCCATGGTCATCAACATCGGCCGCGGCAGGCATGTGGTGGAGGCGGACCTGATCGCCGCGCTCGATTCCGGCCAACTGGCGCACGCCGCGCTGGATGCGCTGCACCCCGAGCCGCTGCCGCCCGACAACCCGCTGTGGTCGCATCCGAAGGTGACGGTGATGCCGCATGTCGCCCGGCGGCCGACCGTGCGCCAGCTGGTGGCCGAGATGGCCGCGAACATCCGCAGCGTCGAGGCCGGCGGTGGGTTGCTGCAGGAGATCGACAGGGCGACGGGGTATTGACCGGCTGCGCCTCATGGGGCCATGCGCCGGGCGGGAATGGTGCACACCGCTGCAGCCGTGCCTGACCGCAGCCCGCCGGGCTCCGGCGCGGTACCGCGGCGGCATCCGCTGGGCCGGTGCCGTCCGGACGGGCGATGCTGCGGTGAGCCGATCCGGGAGGGACGACCGCATGGCGAACCAGGTCTCGCGCCCCGGCGGTGCCCGGCGGCTTCAGTCGCTGGAGGTGGGGTTCCGCGTGATCCGGGTGTCGGCCGCGGCGGAGGGGCCATTGCCGCACCTGGAGGCGGTGCGCGAGGCGACCGATTCCGCGGCGTATCTTTCGGACCGGGGCAATCGCGGCCCGGTGGCTGAAGCTGCAGGAAGCGCTGATGTTCTGCGGCATCCCCTTCGTCGGCGACCTGCAGGACGGAGCTGATGTGCAACGACGCCGGCGAGGCGCTGTATGACCGCACGCGGGAGCACCTGACCACCGCGGATGCGCTGATCGCCGCGGTGGGTCGCCAGCTGCTGGACGCGGCCAAGGCATTGCGCGACGATCGCAAGGTACCGGCGAATGTGGATGGCGTGGCGCTGGATCAGGTCCGCACCGCCTCGCTGAAGCTGCCGGTCGACGCCGATTGGAAAGCCGCCAGCGCCCATGCCCGCCGGGTCAATCCGGGGCAGGCCAGCGCTGCCGACCTGCCGCTGATCCTGCCATGAAGGGCCAACCATGATCATCGATTGCCACGGCCACTACACCACCTCGCCGAAGTCGCATGAGGCCTGGCGGCAGGGCCAGCTGGAGGCGCTTCTGGCCGGCGCGCCGCCGCCGGCCCGCCCGGCGATCAGCGATGACGAGATCCGCGACAGCATCGTGAACGGCCAGCTGCGGATGCAGCGGGAACGTGGCACCGACCTGACCATTTTCTCCCCGCGCGCCGCCGGCATGGGCCACCACGCCGGCGATGCCGCCGCCAATGCCGCCTGGGCGCGCGCCTGCAACGAGCTCATCCACCGCGTCTGCACGCTGTTCCCGCGCAACTTCGTCGGTGTCTGCATGCTGCCGCAGGCGACCGGCGCCGGGGTGGCCGGCTGCGTCGAGGAGCTGGAGCGCTGCGTGACGCAGGCAGGCTTCGTCGGCTGCAACCTGAACCCCGACCCGTCCGGCGGCTTCTGGAACTCGCCGCCGCTGACCGACCGATACTGGTACCCACTGTACGAGAAGATGGTAGCGCTGGACGTGCCGGGCATGGTGCATGTCAGCTTCGCCTGCAACACCTGCTTCCACACCACCGGCGCGCACTACATCAACGGCGACACCACCGCCTTCATGCAGTTGATCCAGGGCGACCTGTTCCGCGACTTCCCGACGCTGAAGCTGATCATCCCCCATGGTGGCGGCGCGGTGCCGTACCATTGGGGCCGCTACCGTGGGCTGGCGCAGGTGCTGAAGAAGCCGGAGCTGACCGAGCACCTGATGAGGAACGTGTTCTTCGACACCTGTGTCTACCACCTGCCGGGCATCGAGTTGCTGGCCAAGGTGATCCCGGTGCAGAACATCCTGTTCGCGTCGGAGATGATCGGCGCAGTGCCCGGCGTGGACCCCGACACCGGCCACAACTTCGACGACACCAAGCGCTACGTCGATGCCCTGCCGCTGTCCGCCACCGACCGCGCGCTGATCTACGAAGGCAATGCGCGGCGCGTCTACGCCCGGCTGACGGCGCAGATCGACCGGCAGTTCGGCGCCTGATGGCCAGCGTCGTCCTTGGCCTCGGCGCCTCGCATTCGCCGCTGCTGGCGCTGGAGGGACAGCGCTGGGGCGAGCGCGGGCCGACGACCGCAGGAACCTGCGGCTGAACCTGCCGGATGGCCGCTACGTCAGCTACCCGCAACTTGCCGCCGAGACTGGCGAGCGTTGCCACCGAAGCCAACTTCATCGCCATGGAAGCCGCGGCGCAGCGTGGGCTGGACCGGCTGGCCGCGGGGGTTGGCCGAGGCGCAGCCCGATGCGGTGCTGATCATCGGCGACGACCAGGCCGAGCTGTTCAGCCCCGGCAACATGCCGGTGGTCGCAGTCCATCCTGGTGCCGACATGGTGATGAAGCGCCGCCGCATCACCGTCGAGACCAGCCGGCTGGGTGCCGCCGGTGGCCAGCGGCAGGCTCAGCCACTTCGTTCTGGACGAGGCGTTGGACCGTCGCATCCTGGCGGCGCTGCGGGCCGGCGACAGCGCGGCCCTCGGGATCATCCACGAACGGGGGATTGATCCGGGCAGCTGAGGCGGCGGCCGGCGCCAGCGCGACCGCGCGCGCAAGCTCAGCAGCCCACGGCGAACAGCGCCGGGCGGTAGCGCTCCCGCTGCAGCCAGTTCGCCGGACCGGCCGGCACCAGCCGACCGAGTCGTGGTAGCTCCAGCAGGCGCCAGGCCAGGCTGGGCGAGGTGGTGCCGCTCCAGAGCCGGCGCAGCCGCGGGCTGCCGTCGGGGCATGCGGCGGTCAGGTCCGGTAAATCGTTGGCCGGCATGGCGAACAGCAGGTCTCCGGCGGAGGGCGGGATGCCTGAGATGCGTCCGGACGAGCCTTGCCGGCGCAGCGCCAGCCGCGCCGCCGCCTCCACCGGGCCGGTGACGTGGAATACCGCGGAGGGTCGCGCCTGCAACAGGGCCAGCAGTTGCTGAACCACGCCCCGCGGGGTGGGGTTCAGGTCCGCCACCACGGGACCGGCCAGCGCCAGCAGGGCCACGGCCGCCAGGGCCAGCCGGGGCAGCGCCTGGGCCAGCCGGGCCAGGCCCAGCGCCGTCACCAGGCAGGCCAGGTAGGTCGCCAGCGAGAAATAGCGCGGCTCCGGCGCCAGGCAGAGCACGAACACCACCACCAGGTAGACGGCGGCCATGGTCAGCGCGATGTCGCGCCGCAGCCCCGGCGCCTGGTCGGCAAAGGCGAAGCGCGGCCACGCCAGCAGCGCCAGCGCCGGCAGCCAGGTCAGCAGCCCCGAAGGGTAGGTGACGAGCCGCAGGAAGGCGTCCACCGTCCAGTGCAGGTGCAGCACGCCCTGGGTGGAGTTCTGCCACTTCGAAGCCAGGTCGGCGTTGAACAGTGGTGAGCCGCCGGTATAGGCGCCCCCCGGCAGTGGCTGGCCCTCCACCTGTACATGGCGCATGTCGATATGCAGACGCGCCAGCGGGTCGCCGGTCGGCAGGGCGTAGAACAGCGCCTCGGCAAGCAGCGGCAGCGCGGCGATGCCGGCCAGGATGAAGGCGTCGCGCCAACGACCGCGGAGCAACAACATCAGACCCAGCCCGATGGCCAGCGCCGCCGAGGTCTGCCGCGTCAATATCGCCAGTCCCAGCAGCGAACCGGCCCAGGCCAGGCGTGCCATGCCGGCGCCCGCCAGCCGCTGCCGCACCAGCCAAAAAGCACCGGCGGCCAGCAGCAGCTCCAGGGCCTCGATGGCGAGCCGCCCGGCAAGCTGCTGCACGAAGGGCGAGAGCGCCAGCAGCGCGGCAAAGGCCAGCGCCGGCCGCGGCCCCAGCACCGGCCTGGCCAGCGCCCACGAGGTGACGATGAGTGCCAGCCCCAAGGCCACATGCAGCGCCAGCAAGCCGCCCGGCGAGGTGCCGAACAGCGCGATGAGCAGCACATAGGGCAGCCGGGTCTCCCAGTGGTTGCGCGCCAGGTGGATGCCCTCGGCCAGCCAAGCCTCGGCGCCGGCGACATAGCGGGCGTCGTCGCTGCCCTGGTATCCGTTCATGTCGCTGCTCAGCACGGCCAGCAGGAAGCCCAGCAGCAGCGCGCCCAGCCACAGGAACTCCGCACGCGGCAGGGCGGCGCGCAGGCGCAACGGCGGGTAGAGGATGGCGGTGGCGGGTGGCATGGCAGCGGTCTCCGGTTCTGCGGGGCCTGCTGCATGGCGCGTGCCCGCGCTTCGCGTTGCATTCTGCAGGCGCGCCCTTTGCAGCGCCGGGCGCATGAGAACGCTGCTGCTGCTGACCCTGCTGACCCTGCTGTTGCCGCTGGCTGCCCTGGCGCAACCCCAGCCCCATTCCCTTGGCGGCTTCGCGCCCGGCCCGACACCGCTGCCGCTGGAGCTGCCGTACGACCTTTCCGCCATCGCCGAGCTTCTGATCGTGGGCGAGAACCCCAACCCTGGCCCGGTGGTGCTGGTGCTGCGCGTGGATGACGCGCAGTCCACCAGCTATGCCACGCGGTTCGAGCTGGAGCGCACCGTGCTGGCAGGGCGGTTCCGCATCCGCACCGCACCGGGGGCGTGGCGGACGCCGTCCGGGCGCTTCCTCGCGCCGGCGCAGGTCGTTCGCGTCATCCTCAACACCGGCTATGGCGCGGCGCCGGTGCGGATCGCCGCGCTGGAGGCGGTGCCCCCGCTGGCCTTCCCGACCAGCGTGGCGGCGCTGCAGTTCGGCCCGCCCGAAGCGCCGGTCTTCCCCGGCTTCCAGCGGGTTGCCCCGGACGACCCGCGCATCGTCAACGGCGCCAGCCCTCGCGTGCCCGTGCGCCGCAGCGGCGACCACCCGCTCATCGGCACCGGCCAGCGCGGGGTGGAACGGTTCGAGCTGCCCTGGCCGAATGGGCGCTGGACCGTCTCGCTGTGGGTGGAGGATATCGGCGACTGGGAATACGTGCCGCACCCGCTGCAACGCCGCATCAGGGTGAATGGCGAAACACTCTCGGAATACCTGCACACGCCGGAAAGCTGGCTGCGCCAGGTCTACTTCGCCGGTCGCGAGACCGAGGACGTGCAGGACCCCTGGACCGCCTTCGCCGCCCGCCGCGGCGGCCTGCTGAGCCGCGACGTGACGGTGCGGGACGGCCGGTTGGTGGTGGAGCTGGCCGGCAACACGATCGAGAGCACCTACCTTTCTGCCCTGCTGGTGGAGCCGGCCGAGGGGGGGCGCGCCGTGCTGGCCCAGGTGCAGGCCGCGCGGCGTGAGCGCGTGGTGGAAGCCTGGCCGGTGGTGGGCCCCCGCCGTGGCGGCCTGCCGCCGCGCCTGACGCTGGGCCTGCTGGCGGAAGGCGAGCCGGCCCGCGCGGACTGGCAGCCAGGCGCTGCCGCGGTGCCGCCGCCCATCATCGCCCCCGGGACGCTGGGCTGGGTGGACGTGATGCTGCTCTCCCCCGCCGCCGATGCCGCGCCCGAGGTGGTGCTGAGCCCGCCGAGCCTGGACGGCCGCACCCTGCCAGCCGAACTGCGCTGGGGCCATTGGCGCTACACCCGCCACAACCCCAGCGAAGGCCAGCTGACCCTGGAAGCCGAGCAGTTGCGCGGCGAGGCCGGCAAGCTGGCGCTGCAAGCCGGGCTGCCGCGCCGGCTGAACATTCTGGTACGGGTGCCGGAGGGTTCGCCGGCCGGGCGGTATCAGGGCCGGGTTCAGGTGGCGGCGCTGGGCGCCCGGCTGGAGCTGGCCTATGCCGTGGAGGTGCCGCCGGTGGCACTGCCGCCGGTTGACCGCCCGGTGGGCGTCTACCACGACATTCCGCCCTACGCGCACTGGTTCCCCGAACTGGAGGCCATGACCCGGCGCGGCATGGCCTGCGAGCTGGCCACCCTGCGCGGCCTCGGCCTCACTGGCCTGTCTCCCGCGCTGGCCACGCCGGCGCCGGGCGAGGTGCAGGCCATTGCCGAGGATCTGGCCGTGGCCCGCAATGCCGGCTTCGGCATGGATGTGCTGGCGTACACGCCGATCAAGCGGATGCTGGAGTATCGCGGCATCGACGCGCTGGGCCGCACGCTGGAACAGGTGCGCGATGCCTTCGCCGCCCGCCGGCTGGCCGCCCCGGTGTGGAGCATCGCCGACGAACCCGGCAACCCCGGCAGCACCCCCGCCGACCTGGCCAACCTGCGCGCGGTGATCCGCGCTGCCATGCCGGGCGCCCGCGTGGCCGGCCAGCTGAACCGCCCGGCCGACCGCCAGCTGCTGGGGCTGTTCGACGTGGTGCTGCTGAATGCCGGCTTCGGCGTGGAGGCCACCGAACTGGCCCGTTGGCGCCGTACCGGCCCCACGCCCTGGCTGTACAACATGCCGGATGTGGAGGCCGCCGCCGGCTTCTTCCTGTGGCGCAGCAACGCCGCCGGCTACCTGCAATGGCATGCGCGCGCCATCGGCGCCGACCCCTTCGACCCCACCGATTCCGGCGAGGCCGATGTTCAGCTCCTGCCGCTGCAGCCGGAACCCTGCGCCCCAGTGCCGGACCTGGACCTGGGCCTGCTGCGCATCGCCCGGGGCCTTGGCGACCTCCGCTGGATGCTGTGGCTGGAGGCCGCAGCGGCACAACACCCGGCGGCGCGCGCCGTGCTGATGGAGTTGCGGCAGGAAATCCCGGATAACTGGCATCGCGGGGAACAGCCCGTCTTCGAACCGGTCGCCTGGCGCTCTCGCCTGGCGACGCTGGCGCGGAGCCTGTCCTCGGAGCGCTGATGCGCCTGCGCGAATTTCTGCTGCATTCCCAGCCGGGCCAGCTGTTGCTGGCGATGCTTGCCACCGCCGCGGTGGCCAGCCTGTGGTGGGTGGTGCAGAACCCCTTCGTCATCGCCGCGCTGTGCCTGGCACCCATCGCCGCCTACACGGCGCTGCACAACCCGTTTCCGCTGGTACTGGGCTTCATCCTGTTCAGCTTCTTCCGGCTGCACGAGGCCTATCCGTTCCTGGAGCCGCTGAAGCTGCCGTTGCTGCTGGCGCTGGGCACCATCTCGGTGCTGGGGGCGCAGTTCGTCACCCGGCGCATCCAGCCCTATTGGCGGCCTGAGCTGAGCTGGCTCAGCTGGTTCTTCCTGCACGTGACCGTGGCGATGTTCTTCTCCGCCGGCCGGCCCATCGCGGTGCAGTATTGGACCGATACCTTCGTGAAGATCTACATCATGGTCTTCGCCATCGCTTGGCTCACCACCACGCCGCGGCGGTTCAACCTGGCCGGCGCCAGCTTCATCCTGGCCGGCATCGCGGTCTCGCTGATCGCCATCTCCAACAGCCTCCAGGGCATCGGGCTGGTGGAGGGCTCGCGCGTGACCATCGGCCGCGCCAATGGTTCGGTGCTGGGCGACCCGAACGACCTTTCCCTGGTGCTGCTGTTCCCCATGGCCTTCTCGGTTTCGTTGATCGTGACCCGTGGCGTGGGCGCGCTGAACCGCGCCATCGGCCTTGGCGGCTTCCTCATCATCGGCTGGGCGGTGCTTGTGACACAGAGCCGCGGCGGATTGCTGGGGATCTTGGCCATCTGCGGCGTCGTTGGGCAGCGCGTCATCAAGAACAAGGCGCTGCTGGTGACCATCGGCGTGGTCGGCGCGCTCGGCCTGTTCGCGGCGGCCGGCATCTCGTCCCGCTCATCCGGCGGCGCCGGTGAATCCGGCGTGGTGGATGAAAGCGCCCAGGGCCGCTTCAACGCCTGGGAATGCGCGTTCTGGATGGCGATGGACCATCCACTGTTCGGCGTTGGGATCGATAACTTCCGCTACAACTACTACACCTACAGCACCATGCTCGGCACCTTCGAGGGGCTGGCCAAGGCGGTACATTCCACATGGTTTGCTGTCCTGGCCGAGGGCGGCTTCCTCGGCTTCGCGCTGTTCATGGTGCTGACGGTGAAGACGGTGAAGCTCTCCTTCCGTGTGCTGGCCCGGCTGGACCAGGCGCAGGCCGCGGGGCGGGAGATACCGCCTGCCGCCTTCGCCATGGCGCAGAGCGTACCGGCCGGGATGGTCAGCTTCATTGCCTCGGGCAGCTTCCTGACCCAGGCCTTCACCTGGCCGCTGTACATCCTGGTGGCGCTGGCGGTGGCGGTGGCGCACTACGCCACGGCCACCCTGGGCGTGGCGGTGGACGACGACCCGCCCAAGCGTCGCGCCCAGGCCGCGGCCGGCGCCTCAACGGCCACGTAGGTCCCCCAGCCGGCCAACAGCGAAAGCCCCGGCACCAGTGCCACGGCCCAGGGCACCGGCACCAGTCCGGCCAACCCGTGCACCACGGCCAGCAGCACCGGTACATGCACCAGGTACAGGCTGTAGCTGATCCGCCCCAGCCACAGCAGCGGTCGCGCCTCCAGCACGCCGGGCCGGGCCAGGGCCAGCATGATCATCAGCCCGGCGCCCAAGGTGCAGGTGACGTCCACGGATGGCATCTGCAACGCCATCGCCGGCAGCCAAAGCCCGGCGAAAGCCCAGGCCGGCAGCCGGCGCAAGGCGGCGGTGATCGCGGCCAGGCGCAGCGCCAGCGCGCAGCCCATCAGGAAGCAGTTGGCGAAGTGCAGCGTGGTCAGCAGCGCTGCCAGCCCGCCCTCGCCATGGAAGGGCGCCAGCGGCAGCCCGGCAGCGCGCAACGCGCCATCCACCGCCAGCTGGAAGGCCAGCATGCCGGGCACGAGCCAGCGCAGCGGCAGTGCCGCCAGCCCCAGCAGCAGCGGAAACACCAGGGAGAGCCGCAGCTCATACACCAGGGACCACATCACCACGTTCAGCCGCGTGCCCTCCACGTCGCCGAGCATCAGCAGGTGACGCACCAGCACGGCGGGGGTCAGCGGCATCGCCCAGGGGTCGCCGTTGAACCAGGCGTTGGCACCGGCCACCGGCTGCGGCGTCAGCGCCAAATACAGCATTGCCGAAAGCGCCACGGAAAACGCGAAAGGCAGCCAGATCCGCGCCACCCGCCGCAGCGCGAAGCGGCGCCAACCGGGTTCCCGCCGCAAGGCCAGCGCCAGCACGAAGCCGGACAGCACGAAGAACAGCACCACCGCCGGCCGCGCGCCCACCACCGGCTTCAGCGGCGTATAAAGCAGCACGGCGCGCATGCTGTCGGCCAGTGTGCCGTCCAGCGTCTGCCAGCAATGGTACAGCACCACCATCAGCGCGGCGATCCCGCGCAGGGCATCCAGCGCCTTCAAACGCATGACACCGCCTCCGCCCGCAGGCTGCGCGCCGGCACGACAGGTCGGCGCGCCACCAGGTCGGTACAGCCGGGGGTGCGGGGCTGGCGCAGGCGCTGCAGCGCCAGGCGGGTGAAGTGGTCCGCAGGGGCCGGGTTGGTGGCCAGCCACTCCAGCAGCATGGCGTCGGCGTGACGCGGCAGGCCGGCGAA
>CAIMOR010000540.1 GCA_903843125.1 uncultured Rhodospirillales bacterium
GCGTCGCAGGGCTTGTTCGGGCGCAGCGGCATGGCGCTCAGCATGTCCTGCACCGTGGTGCCGGCGGCGCGCGGCGCCTGGCAACCCGGCAATGGGGAGGGCCACCAGCCCTGCTCCACCCCCACATGCAGCACGGCGATGCCGGCGGAGACCAGCACCGCCCCGCCGGCCAGCGCCAGCAGCGCCCGCCGCACCCGCGGGTTGGGCCAGAAGCAGCTGAGCAGGCCCAGCCCGGCCGCCACCCAGTAGGGCCAGCGCTGCCACAGGCACAGCTCGCACGGCGCCAGGCCCCAGAGCGATTCGGAACCCCGCGCGAACAGCGGCGCGGCGGCGGCGAGCAGCGTGACGGCAAGGGCTGGCGGCATGGCGCGGTTGTCGCGCCGAACGACACGGCTGGCAACCGTGGCGCGCAGTGCTAGCCTGGGGGCTGACCTTCCGGGAGGGACCGCCATGATGAAGATCTGGGGCCGCAAGACCTCATCCAATGTGATGAAGGTGCTCTGGCTGTGTGACGAGCTCGGGCTGCCGTACGAGCGGATCGACGCCGGCGGCGCCTTCGGCCGCACCAAGGAACCGTTCTACCTGGCGATGAACCCGAACAGCGTGGTCCCGACGCTGGAGGAGGATGACGGCTACACCCTGTGGGAAAGCAACGTCATCCTGCGCTACCTGGTCGCCAGCCGCGCGCCCGGGAGCCCGCTGCACCCCGCCGAGCCGCGCGCCCGCGCCGATGTGGAACGCTGGATGGACTGGCAGCAGACGGCGCTGAACGCGCCGATGGTGACGGTGTTCTTCACCTGGGTCCGGCTGAAGCCGGAGGAACGCGACATGGCCGCGCACGACAAGGCGCTGGCCCAGCTCGGCCACCTGCTGGGCATGGTGGAGAAGCAACTCGCCGGCAAGGACTACGTCTGCGGCGCGTTCTCGCTGGCCGACATCTGCCTCGGCATCACCATCCACCGCTGGTTTGCGCTGCCGATCACCCGGCCGGCGCTGCCGAACCTGGCGGCGCTGTATGAGCGGCTGAAGCAGCACCCTGGCTACATGGCGCATGTCGCCGTGCCGCTGGCCTGAGCCGATGCTGACCATCTGGGGCCGGGCCAACTCGGTCAACGTCATGAAGGTGCTGTGGCTGGTCGAGGAACTCGGCGTGCCCTACCGCCGCATCGATGCCGGCGGCGTCTTCGGCCGCACCCGGGACGCCGACTACGTGGCGATGAACCCGAACCCCAGCGTGCCGACGCTGGTGATGCCGAACGGCTACAGCCTGTGGGAGAGCAACTCCATCCTGCGCTTCCTGGCCCGCACCCAGCCGGACGGGGAGCGCTTCTATCCCAGCGGGCCGGAAGCCGCGGGCAATGTCGACCGCTGGATGGACTGGACCCTGGCCAGCCTGAACGCGCCGATGCGCGACATCTTCTGGACCTTCATCCGCACCCCGGAAGCCGAGCGCGACCTGCCCGCCGCCGCCCGCGCCACCGAGGCGGCCGCCAAGCTCTTCGCCATGCTGGACCAGCAGTTGGCCAGCCGGGAATACGTCGCCGGCGCGCTCAGCATCGCCGACATGGCGCTGGGCGGCTTCACGCATCGCTGGTTCAACCTGCCGGTGGCGCGCGCGGCGCTGCCGAACCTGCGGCGCTGGTACGAAACCATGCTGGCGCGCCCGGCCTACGCGAAGCACGTGGCGGTGCTGCCGCTGACCTGAGGCGCTACCCTTCCAGCGCCGCCAGGTAGGCCTTGCTCCACGCGCGGGCGCTGTGCTCGCGCACCAGCGTCGCCATTCGGCCCCAGCGGTCCAGGCGCTCGTCCTTCGGCATGGTCAACGCCTGGTCCAGCCCCTCGGCGATCTCGTCGGGGTCCAGCGGGTTGACCAGCACGGCGCCATCCAGCTCCCGCGCCGCGCCGGCGCCGTAGCTGAGCACCAGCACCCCGGGGTCCTCGGGGTCCTGGGCCGCGATGTATTCCTTGGCCACCAGGTTCATGCCGTCGCGCAGCGGCGTCACCAGCCCGGCCCGGGCGCCGCGCATGAAGCCGGCCAGCACCGGCCGGCGCACCGCCCGCGTCATGTAGCGCAGCGGCACCCAGTCCGGCTCGGCGTATTGGCCATTGATGCGGCCCACCCATTCGTCCAGCTCTCGCCGCAACGCGCGGTACTGCGCGACATCCCCGCGGGAGACCGGCGCCACCTGCAGGTAGGTCACCTTGGACCGATGCTGGTCGAACCGCTTCAGCAACTGCCCATAGCCGCAGAACCGCTGCGGCAGGCCCTTGGTATAGTCCAGCCGGTCGACGCCGATGACCAGGTCCCGCCCCGCCAGGCTGTCGCGGAAGCGCACCGCCTCCCGCTTCGCCGCCTCGCGCTGGGCCAGGCCGGCGAAACCCTCGCCGTCGATGCCGATGGGGAAGGCCGCCACCCGCGCCGCCGCCTCCGGCATGCCCTCCGCCGCCAGCGCGCCGGCCAGGTTCTCGGCATCCTCGGCCGTCTGCACGCCGATCACGTCGAACGCCGCCAGGTCGCGCAGCAACTCCGCCCCGCGCGGCAGGGCGCAGAACAGCGCCCGCGGCGGGAAGGGCACGTGCAGGAAGAAACCCAGCCGCTGCTTCGCGCCGCCGGCGCGCAGCTCCGCGCCCAGGGCGAACAGGTGGAAATCGTGCACCCAGACCAGGTCGTCCGGCCGCAGCAGCGGCGCCAGTGCCACGGCGAAGGCGGCGTTGACGGTGCGGTACCCGGCGTAATCCTGCCGGTCGAACTGCGCCAGGCCCAGCCGGTAGTGCAGCGTCGGCCACAGCGTGGCGTTGGCGAAGCCCTGGTAGTAGCGGCGGTAATCCTCCCGCCCCAGGTCGATGGTGGCGAGCGTCAGCTTGCCGTGGTGGCTCTCGGTCGGCTGTGCCGCGGTCGCCTCGGCGGTCTGCCCGGACCAGCCGAACCACAGCGTCTCCCGCCGCGCAATCGCGTCGCGCAGCGCCACGGCCAGGCCGCCGGCGGTAGGGCCACGCTCCCGGGGATTGGGCACGCGGTTGGAGACGATGACCAGGCGCCTCACGGGGCGGGCGACGCAGGAGATTGCGGTGCGGCCAGCGCCTGGGCCAGCCAGCCGCGCAGCGCTGCCGGCGTGCCGAAGGCGTCCTGCAGCTGCCAGCCCAGCCCGCCCAGCGCGCGGGCGGCGTCCATGCCTTCCTCGTCGGTCACGTCGTCGCCGATGAAGACCGGCACGCGCCCGGCGAAGGCCGGCGCCTGCATCAGCCGCCGCACCGCGCTGGCCTTGGAGGGGCCGCGCGGCCGCACCTCCCACGCCATGCGCGCCGCCAGCAGCTGGAACGGGCTGTCCAGTACCAGCGCCGCCAGCAGCGCGTGGGCCAGCGCCCCGGCCTCCGGCGCCAAGCGGTAATGCACCGCGAAGCCGTGCGTCTTCTCCTCCACCAGCACGCCGGGATGCGCCTGGGCCAGCGCCATGGCCTGCAGCCGCCAGGCCTCGGGCGGCACCGGCAGCGGCGGTGCCTCGGCCGCCAGGTGCGGCTGCACGCGAATGGTGGCGCCGTGGTCGCCGGCCTTGGCCAGCGGCACCGGCAGGAAGTGGTCCAGGTCCTGCATCGGTCGGCCGCTGACCACCGCCAGCGCGCCGCCCAACCCGGCCTGCAGCCGCGTCAGCAGGCCGGGCAGGCCGGGGGGCACCTGCACGGCGTCGGGGCGCGCGGCGATCTCCACCAGCGTACCGTCGAAATCGAGGAACAACGCCGCCCGGCCGACCGGCGCCTGGTCAGGCAACAGCGGCGGGGGCGGCAGGGTCAGGCCGCTCATGCCTGCGCAAAGCCGCTGGAGCGCCCAGGGTTGCAACGGCGTTCCGTCCCTGACGCGAAAGCTATCCGGCGCGTGGCTGGCGCTACAGGCTCCGCTCCGCCTGCCACAGCGCCAGGGCCGGCGGCATCACGCCCACCAGCAGCCAGTGCACCAGCGCGGTCGGGCGGTCGAACCAGCCGGCTTCCCAGCCCAGCACGCATGCCAGTTGAGCGACCACCATCCACCCCACGGCGATGGCCAGGGCCGTGCGTGGCCGCAGCGAACCAGGCCCTGATTGGGCTTCCCGCATGGCCCGTGGCCCTTCATGCTGGCATTCGGTGCGGCCAGCGCCGCGCCTTGGCATATCATACACAATCGCGCGACTGAACCAACACAAAACCGGGAGGTAGCCATGCCCGATGATGGCCCCGCGAGCGCCACGCAGCGCCGCACCACCGTGACCCACGCCGCCGGCGCCACGTTCGACACCGGCCTGCGCAACTTCTTCGGCTACCGCGACCTCGGCGTGAAGGCGGCCACCGCTGGCGGCTACACCGCGCATGTCATCCGCGCCGTGCCCGGCCAGCACGCCAGCGCGCAATGGCACACGCATGACCTGGAGTTCCAGTTCGTGCTGGTGCTGAAGGGTTGGGTGAAGTTCCGCTACGAGGATATCGGCGAGGTCACCCTCCAGGCCGGCGACAGCGTCTACCAGCCGCCGCTGGTCAAGCACGTGGAGGTGGCGCATTCCGACGACATGGAACTCGTCGAGATCACCGCCCCGGCCGAGTTCGTCACGCGCGTGGTGGACGCACCGCCCGGGCAGGGCTAAAAACCGCCGGCGCGCAGGCCCCTGTGGCGGAATGGTAGACGCGGCGGACTCAAAATCCGTTGTTAGCGATAACGTGCCGGTTCGAGTCCGGCCGGGGGCATACCCGCCCAAGCCGCAGCGGTCGCCAGCGGCGAAACCACCTGGGTTGCTGGCGGCCCCGCCCTGCAACCAGCACGCTTGCGATCGGCGCCCGCGCTGCCCATGCTGCGCCGGCAAAGCCGCCGGAGGCGTTACGATGCGGGTGACACGACGGGTTCTTGCGGAAATCGGTCTCGCCGGGGTTGGGTTGGCGGCGTTCGGGCCGCCGGCGGGTGCGCAGGCGCAAGGCCAGGGGCAACCGGCAATGGCCAAGCCGCCGGCCGCGCCGCCCATGGCCGAGGCCACGCCCTTCCTGCAGATCGAGACCGGGGCGCATGTCGCCCGCACCAGCGCCGTCGGCACCGATGCCGCCGGCCGCCTGCTGATCACCGGCAGCGACGACAAGACCGCGCGGCTGTGGTCGCTGCCCGACCTGCGCCCGCTGGGCGTGCTGCGGCCGCCCCTGGGGCCGGAGCGGGACGGCGCCATCTATGGCCTGGCGGTCTCGCCGGATGGGCGGCTCATCGCCGTCTTGGCCCATTCACGGCTGGTGATCTGTGACCCAAGCGCGAAGATCATCTCCCAACGAAGCCTTGGCGCAGGACCACTCGGCATAGCCTGGGCACCGGATGGACAAA
>CAIMOR010000541.1 GCA_903843125.1 uncultured Rhodospirillales bacterium
GCTCAGCGCCTTCATCAGCGTGGACTTGCCGGCGCCGTTCGGCCCCAGCAGCGCCACCATCTCGCCGCGCTGCACATGCAGGTCCAGGCCCCGCAGCACCGGCAGGGCGCCGTAGCCGGCCATCAACGCGGCGGCGTCGAGCAGCGTTTCGCCGGCCGGGCGCGGCGGGTGCGGTGCGGTGGGGGCGCCGCCATGGCCCAGATAGGCCTCCCGCACCGCCGGGTTGGCGCGTATCTCGACCGGCGTGCCCTCGGCGATCCTGCGCCCGGCATCCAGCACCACGATGTGATCGGAGACCTGCATCACCAGGCCCATGTCGTGCTCCACCAGCACCACGGCGACGCCGGTGCCGGCGATGCGCCGCAGCAGCGCGCCGAGCCGGGCGGTGTCGGCCTGGTCCAGCCCGGCGGCGGGTTCGTCCAGCAGCAGGGCGCGCGGGCGGGTGGCCAGGGCGCGGGCAATCTCCACCAAGCGGCGGTCCACATGCGGCAGGCCCGCGCTTTCCGCCGCCGCGCCACCAACGAAGCCGACCAGCGCCAGCAGCGCCTCCACGCCAGGCGCCGCGCCGTGCCACTGGCCACGAAGCGCCGCGACCCGCAGGTTGTCGCCGACGCTCAGGCTGTCGAACAGCTGACTGGTCTGCCAACTGCGGGCAATGCCCGCGCGGCTGGTGGCATGCGCGGGCAGCCCCGCCAGCTCGGCCCCGCCCAGCTTCACGCTGCCCCGGTCGGCGGCCTGGAAGCCGCTGATCAGGTTCAGCAGCGTGGTCTTGCCGGCACCGTTCGGGCCGATGACGCTGGTGATGGCGCCGGGCCGGGCGGTGAAGCCAACCCCCTCCACTGCCTTCAACCCGCCGAAGGCGACCGAAAGCCCGCTGACCTCCAGCGCGGCCGGCGCAGCGGCGGGCGGCAAGGGGGCGGCGGCTTCCGGCGTGGGCGCGCGTGTCCAACGCCGCTCCAGCGCGCCGACCACGCCGGTCGGCGCCAACCGCAGCACCAGCAGCAGCCCCGCGCCGAACAGCAGCAGCCGATACTCCGCCAGGCCCGACAGCAGTTCCGGCAGCAGCGTTACCAGTACCGCGCCGACCAGCGGCCCCAGCGTGGTGCCGGCGCCACCGACCACCACCACCAGCAGGAACAGGATGGACTGGGTGAAGGGAAAGGAGCTCGGCGCGATGAAGCCACCCAGCGGCGCCTGCAGCCCGCCCGCCAGCCCCGCCAGCCCGGCCGAGACCACGAAGGCCAGCGTCCGCACCGGCAGCAGTGCCACGCCGACCGAGCGCGCCGCGACCGGCGCCGCGCTGGCCGCGCGCATCGCCAGGCCGAGCGGGCTGCGCTTCAACCATGCAAAGGCCCAGAGCGCGGCGGCGCAGACCAGCACGGAGAGCAGCGCCGTCTCGCCGGTGCTGAAGCCGTGCCCGGCGAGCGACGGCGGCGGAATGCCCGGCAGCCCGACCGAGCCGCCGGTCAGCCCGGCCCATTCCACGCTGACGCTCTCGACGATGAAGCCGAAGGCGATGGTGACCATGGCGAGGTATGGCCCGGTAAGCCGCAATGCGGGCACCGAAAGCAGCGCGCCGATGACCAGCGCCAGCAACACCGCCAACGGCAGCGCCGCCCAGAAGCCGAGGCCGACAGCCGTGGTGAGGATGCCCACGGCATAGGCGCCGATGGCGACGAAGCCGACCTGGCCGAGCGAGACCTCCCCCGCCAGCCCCAGCAGCACGTTCAACCCGACGCCGACCAGGGTGGTGGTGGCGACAGTGGCCAGCAGATAGGCGAAATAACCGGGCAGCAGCAGGCAGGCCGCACCAGCCGCGACCAGTGTCACGAGGGCCAGCAGCAGCCTCACACCCGCACCCGCCTCGCCCGCGTGAACAGCCCGGCCGGCGCGAAGGCCAGCGCCAGGATCACGGCCGAGAATGTCACGATCTGCGTCGCCGAGGACCCCAGCCAGGTGGTGCTGGCCGCCTCTACCAGCCCGTACAGCAGCCCCGCCGCCACCACGCCCCAGGGGTTGGTCAGCCCGCCCAGGATGGCGACCGCGAAGGCCTTGATGCCGAACAGCGTGCCCATGCCGTAGGAGACATTGTACAGCGGCGCCACCATGATGCCGCCGATGCCCGCCAGCAGCGCCGCCGCCGCATAGGTGCCAGCGACCATGCGGCCGACATCGATGCCCATCAGCCGCGCCGCCGCGCTGTTCTGCACCGCCGCCTGCAGGCGCAGCCCCAGCGGCGTCCGCTGCATCACCAGGTGCAGCGCCACCGCCACCGCCAGCGCCACAGCTGGGATGAGCAATTGCAGCGGATAGACGCCGATACCGCCCATGGGTATCGGCTCATCCGCCAGCACGGAGATCAGCGCCCGCGGCTCCTTGCCGAACAGCGCCATCACAGCGTTGTCCAGCACGATGCCGAGTGCCACGGTCGCCATCAGCCAGGCATTGCTGCCGCGCGCCACGAAGGGCCGCACCGCGAAGCGCTCTACCACCAAGCCCCATACCGCGCAGCCCAGCAGCGCCAGCGGAATGGCAAGCACCATCGGCCAGCGCAGCGTGGTGCCCAGCGTGTAGCAGAGCACCGCGCCCAGCATCACGGAGCTGCCCTGGGCGAAGTTGACCGTACCGGAGACTGCGAAGGTCAGCGTGAAGCCGAGCGCGATCAGGCCGTAGATCGAACCCAGCCCAAGCCCAGAAACCAGCGCGATCTCAAGCATCAGCCGGTGACGGGTTCGATCTGCTCGCCCACGTAATGCACCATGACGTAGTCGTTCTCGGTCAGCGCGTCGTGGTTCGCGGGAGTGAAGGGCTTGGCGTAGGTCTTGATCAGGCCGGCGTAATTCTCCACCCCATAGAAGCCCTGCTGGATCTTCGGGCCTTCCGTGCTGCCGGCCTTGGCGATGGCCAGCGCGGTCAGGTGCAGCGCGTCGTAGGCATTGGCCACGCCAACAGGCGGGCTGACATCGCCCGGGCCCTTGATGTCCGGGTACTTCGCGCGCAGCGCCGCCAGCACGCGCTGGCCGGTGGCGTTGAGGTTGCCGAAGAAGCTGTAGGTCTGGATGAACTCCACGTTGCGCGCGGCCGACCCGGCCAGCTCCGGGAAGCGGCCGCCCGAGATGCCCCAGTGGGAGATGATCTTCGCGGTCCAGCCGATCCGCTGCATGCCGCGCACAACCTGCGCACCAGGCGCAGCATTGCCGACCAGGAACACCGTATCCGCCCCCGCCGCACGCAGGCGGGAGAGCTGCGGCGTCATGTCGACGTCGCCATCCTCGAACTTTTCGATGCCGGCGATCTTCAGCCCGGCGGCCTCGGCGGCTGCGGTCATGCCCAGGCGGTTGCTCTCGCCCCAGCCATTGTTCACCAGCATCAGCCCGGCGGATTTCGTGCCGTGCTTGCGCATGGCGTATTGCACCAGCGCCTTGTCCACCAGCACGTCCACGGCGGAGACGCGGAAGCAAAAATTGGGGTCGGCGCCGTTGCGGGTGATGTTGGTCGCCGCCGCCCATACGCCCATGAACGGCACCTTAGCCTGGTTCATGATAGGCACCAGCGCCACCGAAACCGGGCTGTCGATGCCGCCGAACAGCACGCTGCACCCCTCGCGGTCCAACAGCTCGCGCGCCGCGATCTGGCCCTTGCCCGGGTTGCTCTCGTCGTCGCGTCGCACCAGCTCCAGCTTGCGGCCGCCGAGCAGCCCGCCGGCGGCATTCACCTCATCAATCGCGATGGTCAGCCCGCGGGTAATGCCCTCGCCGGACTTGGCGGATTGGCCCGACAGCGCGGCCACCAGGCCCAGCTTGATCGGCGCCGGCTGCGCCCGCAGCAGCGCCGGCGTCGCCACGGTAAAGGCGGCGCTGCCCAGCAGCAGGGAACGCCGGTTGAGGGAGTGCTGCATCTTTCCTGCCCTTCCTGTCGCGGCAGGGGCGACGCCCCGCTACGCGCTGATGCACGAGCAAAGCAAGCGATGTGCCATGGTAAACGGCTGCACAGCCCTGGCCGGGGGCGCACACTCACGCAGCGGTTGCCGCCAAAACGGGCAGAAGCTCAGGCCGCCGTCTGCCAACCGCCGCCGAGCGCCTTGTAGGCCGCCACCAGGTCGGTTGCGGCCAGCGCCGCGCTTTCGGCTGCCGCCAGCTCGGCGGCCAGCCGCGTCCGCTCGGCGTCAAGCACGTCCAGGAACGTGCCCAGCCCGGCCAGGAACCGCGTGCGGGACAGCCCCGCTGCGCGCCCGGCCGCCTGCGCCTGGCGCAACAGCCCAGCATGGCGGCCCTGCTCGCCATACCAGGCGGCCAGCGCGTTCTCGGCTTCATGCAGCGCGTCCAGCACCGTCCGCCGCCAGGTGATCGCGGCCGTCTGCGCCCGCGCCTCCTCCAGCCGAACCTGGGCGCGCAGTCGGCCACCCTCGAAGATCGGCACCACCAGCGCCGGGCCGATGGAGAAGAACCGGCTGGCCAGATCGAACAGGTTGGCGGTGTTGCCGCTCTGCAGGCCGATGCTGCCGTTGATCCGCAGCGACGGATACAGCTGCGCCACCGCCACGCCGATCCGCGCCGTCTGTGCCGCCAGCGCTGCCTCCGCCGCCGCCACGTCCGGCCGCCGGCGAATGACATCGATCGGCACACCGACCGCGACGACCGTCGGCATCGACGACAGCGGCGGCGGCTCCGCCAGCCGCGCCGTCAGCCCGCCCGGCGGCAGTCCGAGCAGGCGGGCCAGCCGGTTCATCGCCTGGGTCTCCTGCGCCTGCAACTGAGGGATCGTCGCTTCGGTACCAGCCTGCTGCGCCTCGGCATTGGCCACGTCCACCTCGGTGGCGAAGCCGGAGCGGAAGCGCGACCGGGTCAGCCCCGCGGTATCGCGCTGCAGCCCCAGGCTGCGTTCGGCGATGCCGCGGCGCGCCTGCAGGCCGCGCAGCTCAAGGTAGGTCCGCGCCGCCTCCGCCCGCAGCGAGAGCCGGGCATTGTCCAGCAGCCGCTGAGCTCCCAGCAGGTCGGCATCGGCCGCCTCGATGCCGCGGCGGGTGCGGCCCCACAGGTCAACCTCCCAGGCCGCATCGAAGCCGAGTTGATAGATCGCCAGGCCCGGCTTCGGCCCGGTCGGGATCGTCACGCCCTGCGACGCACTGGGCTGGCCGCCCACGCTGGGCTGGCCGCCAGCCAGCGCGGCGAAGGGACTGTTCTGGCTGATCCGTAGCCGCGTGTCGGAGCCATTGGCCGAGAGCGTCGGCCAGAAGCCGGCGAAGGCGATGTCGCGCTGCTGCCGGGTCTCGGCGATGCGCGCAGCGGCTTCCTCAAGGTCCGGGTTGCCCGCCTCCACCGCCAGCACCAGGTCGGCCAGCAGCGGATCGTTGAAGCTGTTCCACCAGAGATTGTCGACCTCGGCAGGCACGGCCCGGCCTTCCGCGAAGCGCGGTGGCGTCAGGGCTGCCGGGCTCCAGCCCGCCGGGGTGGCGGCCTGCGGCCGGCGGAAGTTCGGCCCCACGTTGCAGCCGGCCAGCAGCAGTGGCGCCGCCAGCAAGGCCCGTCTTCGGCTAATGGCCACGTGGCGCTTCCCCTTTCGGCATGTCGCGCATCAGGAAGACCAGCGGCCACAGCAACAGCACCGCCACGCCCAGCTCCCAGAAGGCATCTATGTAGGCCAGCGCCTGAGCCTGCGCCGCCCATTGCTGCGCCAGTTGCGGCAGGGCCGCCGCGCTGGCCGCCCAGTCACCAACGCCGGCGCCGCGCAGCGCCTGTTCGGCCTGATGGAGCTGGTCGGTCCACAGCGGGTTGCTGGCGCTGGCGCTCTCCACCAGCCGGCTCTGATGGAACTGCGCGCCATGGGTGATGGAAGCGTTCATGACCGATATGCCGACCGAGGCGCCGAGGTTGCGCATCAGGTTGATCAGGGCAGATGCGTCGTTGGTGCGCTCCGGCGGCAGACCGACATAGGCCGCGGTGGTGATCGGCACGAACAGGAAGGGCAGCGCCATCACCTGCAGGATGCGCAGCCAGGACACCATCCAGAACGACACCTGAAGGTCGATCCGCGTGGCGTACAGCAGGGCACCACCAGACCACAGCAGCGCCACCATTATCACCCAGCGTGGCTGCACCCAGCCGGTTACCCGGCCGGCCAGCGGCATGACGAAAACGGTGGCCAGGCCGCCCACCGCCAGAGTCAGCCCCGCCGTGGTCGCGTCGTAGCCCATCAGGTCCTGGGTCAGCTGCGGCAGCAACTGCGTGGTGCTGAACAGCGTGAAGGCCACCAGGAACATGATCAGCCCAGCACCGAGGAACGACCGGTAGCCGAACAGCCGAACATTCACCGCCGGCGCCCGCTGCCGCCGTTCCCACGGCACCAGCGCGACGAAGCCGACCACGCAGGCCACCGTCAACCAGGTGATGGTGGGCGACCAGAAGCCGTCATCGATCACGGCGCGGTCCAGCACGATCTGCAGGCTGCCGAGCGCCACCGCCGCCAGCAGGAAACCCACCCAGTCGATGCCGCCGCCTTCGCGCAGGAAGCTGGCGCGGTCCTGCTTCACCGCCTCCGGTTCCTGCACGAAGACCGAGACCAGGAACAGCGACAGCGCGCCGACCGGCAGATTGATCAGGAAGATCCAATGCCAGGAGTAGTTGTCGGTGATCCAGCCGCCCAGCGCGGGACCGATGGCCGGCGCCGTCACCACCGTCAGGCCATAGAGCGCGAAGGCGCGGCTGCGCTGCTCCGGCGGAAAGCTGTCGGCCAGGATGGATTGCTCGGCCGGTGCCAGCCCGCCACCGCCGATGCCCTGGACAGCCCGGCACAGCAGCAGCACGCCGAGCGATGGCGACAGCGCGCAGCCAAGCGAGGCCACGGTGAACAACGCCACGCAGCCCATGTAGAAGCGCTTGCGGCCGAGTGCGGTCGCCAGGTAGCCGGAGACCGGCAGGACGATGGCGTTGGTGACCAGGTAGGTGGTCAGTATCCAGGTGCTCTCGTCCTGGCTCGCCCCCACGCCGCCGGCCATGTGGCGCAGCGCGACATTGGCGATGGTGGTGTCCAGCACCTCCATGAAGGTGGCCAGCGAGACGATGCAGGCGATCAACCAGGGGGAGCGGTTGCCGGCGGCGGAACGAGGCAGGTCGGCCATGCTCAGTCGCGCACCCGCACCTGCGGCACCACCGACATGCCCGGCGCCAGCGGCAGGTCGCGGGCACGGTCGTCCTCCAGCACGATCTTCACCGGCACGCGCTGGGTTATCTTCACATAGTTGCCGGTGGCATTCTGCGCCGGCAGCACCGAGAAGCGCGAGCCGGTGCCGCGCTGGATGCTGTCCACCCGGCCATGCAGCACCGGCCGCGGAAAGGCGTCCACCGTGATCTCCACCGGCTGCCCGGGGCGGATGCCGCGCAGCTGGGTTTCCTTGAAGTTGGCGGTGACCCAGACGTCGTTCTCCACCACCGAAAGCAAGGCCTGGCCGGGCGTGACGAAGTTGCCGACCTCGACACCGCGATTGGCCACGCGCCCGGCCACCGGCGCCACGATGCGGGTATAGGAAAGCTGCAGCTCCGCATTCGCCACCGCCGCCTCGGCCTCGCTCAACGCGGCGCCGGCCGCGGCGGCCTGGGCACCGCTCGCCGCCTCCTGCGCCTGCGAGGCGACCACCGCCTGGCGCGCCGCCTCCAACCGGGCGCGGGCGCTGCGGCTGGCGGCATCGGCATCGTCGCGCGGCTGCTGCGTCACCGCGCGCGGGTCCACGCTGCGGAAGCGGCGCAGGCTCGTCTCCGCGTTCTGCAGGTCGGCCTCGGCCACCACCACATTGGCGGCGGCCTGGCCGGTGGCGGCGCTGCGCACATGCACCTCGGCCTGGGACTGTGCCGCCTGCGCCGCGGCGCTGCCCTGCCGCGCCCGGGCGGTTGCCAGCGCCACCTCGAAGTCGCGCGGGTCGATCTCCACCAGCAGCGCGCCCTCCGCCACGGGCTGATTGTCGTCCACCAGCAGTCGCAACACGCGGCCCGCCACCTGCGGCGCCAAACGCGTCACATGCGTCTCAAGGAAGGCGTCGTCCGTGCTCTCCCATTGGCGCGATTGCGACCACCACCAGCCACCCCCAGCCAGCAGCAGCACGACCACCAGGGCGCCGGCCGCGATCAACCAGCGCCGCCGCCGCGGATGCTGTTCCGGCTGATCCTTCGGCGCCTCGCCCTCGCGGGTTTGGCCGGGCGGGCGCTCCTCGGCGTCCCGCGGGCGTACGTCGTCCATGCGGCTTTCTTCGAAATCCGCCAAACCAGCGCGGCACGCCGCCGCCGGTTCCGCCGCCGCCTGCCTTCACGCCTGCGCCAGCACCCCACGGGCCGCCGCGTGACCGGCCGGCATCGCCGGCAGCCAGCCCCGGAGCCAGGCTGCGTACGCCACCAACCGCAGCGTGAGGCGACTACTCCGCCGCCTGGTCCACGGCGGTGACCCGATGGCTCGGGATCAGCGTGCGCCAGTGCGCGCCGGCCGGGCGCGGCGCATCGATCGCCTCGATCAGCCGATGGTCGGCCTGCACGCCCACGGGGTCGCCGCCGCGGGCCATGTCGTCCACCGAATCCAGCAGCCGGCGGCGGAACCGCACCACCGCCATGTCGGAAGCGATCAGGTGTTCGCCGCTGCGGTCGTAGATCGGCCCCTGCGAGGTGGCGATGGCGGCATCCTCGGTCGCGATGCCGCGCAGGCCGGAGAAGTTGCGGTCCATGATCGCGCGGTTCTGCTTGTAGTCGCCGCGCGACATCTTCAGCTTGTTGTCCTCGAAGCTGTAGATCGCCGGGTCGTCGAAGCCGGTCTCGTGGTGCCGCGCCGCCGGGTCGATCGGCTCGCTGCCGTAGCGCACCGAATAGGTTGCGGTGTGTTCGTCATCGATGGGAATCTCCAGCACCAGGGTGGAGTTGCTGGCCCCCTGCAGCGCGCCGCCCGGGATGATTCGCCCGCTGGGCATGATGAACGGCACGATCCGGCAGTTCTCCGCCTCGCCTGGCCGCGCCGGGCGACGGAAGGCGGCATAGTGGTAGCCGAATTCGGTCTCCTCCAGTTCCAGCGCCGGGCCGGTGTCGTCGAAGGCGCCGACCTGGTCGCTGCTCTGGCCCAGCCAGCCTGGTCGCGCACCGTTGGTGTGCAGGATGGAGACATGGCTGCTGTCCAGCCCGCCCTCGGTCGCCTGCACCCAGTTGTAGTGGCTGTCGACGCGCATCACCACGCGGTGGTTGTCCGGCACGTCCAGGTACTGCCAGTGCGGGAAGGGCGGTTGCCGCTCGGCCGGGCCGAGATAGGTCCAGATGATGCCGCCGGCTTCCACCACCGGGTAGGCCTTGGCCTTCAGCTTCGGCGGCCGCTTGCCGGGCGGCATGTTCATGATGTCGAGGATCTCGCCATCGGTGCCGAACTTCCAGCCATGGTACAGGCAGCGGATGCCGCAGTCCTCCACGCGCCCCAGCACCAGCGAGGCGCCGCGATGCATGCACAGCTCATCCAGCACGCCGACCTTGCCCTGCTGGCTGCGGAACACCACGAAGTCCTCGCCCAGCAGCTTCTCATGCCTGACCGCGCCGGGTTCCGGCAGCTTCTCGGCCAGCGCTATCGGCATCCAGAAGCGGCGGAACAGCGCCCCCATCGGCGTTCCGGGGCCGATCCGGCACAGGCGGTCGTTTTCCTCACGCGTCATCATCGCGGCGTTCCTCCCTGGCGGTTGCCGCATCTGAGGCCGGCCATGCGCCGCTGTCAACGTGAATGTCTTACTTGGAAGATGTTATGCCACCCCCTGCCGGCTGGGCTACACTCGGCGCGCCGCCCGCCGAAGGAGCATCGATGCGCGCCGACGATACGCTGACCCGGGAAGCCAGGACCAAGGGGCCGGTGCGCTTCGACGACATCGCCGAATCCTGGCGACGGGAACAGCCCGAACTGGCGATGGACGATCTGCTGCTGTCGATCTGCCTGACCCGGCTCGGCCGCATGCTGGACGCGCGCTATCACCGCCGCTGCCAGGACCGCTTCGGCGTCTCCGGCGCCGACCTGCGGGTGTTGCTGGCGCTGCGCCGCGCCGGGCGCCCCTACGCCCGGCGCCCGACCGACCTGTTCCGCGCGCTGATCGTGACGTCCGGCGCCATCACCAAGCAGGTCGACCGGCTGCTGGCCAAAGGCCTGGTCGCCCGCATGCAGGACCCGTTGCACGACGGCGGCTTCCTGGTGCACCTGACGCCGAAGGGGCTGAAGCTGGTCAACGCCGCCCTGGTGGACCTGGCCGCCGACGCCACGCTGGCCGGCGCCATGGCGCAGCTGAGCCCGCGGGAGCGCGAGGCCGGCATCCGCTTCTGCACCCACCTGATCCGCCAGCTGGAACAGCAGCCGAGCGACTGACCCCCGGTGGGCGCCCCTTGCGAGTGGCGTTGTGGTTGACGCCGCCGACCGGCGCTGCAAGACTCCTTCCACGGATGAAGACGCCCGGAATGGCGTGGTGGGAGGATGACGATGACCCGGCCAGTCCAGGGACTGCTGCGGCGCCGCGACGTGCTCGCCGGCGCCGCCACCGCGTTGGCCAGCCCGGCCGTGTTGGCGCAACCGCGCGGCTTCCCGACCCAACCCATCAAGATCATCGTCGGCTTCCCCGCCGGCGGTACCTTCGACAGCCTGCTGCGCGTGGTCGGCGCCGAGCTGCGCGAATTGCTCGGGCAGAACGTGGTGTTGGAGACCCGCTCCGGCGCCGGCGGCGCGGTCGCCTTCACCGCGGTCAAGGCCGCCCCGCCTGATGGCTATACCCTGGGTGGCCTGTCGACCGCCGTGGTCAGCTCCGCCTTGCTGGAGAACGTGCCCTACGACCCGCTGAAGGACTTCACCTACATCTCCAGCCTGGTGGAGATTCCCTTCGCCGCCGCGGTGCCGGCGGAAAGCCCGTTCAAGACCTGGGCCGACCTGATGGCCTTCGGCCGCGCCCACCCGGACCAGGTGTTCTACGGCTCCGCCAGCGGCTTGGCGCAGACGCCCCATTTGCTGATCTCGGAGGTGGCCGCCCGCGACAACCTGGCCTGGACCGTGGTGCCGTTCCGCGGCAGCGCGGACTGCATGGTGGCGCTGCTGGGGGGTCAGATTACCTTCGCCATGGATACCATGGTCAGCGTGCTGCCCTTCGTGCGCTCCGGCCGCGTACGCCTCCTGGCCATCGGCAGCGACCGCCGTACCCGCAGCCTGCCGGACGTGCCGACGCTCGCCGACCTGGGCTATTCCACGTTGATCCGCAGCTTCTACGGGGTGGGTGGCCCCGCCGGCATGGCGCCCGAGGTGATGCATACCCTGCAGGAAGCGCTGCGCGTGGCGGTGCAGAAGCCCAGCGTGCTGCACATGCTGCAGGAGGCCGACCAGGAACCTCGGTACCTGGACGCAGCGCAGATGACGGAGCTGGTCGCCGCCACCATGCGTACCCAGGGCGAGTTGATCGCCCGCTACGGCCTCGGCCGCCGCCAACCACGGTAGGCCGGCCCGCGCCGGGTCGGCGCAGGCGGCAGGGCCGGAGCAGCGGCGCGGCTCATGGTTCGGCCAGCAGGCCTCGCTTGCGCAGCAGCGGCGTCACCGCGGGGTCGCGGCCGCGGAACGCGCGGTACAACTCCATCGGGTCGCGGGTGTCGCCCGCCTCGTAGATATCGCGCAGTCCCGCCGCCAGCGCCGGATCGAAAGCGTTGCCTGCCGTCTCGAAGGCGTCGAAGGCATCGGCGTCCAGCACCTCCGCCCACAGGTAGGCGTAGTAGCCCGCGGCGTAGCCGCCGCCGGCGAACAGGTGCTGGAAATGCGCGGGGCGGTGTCGCAGACCGATCGCCTCCGGCATGCCGATGCCGGCGAGGAACGCGGTTTCAAACGCCTCCAGGTCCAGCGTCTCCGGCGCCGGATGGGTATGCAATTCCAGGTCGATCAGCGCCGAGGAGACGAACTCCACGGTGGCGAAGCCCTGGCCGAAGCGGCGTGACGCCAGCAGCTGTGCCAGCATCGCCTCGGGCAGCGGCTCGCCGCTGGCATGATGGCGGGCGTGGCGGCGCAGCGTCTCCGGCACCGTCAGCCAATGCTCCAGCACCTGGCTGGGGAACTCGACGAAGTCGCTGAGCACGGCGGTGCCGCTCTGCGATGGATAGCGCGCGGTGCTGAGCAGCCCGTGCAGCGCGTGGCCGAACTCATGGAACAGCGTCCGCGCCTCATCGAAGGACAGCAGCGCCGGCTGCGCCTTGGCGATGTTGTTGTTGTTGACGATGATCGGCGTGACCGCGCCGGCGAAGCTCTCGGCGACGCGGTAGCTGCTCATCCAGGCGCCGGAACGCTTGCCGGCGCGGGCGAAGGCATCCAGCAGGAACAGCCCGCGGTGCGCGCCATCGGCACCCAGCATCTCGAAGGCGCGGACATCCGGATGATACAGCGGAATGTCATGCCGCTCGGCAAAGCTGACGCCGAACAGCCGCGCCGCGGTCTCGAACGCCGCCTGCAACATCCCTTCCAGCGGGAAGTACGGCTTCAGCAGGCTCTCGTCGAAGTCATGCAGCGCACGGCAGGCCTGTTCCGCCCAATGCCGCCAATCCCAGGCCTCCAGCGGGCCGTTGTGGCCGGCCGCGCTGGCCTGGGCGGTCAGCACCGCGCGCTCGGCCTCCACCTGGCGCTTCGCCGGTTCCCAGACCTGCTGCAACAGGCGCGAGACCGCGGCGGGCTCGCGCGCCATGTTGTCGGCCAGTCGCCAATGCGCATGGTCGGCATGGCCCAGCAACCGGGCACGCTCGGCCCGCAGCGCCAGGATGTCGCGGATCAGCGGCCGATTGTCGCGCGGGCCGGGGCTGCTGCCGCGGGAAATCCAGGCGCGCCAGGCCCGCTCACGCAGGTCCCGCCGGGCGGAGAAGGTCAGGAACGGTTCCACCGAGGAGCGCGACAGCGTGACCACGTACCCCTCGGCCAGGCCGCGCTCGGCGGCCGCCTGGCGCGCCGCATCACGGGCGAAGCCTGGCAACCCGGCCAGATCGGCCTCGGCCAGCAGCATGTGCCAATCGTTCTCATCCTGCAGCACGTTCTGGCCGAAGGCGGTGTGCAGTTCGGCCAGCCGGGTCGAGATCTCCGCCATGCGTGCACGGGCCGCGGGCGCCAGCGCCGCGCCGGCGCGCACCAGGCCGGTGTGCATCCGCTCCAAAAGCCGCAGCTGGTCCGGCTCCAGCGCCAGGGTGGCGCGCTCTGCATGCAGCACGCCGATGCGGGCGAACAGCGCCGGGTCCAGCGCCACTTCGGTGCGGTGGCGCGCCAGCCGTGGCGCGTAGTCCCGCTCCACCGCCTGCATCGCGTCGCTGGCCTGGCTGCCGACCAAGTTGAAGAAGCAGGCGCGGACCCGGTCCAGCAGCCGCCCGGCGCCCTCCAGCGCCGCCACGGTATTGGCGAAACTCGGCGCCGCCGGCGCCGTGGCAATGGCCGCCACTTCGGCCCGGTGCATGGCCATGGCCTGGTCGAAGGCGGCAGGGAAGTGCTCCGGGCGGATCAGGTCGAAGGGCGGCACGCCGAACGGGGCGGTCCAGGGCTGCAGCAGCGGATTGTCGGACATGGGCATCCCGGCGCGAGAATGAGGAGGTGGCGGGCCGCCGAAGGCCAGTGGCGATGATTTCCGAGCCGCTGGCCGCTGTCCATCCCCGTACGGCGCGACTCAGCCCGGCTGCGGCCGGCTGCGGACCGTCACCCCGGCCCAGCCTTCCAGCAGCGTGATCAGGCTGGTGAAGTCCTGCGCCCCCATCCCCTGCTGCTCGGCCAGGCGCCAGAGCGTGGCGGATTGCTGGTGCACCAGCAGGGGCACCCCCAGCACCTCGGCTTCCTGCAGACCGAGCGTCACGTCCTTCACCATGGTCGCCAGGCTGGCGCCGTAGTCGAAGGAGCCGGTCAGCACGGCCTTCGGCACCTTGGTCAGGGTTGCGCTGTTCTGGCCGGTGGAGACGTTCAGCATCGCCACCATCTGGTCCGGGTCCAGCCCGCCCTTGGCGCCCAGCACCAACGCCTCGAAGGCGGTGGCCAGGTTGGCGGCGTTGATCAGGTTGTTCACCAGCTTCATCAACTGCGCCTGGCCGGTCCTGTCGCCCATCTCGAAGATGGTGCGGCCGACCTGTTCCAGCAGCGGGCGGATTCGGGCACGGATGTCCGGCGGTGCGGCGCAGAGCACCGTCAGCGTGCCGGCCCGCGCGCCCTTCGGCCCGCCGCTGATCGGGCAGTCGGCCAGGTCGATGCCGCGGGCGGCCACCGTCTGGCGTACCTGCTCCAGCGCCGGGCTGCCGATGGTGGACATCTCGACATAGGTCCGCACCGCCCGGCCACCGGCCACCTCGCGGGCCACCGCCTGGCTGACCGCACCGTTCGGCAGGCAGGCGAAGACGATGGGCGCCGCATCGGCAACGGCTGCGGCGGAGGTGCAGGCAGCGGCGCCGCCCTGGGCGAAGCCGGCCAGCGCCGCCGCGCTGGGGTCGTAGACGTGCAGGTGGTGGCCGGCCGCCTGCAGGCGCTCCGCAATAGCCGAGCCCATCTGGCCCAGGCCGAGAAATCCCAGTTCCACGCTTCCCTCCATCGCCGGCGGCGGCATTGCGCCGCAGGTTCCGGCCTCGGCGGCCGAAACGCAACGGGCGCCGGTCGGCTCAGCCGCGTGGCGGCGCAGACGCGCCGAGGCCATAGGCCGCCAGGATCCGCGCCACGCCAGCCTCGCGCCCGTAGCCAAGCGCCACCGTGTCCCGTGCGGCAGCGCCGAGGGCGGCGCGCCCCTGGCCATCAAGGGCAGCCCAGCGGCGCACGGCGCCTGCCAGCGCGTCCATGTCGCCGGGCGGCACCAGGAAGCCGTTCTGGCCGTCGCGGATGACCTCCGGCAGGGCGCCCAGGGCGAAGGCCGCCACCGGGACGCCGGCGGCCATCGCTTCCAGCGCGGCCAGCGGAAGGCCCTCGGCCCGGCTGGTAATGGCGAGCAGTCCAAGGTCCCGCCAATGCGGGGCCATGGTGGGTACCGCGCCGCGAAATGCCACCGTGCCGCTGCCGCGGGCTTCGACGGCGGCTCGCTCGGGGCCGTCGCCGAACGCCACCCAGGCTGGGCCGGCCACCATGCGCGACAAGTCAACAAAGCGGTCCGGACCCTTCTCATGGCTGAACCGGCCGACGAAGCCGACGCTGTTCGGCGCTGCCGTCGTCGGTGCCGGCGGCAGCGCAACGAAGTTCGGGACATGGATGGCGCCGAAAGGAATCCGCGCCAGGATAGGCCGGCTGACGGCGATGCGCCGGCCCATCCATGCGGTGCAGCGATCTGCCAGGTCCCAAAGGGCAACCCACCCGGGTGGACGCTCGCCGGCGTGGTAGCTGGCCACGTGGCGGGTGCCGGTCAGCAGGGCGGCGGCGCGGCCCAGCAGATTGGCCTTGTAGCCGTGGGTATGCAGCACGGCCGGCCGGCCGCGGTGCAACCTGCGAACCAGGTTGCCCGCCAGGGCTTCCCACGCCACGCCATCCTGGTCCAGCCGCTGCCGCAGCGGATGCGGCCCGTGGTCGGCCAGGAACAGCACGCGCGGCCGCCACCCCGTCGCCGCCAGGCCGGCCGCGAGTTCCGCCACGTGGCTCTCGATGCCTCCCATACCGCGGCTGTCCAGCAGCAGCCAAAGTTCACCCGCATCCATGACATTCGCATCCTGCATTGCAGCCTGCAGCCCGATGGGCGGCCTCGGCTGGCTCCAGGCCGGGTTTTGCAAGGCAAGTGCCGGCAATTCGGCATGCCGCCGGTGGCACGCAGCTTGCGGTTAATCCCCCAGCAACAGTTTGAGCAAAGGGTTACTCCATGATCAGCAGCATCAACTCCGGCCCGCACGGCAATCACCTTGCCATTTCCGGCGCGCTGGATGCCGAGGGCGCTCTCGCGCTACGTCCCTTGTTGGAAGTGCTGGCAGCCGATGCGAGTCGGGACCTGGCCATCGACATCAGTGAGGTCACCTACATGGACGGTTCCGGCGTTGGCGCCCTGGCCTTCACCTTCAAGCGGCTGGCGGCGCATGGCTACACGCTGAAGCTGGCAGGCGCCTCCGGTCAGCCGTTGGCGCTGCTGCGCAAGCTGGGGCTGGACCGCACCCTGGGCATTGCCGCCGCCGCCCCGCGCCGCCTGGGCTTCGCCGCCGCCCTGGGCCTGGCCCGCGCCGCATGAGAAGCGCCGCCCTGCTGTCGCTGCTCCTCGCCCTGGCCGGCTGCACCAGTTGGCCGGAGACCGGACATGGCGGCATGGCGGAATACCGCGCGCCCCGGTTGGCGGAGGATGCCACGCCGGACCCCGCGGCCGCGACCCTGCGCCTGCGCCTGGGCTGCGTCATCAACCGTCTGGACACGCTGCACCAGCAGGCCGAGCAACGCGGCGTGCTGACCGGCCGGTTCATGCTGGCGCAGGCTGAATCGGCGCTGGTCCAGCGCGAATTCGCCGCCGGCTTCCTGGCGGATGCCGAGCGCAGCCTGCAACGCCTGCGCCTCACCACCGACACCCTGGCGGCCGAGCTGCCGCCCGGCACCACCCTCGCCCCGGAGTGTTCCTGAATGCACCGCCCGCCGCGTCTGCTCCTGGCCCTGGTCCTGCTGCTGCTGGCCGTGGCGCCCGCCTGGGCGCAACCGGGCGCGCAGCCGCGGCTGAACGTGGGCGACGTGCTGCAGGTGGTGCTGCCGGGCGAGGATGCCTTCGCCAATACCTTCCAGATCGACCGCGAAGGCCGCATAGACCTGCCCGAGGCCGGGCCCACGGAGCTGGCCGGGCTGACGCTGCGCGAGGCGCGCGACCGGGTGCGCGAAACCCTCTCGCGCCATTACCGCGACCTCTCCCGCTTCAACCTGGTGCTGCGCGAGCGAAAGCTGCTGCTCTCGGTGTTCGGCTATGTGAAGACGCCCGGCCCGGTGGAGCTGCCGGCCGGCGCCAACGTGCAGCAGGCCCTCGGCGCCGCCGGCGGATTGAACGCGGGCGCCCAGCTCGACAGGTTGCAGCTTCGCCGCCAGGGCCAGGAGCCGATCACCTTCGACTACAAGCGCTACCTGGATACCGGCGACGCCCGGCTGCTGCCGCCGCTGCGCCCGCTGGACGAGGTGTTCGTGCCGGCCAGCCCACAGACCGGCAATGTGGAGATGCCGTTCGACGGCCATGCCGCCAGCAGCGATGCCGATGACCGGCAGGCGGTGCGGGTGTTCGGCGAGGTCAACAACGCCGGCAGCTTTTCATGGCGCCAGGGCATGACAGTGATGGACGCGCTGCTGCGCGCCGGCGGCGTCACCCGCTTCGCCGGCACCGAACAGGTGCGGATCATCAGCGGCACGGAACCGCGGCTGTTCAACCTGAAGACCTATCTGGACAGCGGCAATGCCAGCCTGAACCCGGAAGTGGCGGCCGGCACCACGCTGTTCGTGCCCGCGCTGACGGAAGCGGTGCGCACCGGGCCGAGCGTGATCTACATGATGGGCGAGGTACAGCGCGCCGGCGCCTTCGAGGTGCGGGCCGGCACCAGCTTCTTCGACATATTGGCCAATGCCGGCGGCCCCACCCGTTTCGCCGATACGCGCAACCTGAAGATCATCCGCGCCGATGGCCGCACGGTGGAGATGTTCGACCTGGGCGGCTTCATCGAACGCGCCGGCGGCCGCCCGCCCGAGGTCCGCCCGGGCGACGCCATCTTCATTCCGGAAAAGCAGCAGCAGGAAAGCACCAGCTGGCTGCGGACGCCGCCTTCCCGCGCGGTGCGGGTGCTGGGCGCGGTGAAGAGCCCCGGCCGGTTGGAGTGGGCCGACGAGATGAGCCTGCTGGATCTCATCGCCCAGACCGGTGGGCCGACCGAGCGCGCCGACATGGCCAACGTGCAGATCCTCCCGGGCGACAGCCGCGGCGCCGCGCTGCACTTCAATCTGAAGCGCTTCCTGGAACAGGGCGGTTCGCTGGCCAGCCTGCCGGTGATCCATGCCGGCTACACCATCTCCATCGCCGAACTGCCGCCGGCCCCGCCGGGCGACAGCCGCACCACCTGGCTGCGGCAGCGCTCGGACAGTTCCATCTACGTGATGGGCGCGGTGGGCGCGCCGGGGCGCTACGCCTTCGAACGCGGCCTCAGCTTCCTCGACATCGTCAGTGCCGCCAACGGCCCGACGCCCGCCGCCGATATCATCAATATCCGCGTCTCGCATCGCAGCGAGGCGCGCGACCGCGTCACCCGGGTGAACCTGGCGGCCTATTTCGAGACCGGTGACGACACGCTGCTGCCCGTGCTGCTGCCCGGCGACGTGATCTTCGTGCCCGACCGCAACCGCAACTGGCTGGAGATTGCGCCCAACAACGTGGTGCGCGTGCTGGGTGCGGTGGGCAAGCCGGGCCGCTATCCGCTCGGCGCCGGCATGACGATCCTGGACCTGCTGGCGGAATCCGGCGGCCCCACCGGCTCGGCGATGGACAACCGCATCGTCGTGGTGAACCTCAGTTGCTGCGGCAACGAGGCCCGCACCTTCGACCTGCCGCGCTTCGCCCGCACCGGCGACTTTGCCATGCTGCCGCTGGTCCGGCCCGGCGACACGATCTACGTGCCGAACCAGCAGCAGAGCGACTGGCGCTTCTTCTTCGACAACCTGCGAGACGTGGTCACCGCCATCTCCATCCTCGCGCTGCTCAAGGTGATTTGACCATGCGGGAGAACCTGCTGCCCGAAGCCATGACCGAGGAGGTGGAGGCGTTGTGGCGCACTTTGGTACAGGGCGGCCAGCGCTGCGTCTGCGTCACCTCCGCGGGGCATGGCGAGGGCGCCTCCACGCTGGCCGCCGCGCTGGCGCGGCGCGCCGTGTTGGCGGGCGAGACGGCGCTGCTGGCCGAGCTCAGTCCGCGCCAGCCAGCCCTGGCGGCGCGGCTGGGCCAGCAGTTGGAACCCGGCGTGCCGCTGCGGATCGGTGCCGATGGCTTCGGTGCCGTCAGCGTACCGGCCGATGCCGGCGGCAACTGGAAGGAGCCTAGCTACCTGGCCTGGAAGCTGGCGGAATGGCGGCGCGACTGGTCCATGGTGGTGCTCGATGCGCCGCCGCTGCTGGCCGCCGCGCAGTCGAACGGACCGGGCGGCCTGGCCGTGGCCTCCAGGGCCGCCACCACGGTGCTGGTGGTGCTGGCCGGCCGCACCAGGGCCGAAAAGGTCCGCCAGGCGCAGGCCAAGCTGCTGCGCGCCGGCGGACACCTCTCCGGCGTGGTGCTGAACGACCGCGAGAACCCGTCGCTGCGCGCCGAGATGGAACGCGAGTTGGGCCGCCTGGCGCGTTGGGCACCGCGCCTGGTGGATAAGGTGCGCAACCGGCTGCGGCGCTCCGCCGTGCTGGGGATGCGGGTCTGAGCCACCGCGCCGGGGTGCCCGCCTGAGCGGCTGCGACCACCGCCGCATTCTGCAAGGCGGCCTGCATGGCACGGCGGCTGCCTTGCCAGCCGCGAACCCGATGCGGAGACCGAGGCGATGAGTGCAGTGCTGGCCGTCAGGCAACATATCAAGGCTCAGCAGACGCCCCTGGCCAAGCTGGCCTGGCGCGGCGTGCAGGCGGTGCGTGGCGCCCGCGTGCCGATGGTGCGGCCGCTCCACGCGGCGCTCTACGCGCTGCACACCGGGCTGCGCGATACGCTCTCGCAGGTGGCGCGGGCGCTGTACTGGACCCCATTGCTGCTCTCGCGCTGCGAAACCCCGGCGCCCGGCCTGCGGCTCGAGGGCGGCATGCCTTTCATCGCCGGGCCGCTGCGGCTGCGGCTGGGGCGCGACGTGCGGCTTTCCGCCGCTGCCACGCTTTCGGCGCGGCCCTCCTCGCGCCCCCGGCCGATGCTGGAGGTGGGCGATAATGTGGATATCGGCTGGCAGACCACCATCGCGGTGGGCACCCGGGTAGTGCTGGGCAACAATGTGCGGCTGGCCGGTCGCAACTTCCTGGCGGGCTACCCCGGCCATCCGCTGGACCCCGTGGCGCGTGCCGCCGGTCTGCCCTGCCAGGATGCGCAGTGCGGCGACATCGTGCTGGAGGACGATGTCTGGCTCGGCACCGGCGTCACCGTGCTGGCGGGCGTGCGGATTGGCCATGGCACCGTGGTGGGCGCCGGCTCCGTGGTGACGAAGGATCTGCCGCCGATGGTGCTGGCCGGCGGCAACCCATGCCGCGTCCTCCGCGCGTTGGCGGGCTGAGCGGCATGGCCCGCGACCTGATCGTCTTCGGCGAGGATTGGGGCGCGCACCCCTCCTCCACCCAGCACCTGGTTCGGCTGCTGGCGGCGGACCGTGGCGTGCTGTGGGTCAACAGCATCGGCCTGCGCCGCCCGCGGCTGTCGGTGCGCGACCTCGGCCGGGCCTGGCGCAAGCTGCGTGCCGCGCTGGCACGGCCTGCGGCTGATGGCGCGCCGGCACGGCCGGGCGCCGCCATCCAGTGTGAGACGCTCGGCCCGCTCGCGCCGTTCCCCGTGGTGCAACCGCTCGCGCTGCCCATGGCCCAGGGCATGTGGGCGCGGGCGCTGAACCGGGTGTTGCTGGGTCGCCGGGTGCGCGGCGCCGCGGGCGCGTTGCGGCGGCCGGTGGTATGGGCCAGCCTGCCCTCCGCGGTGCAGGCGCTCGGCGCCTGTGGCGAGAGCGCGGTCGTGTACTACTGTGGCGACGATTTCGGCGCCCTGGCCGGCGTGGACCACGCGGCCGCCCTGGCCATGGAAGCCGAGATGGCCGCCCGCGCCGACCTGATCCTGGCGGCATCGCCAGCCCTGGCGGCGCGCTTCCCCGCGCACAAGACGGCGCTGCTGGAACATGGCGTGGACTACCGGCTGTTTGCCACGCCGGCGCCCCGCCCAGCCGATCTGCCGAAGGGCCCGGTAGCCGGCTTCTACGGCTCCCTGGCGCCCTGGCTGGACCTGCGGCTGGTAGCGGCCACCGCCCGCCTGCTGCCTGACTGGCGTTTCCTGTTCATCGGCAACCCCTCGGCCGGCACCGATCTTGCGGCGCTGGAGGGGGTGGGCAACATCGTACGGCTGGGGCCGAAGCCGCATGCCGCGCTGCCGGGCTATGCCCAGCATTGGACGGCGGGGCTGATCCCGTTCCTCGACAACGACCAGATCCGCGCCTGCAATCCGCTGAAGCTGCGCGAATACCTGGCGGCCGGTCGGCCCGTGGTCAGCACGCCATTCCCGGCGCTGCAGCCCTATGCCGGGCTGGTGCACCAGGCGACGACGGCCGCTGGCTTCGCCGCCGCCCTGCAGGCCGCCGCCGCGGCGGCGCCCGGCCCTGATGCCGCCCGCCAGCGGGCAGTGGCCGCCGAATCCTGGTCGGCCCGGGCCGCCCGGGCGGCACAACTGATCGAAGCGCTGTAGGATGCCCCGGCGCAGCCCGATTCAGCGTTGCGCGGGAAGGAGTTGCCTTCGCATGTCGCGCCGCCTGCTGCCCCTGTTGCTGTTGCTGGCCGCCTGCCAGCCCTCGCCCGAGCAAACCCTGGCGCTGGCCCAGCTCCGCGCCACGGGTGGCGGGGATGCCAGCGGTGGCACCAGCGTAGCTGCCATGCTGGCTCGCGCCCGTGCCGCCGCTGCCGGGCCGCCGGGGCAGCTGGTGCTGCGCTACGGCGCCACCGAGGTATTGCCCGACGCGGCCCAGCGCAGCGAGCTCAGCCGCTTCGCCACCGCCAACCACGGCGCGCCCGCGGTGGTGGTGCTGGCGCGCGCAGCCGGAGCCGCGGGCGAGGATGCCTCGCTGCTGAGCCAGCGCCGGGCGTTGGCCGTTGCTCGCCTTTTGCAGGCGGATTTCCGCGAAGTGCAATTGCGATTCGAGAAGGAAGCCCCCGTCGGCCAGGTCTTGGTGCTGCGGGAGGCTGGCACACCGCTTGCCCCAGGCGCTGCTGTCCCCACGCCATCGCGCCAGCCCTGATCCAGGGGCGGCGGCGGTTGTGGGACACCGGAGCCGCCATGACCGCCGCATCCACCGCCGCCGGCAACACCGCCGCCCCTCCGCCGCTGGCCGAGGTGATCCACGGGCTGTTGGCCGCTGCCTGGCGCCGGCGCTACGTGATCGCGCTGCCTATCCTGGTACTGCCGGTCGTCGGCGGCATCATCGGTGGCTTCGCCCCGCGCAGCTATGAGGCGCGGATGAGCGTGCTCATCCAGGACCCGGCCAAGTTCAACCCATTCATGGAAGACCTGACGGTCCATTCCAACCTGCGCGACCGCATGGAGGGCCTGCGTGCCCTGGTGACCAGCCGCTACGTGCTGGCCGAGGTGGCCAAGGACCTGGAGATGATCCCGCGTGACGCTTCCGAGCGCCGGCAGAGCGAGGCGGTGAGCTACCTGGCCGCCGGCGTCTCGGTGCAGTTGGTCGGGCAGGAAATGGTGGAGCTGCGCTACCGCGCCGCCAACCCCACCGGCATGGACCAGGTGCTCACCCGCATCGGCGAACGGTTTATCGAACGCGTACGCGGACCGGAGGACAGCAGCCTGCGCAGCAGCACGCGCTTCCTGGAGGGACAGATGCGCACCGCCACCGCCGAGCTGGACGACGTGGAAACCCGCCTCTCGGCCTTCAAGACCGAACACGCCGCGCAACTGCCGGACCTGCGCGCCACCAATATCCAGCGCCTGGCCGCGCTGCGCGAGCAGCTGGCGGACCGCGAAGTGAAGCTGGCCGGCGCCGAGGGCGAGGTGGGCGCGATGCGCGAACGCCTGCTGGCCACCAACCCGGTGCTGGGCCGCATCGAGCAGGACATCGTCACCACCATGGGCGAGCTGGCCCTGCTGCGTGCCCGCTACACCGACGACCATTCCAGGGTTCAGGCGGCGCAATTCAAGCTGGACCGGCTGGAGCAGGAGCGCCTGGCCCTGCTGGAAGCCGCCCGCACCGCACCGAACATGGACCCCAACCGGCTGTGGAACCTGGCCGCCATGGCCGAGCCGCGCAGCGAGCGCGCGCAGCCACTGCTCATCAGCCAGGTCGGCGCCATGGCCGGCGTGCGCGACCGCGTGGAGCAGTATCGCGCCGAGGTGGCCAACCTGCGGGCCGGCATCACCGAGGTCGAGGCCCGCATCGCCGGCAGCGGCGAGGTGGAACGCCAGATCCGCGGCCTGGAACGCGACGTGGCGGTGAAGGCCGAGCTCGTCACCACGCTGCGCCGCCGCTACGAGATGGCGCAGGTGACCACGGACCTTGCCATCCAGCAGGCCCCGGAACGCATCAAGATCATCGACCGCCCGTTCGTGCCGACCGCGCCGATGAAGCCGATGCAGCTGATCTTCACCATCGTCGGCCTGGTCGCCGGCATCGGGCTGGGTATCGGGCTGGCGGTGCTGATGGAGTTGTTCGACAGCACCTTCCGCCGCGCCCGCGACGTGGAAAAGGCTACCGGCGTGACGGTGCTGGCGCGCATGCCGCCGCTGGCCCGGGCCTGAGGAGCGCCACCATGCAGAACCCCCTCATCCACGTGGTGCAGCACCTGGCGCCCGGCGGGTTGGAGGTGATGGCGCTGGAACTGGCCCGCGCCCAGGCGGCGCAGCGCCCCACGCTGGTGCTCTCGCTGGAAGGCGATGCCGATCGCGCCCTTGCCGCCTGGCCCCGGCTGGCGCAGCACCGGGAACAGCTGCTGTTCCTGGGCAAGCGCCCCGGGCTGGATGCGGCGCTGCCGGCGCGGCTGGTGGCGCTGTTCCGCCGGCTCAAGCCCTGGGCGGTGCATACGCACCATGTCGGCCCGCTGCTCTATGCCGGCCCCGCCGCGCGCCTAGCCGGGGTGAAGCGCCGGCTGCACACGGAACACGATGCCTGGCACCTGGCTGACGCGAAGCGCCGCGCCGTGGTGAAGCTGGCGCTGCGGCTGGCCAGGCCGGTGCTGGTGGCCGATGCGCCGCATGTGGCGGAGGCCGTGCGGGAAGCGATCGGCGTGGTGCCGCGCGTGGTGCTGAACGGCGTGGACACCCTGCGCTTCGCCCCTGGCGACAAGGCCGCCGCCCGCGCCACGCTGGGCCTGCCGGCCGGCCGTGTCATCCTGGGCGTGGCGGCGCGGCTGGAGCCGGTGAAGGGCGTGGACATCGCCATCGCCGCCCTGGCGCTGCTGCGGGGCGATGCCCTGCTGGCGGTAGCCGGCGATGGCGGCCAGGCCGCCGCCCTGCAGCAACAGGCGCAGGCGCTGGGCGTGGCGGATCGGGTGCGCTTCCTCGGCCTGGTGCAGGACATGGCTGGCTTCTACCAGGCGCTGGATGGCTATTGCCTGCCCTCCCGCAATGAAGGCCTGCCGCTGGCACTGCTGGAAGCGCAGGCAACCGGGCTGGGCGTGGTGGCGGCGCGGGTCGGCGGCGTGCCGGCGGCCTGCGACCCGCATTCTGCATGGCTGGTTGCCACCGAAGACCCGGTGGCACTGGCATTGGGAATGCAGTCCCTGCTGGCTAACCGCGGCGGCGACCCGCGTGGCTTCGTGCTGGCCCATGCCAGCCTGGCCGCCGCCGCCGGGGCTTACCTGAAGCTCGCCGAGGAGGCCGCCTGATGCTTGCCACCGCTACGCTCTCCGCGCTGGGTCTTGCCGCCTGGCACCACGCCGGCTGGCCGTTGCTGCTGCGCCACGCCGCGCGCACCGCGGCCCCAGCCCCGGCGCCGCTGGCCGAGGCCGCGCTGCCCGTGGTGACCGTGGTGATGCCGGCGCATAACGAGGCCGCCTTCATCGCGGCCAAGCTGCGCAACCTGGCCGCCCTGGACTACCCACGCGAAAAGCTGCGCGTGGTGGTGGCCTGCGACGGCTGCAGCGACGCCACCGTGGCCCTGGCTCGCGAAGCCCTGCCCGGGCTGGACCTGCACGCCGAGATCCGCGACCTGCAGCCCAACCGCGGCAAGCTGGCGGTGCTGAATGAGACCATCGCGGCCATTGCCGAAGGCATCGTCGCGCTCAGCGACGTCTCGGCCATGCTGCCGGCGGATGCGCTGCGGCTGGCCACCGGGCATTTCGCCGAAGCGACGCTGGGTGCGGTGGGCGGCACCTACCTGCTTGCGCGCCCCGGTTCGGCCGGCGAGGCGACCTATTGGCGCTACCAGGTGGCGGTGAAGCGGGGCGAGGCCGCGCTGGGCGCGCCGCTCGGGCTGCACGGCGCCTTCTGGTGCTTCCGGCGCGAGGCTTGGCAGCCGCTGGAGGCGGATACCATCAACGACGACTTCATCCTGCCGCTGCGGATGCACCTGGCCGGCTGGCGCCTGGCCTACGATGACCGCATCCGCGTGCTGGAGGCCGAGGTCTCCAACCCCGCGCTGGAAGCGCGGCGGCGGCGGCGCATCGCGGCCGGCAACGCGCAGCAGTTGTGGCGGCTCAGGGCGCTGCTGCACCCGCGCCAGGGCGGCGTGGCCTTGGCGTTCGCCTCCGGCAAGGCGCTGCGGGTGGTGATGCCCTTCCTGTTGGGCTTCGCGATGCTGGGCAGCTGGGCGCTGGCGACATCCAGCGCCTTCTTCGCGGTTCTCGCAGGTTGCGAGGCGTTGGGCCTGACACTGGCCGCATTGGGCGCATTCTGCGGCGCGGCGGCGCCGAAACCCTTGGCGGTATTGAGGTATCTGGCCTCAGGGCACCTCGCCAGCGCGGTTGGCGTGGCACGCTACCTGCTGCTGCGTCCCCGCCAACCCTGGCGCCGTGCAATGACGCCGGCCGCCGCCTGAGACGGAGAGACCGACCATGCCGGAGAACCTGCACCTGCCGTTGCACGTGGCCTACGCCAAGCGTGGCTTCGACATACTCGTCGCGCTGCTGGCGCTGGCCATCACCCTGCCGCTGTTCCCGTTGATCGCGCTGGCGGTGAAGCTGGACAGCCGCGGCCCCGCCGTGTTCCGCCAGCTCCGCGTCGGCCGGATGCGGCCCGACCGCACCGAGCTGTTCGTGATGTACAAGTTCCGCAGCATGCGCCGGGATGCCGAGGCGAAATCCGGCGCGGTCTGGGCGGCCAAGCGCGACCCGCGCATCACCCGCGTCGGCAACTTCCTGCGCAAGACCCGGCTGGACGAGTTGCCGCAGCTGTTCAACGTGCTGAAGGGCGAGATGAGCATCGTCGGCCCGCGACCGGAGCGCCCAGGCTTCTACGGCCGCCTGGAGAAGGCGGTGCCCTTCTTCGCCGAGCGCACGGCGGGGCTGCGGCCCGGCATCACCGGCATGGCGCAGGTCTACCAGGGCTACGACACCTGCCTGGACGACGTGCGCAAGAAGGCCGGCTGGGACCACGCCTATGCGCTGAGCCTGACCAGCCTGTACAGCTGGCTGGCGGTGGATGCCCGCGTGGCGCTGACCACGGTGCAGGTGATGGTGACCGGACGCGGCCAATAGCGTCCGATCGGCGCCGGCGAGGGCTGGCCCGAATCAGCTGCTCGATACACCAGGCTAGGACCTGGTCGAAGACCACCGTGAGCGTCTGGGCGGACTCCCGCCTGCTGCCGCTCGCCGGTCGGCGCGGTATCGCCCCGGGGTGCAGACGCCCGGGGCGATACCGCGTGTCTACGCGGGCAAGCAACGGGGTGCGGGCCTGCGGCCCATCCGCGCCAAGCTGCGTCCTTGCCGGCAAAGCCGCTTCGGCACCCCGGCCACTGTGCCGGAGCGTTCTGCATTCAACAAAAAACCCCCGCGACGGTGTCGCGGGGGACAATGCAGCCTGGGCATGCGGTGTGGTCAGGCTGCCGGGCGCAACGCCTGCAGCAGCAGCGCGGCGGCATGGCGCACCGCCCGTCGGCCTGGCTGGTGCAGTGCGGCGCCGCATTGCTTGGCCACCGCGCTCCAGGGCTGGCCGGCGGCCATCGCGGCTTCGGCCTCGGCGGCCAGCAGCCTGGCCTCGCAGCGGCGCAGCGCCGCGGGGTCCAGCGCCCCGGCGGCGGCGCGATGCCATTCCGCCACGGACCGCAGCGCGCTGGCCCGCTCGGCGGCCTTGTGCGAGAGATTGCCGGGGCGGTGCATCAGGTAGTCGGTGCCGACCAGCTTCAGGCAGCCCACCGGCGCCTCGGCGGCCAGGCGCAGCCATAAATCCCAGTCCTCGGCCGAAACCAGTAGCTCGCCGAAGCCGCCACAATGGCGCAGCAACCGGGTCTGCGCCACCACCGTGGAGGTGCCGACCACGTTCTCGGCGTACAGCTGCGCCAGCGCATCCGCGCCCAGCAGGAAGCCGCCGCGCGCCTTTGCGTGGCGGGCAGCGAAGCCCGGCCAGTATTGGAAGCACGTGCCGCGATCCTCGCCCTCCGGCGTCACGTGGCGGTAGTCCGTAAAGCTGAAGCCAAGGTCCGGGAAGGCCCGATGCAAGGCAAGCTGCACCGCCAGCTTGCCAGGGCGCCAGGTATCGTCGGCGTCCAGGAACGCCACCAGCGGCGCGCGTGCCACGGCCAGGGCCAGGTTGCGGGCGGCGGAGGGACCGCGCCCGGCGCCCGGCAGCACCCGCAGCCGCGGCTCGCGGGCGGCCAGGTCGGCCAGCACTTCCGGCGTCTCGTCGGTGGAGCCATCGTCGACGACGATGATCTCCAGCGCCGGGTCGGATGCGATGCTGCCGATGCAGGCCGGCAGGTAGCCGGCCACGTTGCGGGCGGGGATGATGACCGAAAGGTCCAGGGGCTTGTGCATGCGCGGGCCGAGGCAACCCGCGTGCCTTGCGGATTGCAAGGCAGCGTGCAGTGCCGCGCATGGCATGGCCGATGCAGTGACGCCGCCGAACGCAAGGAACCTCACTGATGCCCGACGGCAACCCGCTTCGCGACCTGCCAACCGACCTGCGGACGGGCCTGCCCGCGGCTGGCCTGAACCTGCTCTACGTACTGGCGGCCTTCCCGGTGCTGTCAGAGACCTTCGTCAGCAACGAGATCCGCGCCATGCGCATCGCCGGCCACCGGGTGACGCCGCTGGCCCTGGCACCGTTCGACGGCCCCTGCCAGCCGCAGGACGAGGCGTTCCGCGACGAGACGCTGATGCTGGCCAGCCAGCACGCCGCCGGTGCGGTGGCGGCCAGCGCGCGGAATCCGGCAGGGTTGGCCCGCGCCTTGGCCTTCGCGCTGCGTCAGCGCGGCATCGGCGCCGCCGCCCTGCTGCTGGCAGGCGCCCGGGTGGCACAGGTGGCGCGGCGGGTTGGTGCCACGCATATCCACGCACACTTCGCCCATGTGGCCGCGGCCACCGCCATCGTCGGTGCCCGGCTGGCTGGCCTGAGCGTCTCCTTCATCGGCCATGGCTACGACGTGTACGGCACGCCGACCGACCTGGCGCCCAAGCTGGCCGCCGCCGACCTGGCCATTGCCACCTGTGACGACATGGCTGCCGACTTCCGCCGCCAGGCCCCAGGCGCCCGTGTGGCGGTCGTTCGCTGCGGTATCGACCCCAACCGCTTTCGCCGGCCGGCTGGCATGGTGCGGCGCAATCGCCGGCTGCTGGCCATCGGCCGGCTGACCGAACAGAAGGGCTACCCGGTGCTGCTGCGCGCGCTGGCGCTGCTGCCCGAGGCCAGCCGCCCGGTGGTGGACGCGGTGGGCACCGGCCCGCTGCTGGACGAGTTGCGCGCCATGGCGCTGGCCCTCGGCGTCAGCGACAGCTTTCGGTTACTCGGCGCCCGCGACAGCGACTGGATCGCCGAGCACGGGCCGCACTACCTCGGCTTCGTCGCGCCCTACGTCATCTGCGCCAATGGCGACCGCGATACCGGCCCGATGGCGGTCAAGGAGGCCATGGGCATGGAGCTGCCGGTGGTCGGCTCCGCGCTGATGGGCGTGAAGGAGATGGTCACCCCGGAGAGCGGCCGCCTGGTCACGCCCGGCGACCCCGCCGCGCTGGCCGAGGCACTGGCCTGGCTGGCAACATTGCATGAGCCGGAGCGCCGCCTGATGGGGCAGCACGGTCGGGCGCATCTGCTGCGCGGCTTCACCCTGGCGGCGCAGGTCGCCCAACTGGGCAGCGCCTTCGCCAGCTGCCGCGGGCGCTGAGCCATGCTGGCCCGCCTGCCCGCCCCGCTGCGCGCTGCCGGGCTGTATGCCGGCGCCATGGTTTGGACCAAGGGGCTCGGCCTGCTGCTGCTGCCCGTGATCACCGCGCTGCTGCCGGCGGCGGAATATGGCCGCATGGAGTTCCTGTGTTCCGCCGCAGAGATTGCCGCGCTGGTGGCCGGCGCTGGGCTGGTGGACACCCTGTACCGCTTCGGCTCCGAGCCTGGCTCGGCCGGCCGCCGCTCCGCCGCGCAGGTGGCAGGCCTGGCGCTGATGGTCAGCCTGGGCGGGCTGGGATTGGCGCTGCTGCTCTCGCCGCTGGGGGCGCTGCTCCCCATGCCGGCAACCACCACCGAGGTGGCGCTGCTCGGTGTGACCGTGGCGCTCGAAGCCGCGATCGGCGTGCCGCTGGCGTGGTTGCGCATGCAGGGCCGCGCGGCGCACTACGCGGCCTTGGTGGTGGCGCGCGGCACGCTGCATTCGGCGCTGCTGGCGCTGCTGCTCTGGCAGGGCTTCGGCGTTGCCGGAATGCTGGCGGCGGGCGCGGTGGGTTCGCTCCTGGCGGCGTTGGCGCTGCTGGGCAGCCAGGCGAGGTCCACCGGCATCCGGCTGGCGCCGAACGCCTGGAAGCACCTGCTGGCCTACGGGCTGCCGCTCACCGCGGGCGGCCTGGCCTCCTTCTTCCTCGGCACCGCGGACCGCTGGTTTCTGGCCGGCACCGTCTCGGCGGCCGAACTCGGGCAATACGCGCTGGCCGCCAAGCTGGGCCTGGTGATGGCCTTCCTGACGCAGCCATTTGATCTTTGGTTCTACCCGCGTCGCATCGCGCTGTACGGCACCGCCACCGGGCCGGGGCAGGTGGCGAAGCTTTCCGCAACCGGTGCCGCCGTCACGCTCTGCGCCGCCGCCCTTGCCGCGCTGGCCGGGCCGTTGCTGATCCGTTGGGCGACTCCGGCGGCCTACCACGGCGCTGCCGGTTATGTGCCCTGGCTATGCGCGGCGCTGGCACTGCAGAGCCTGGGCAGCCTGTTCAACATCGGTTGCTACCTGCAGCGCACCGGCCGGCAGAGCTTGTTGGTGAATGGCGGTGCCGGGTTGGTGGCGCTGGCGGCCTACGCCGTGCTGATCCCGCGCTGCGGCGTGGCCGGCGCCGTGGCGGCTACGCTGCTGGCGCAAGCCGTGCGGCTGGTGTGGTTTGCCTGGCTGTCGCAGCGCAGTGCACCGCTGGCGTATGGCTTCGGCCGGGTGGCGCTGCTGGGGCTGGCCTGCGCGGCGGTGGCGGCGCTGCCGCAGCTGCTGGCGCCGTTGCCCACCCTGGCCATGGCACCGGCAGCGCTAGTGTGCCTGGCGACGCTGGCGGTGCGGCTGGGGTTGCTGCCTCGGCCGCGGTTGGGCACCGCGCGGCTGGTCCTGGGGTAGCCGGCTACGTCGTCTGCGGCGCAGCGGCGCCCGGCCTGGCCGAACCCGACGGCAAGAATTGAAAAGGCCCGGGCGCGTGCGGCGCGCCCGGGCCTTCTGCCGTCGCGGCGCGGCGCTCAGGCTGCGCGGTCGAGCGCGCTGAGCAGGCTCTCGCAGGTCAGCCGCAGACCTTGTTCCAGCGGCACCCTCGCCTGCACGCCCAGCGTCGCAATGGCAGCCCGCGGGTCGCCCAGGCTCTGGCGTATGTCGCCGGCGCGGCCAGCGGTGAAGCTCAGCGCGGCCGGGCGCCCGCTGATGCGCGCCAGGGTCTGCGCCAACGTCAGCACGCTGGTGGCGCGACCGGTACACACGTTGAACACGGCGGCCTGCGGCGCATGGTGCAGCAGCTTCATGCCGGCCATCAGGTGCGCCACCACGTCGGCGACGTAGACGAAGTCACGGGTCTGGCCGCCATCGCCATGAATGGTGACGCCCTGGCCGCTGGCCATGCGCGCGGCGAAGATGGAGATGACCCCACTGTAGGGCGACTTCGGGTCCTGCCGCGGCCCGTACACGTTGAAGAAGCGGCAGCCCAGCGTGGGCACGCCATGCACGCCGAAGCCGACCCGGGCATGCAGCTCGCTGCCGTATTTGTCGGCGCCATAGGCGGTGGCTGGGGTCGGCGTGGCGGCCTCGACGATCGGGCCGGCGCCCTGGTCGCCGTAGATGGCCGCCGAACTGGCGTAGACCACGGGGATGCCACCGGCATCCCGCGCCGCCGCCAGCACGGCGATGGTCCCGCCGAGGTTGGTGCGGTGAGTGCCGAGCCAATCTTCGTTCGACCGCTGGACCGAGGCGATGGCAGCCAGGTGGAATACCCCGGCGGTGCCGGCGGCGGCCTGGCGCATCAAGGCGGCATCGGCGACATCGCCCACCAGCAGCTCGCAGCGCGGGTCCAGGTTGACGCGATGGCCGGTAGAAAGGTCGTCCACCACACGCACGCGGTGGCCATGGGCCAGCAGCGCATCCGCCAGGTGGGAGCCGATGAAGCCGGCGCCGCCGGTGACAAGGTAAAGAGCCATCTATGAAGCCTCCGCTTGGGTTGCGGTGGCCCTGGTCCAAGCGCTGTGCCGGCAGTTTGCGGCGATTTCAACGAGCCGGTGGCCGAATGCTTGCGGAATGCAACGCGATGCGCCCGGCACGCGGGTTGCAGAACGGCCGGTCGGTGAAATCCAACCTGAACAGGAGAGAACGATGAGATACGTCAGCCTGCCCACGGCGCTGCTGGCCTGCGCGCTGGCCGCCAATGCCGCCCGCGCCGAAGACGGCAATGACCGGAAGGACGGAGGCGGCGCCGGGTTTACGGCCGGAGCGGTTTCCCAGGCACCGCTGCCGCTGGCGGGCATTCCCACCGCTGTCGCGCTGCTGGTCGGCGCCGGCCTGACCCTACGTCGCCGCCGTTCCGGTTCTGCTGCCTGAACATGGCTGCGCGCGTCCTGCCCTGCGCCAGACTCCAGGACCCGGAACCGGTGGGGCGAGGACTGGCGGTACCGGCGGTGTCGGTGCCTAATCTGCGGGTTCGTGAGTTGCTGCTGCCGGCAGGGACGGCTGCTTTCGTACGCCTGTCATGGGCGGGGGCGCCCGGTTGGGCCTCGCCACCGATGCTGCTGGCTCTTGCCGCCACGGTCCTGCTGCTATGGCAGATGCCAGCGCGGCGGGCCGGGCCGCGTGACGTCGCCGGCTTCGCGCTGGCACTGGCGGCCATTGCGCTGCCAGGCGGCCTGCCCTGGCTGGCGCTGCCCTGCCTGGCGGTGCTGGCGTTGCCAGGGGCGCAGCTGGCCGGCGTGCTGCTGCTCGGACTGGGCGCCGAAGGCCTGAGCCACGGCTTGGCCGGCCAGCTGGTACTGGTGCCGGTGGTCGCGGCGGAGGCCTGGGCCACGGCGACGTTGGCCAATCTCTGCGGGACGCCGGCGCACCCTTCCGGCGCAGCCGTGCTGCTGCCGCATGGCCGGGTGCTGCTGCTGCTGCGCGCGTGTTCCGTGGTTTCGCTGTTCTGGCCCACGCTGCTCGCCACTCTGGCCTTGCCCGCGCTGCTGCACCGTGCGACGCGGCCTGTCTGGGGCCCGGCGTTGGCGGCCCTTGGACTGATGCTGCTGCTGAACCTGCTGCGTCTGCTGGCCATGGCGCTGTCGCCCGGCGCGCACGCCTTCCTCCACACGCCCGCCGGCGAGGAGCTGACGGAAATCACCTTCGCCCTGCCGCTCCTGCTGGCTTTGGTATCGGTGCCGCCGTGCGCTGGCCGCTGAGCAGCGCCGCGCTGGCCCTGGCGCTGGGCCTGGCCTGGCCCCCCGCCCAGCCGCCGGCCGCGGCCACGGCGCCACGCCAGGGATTGCCCGGATTCCGCTTGGTGGCGCAGCACAACCTGGTGGCCGAGGGCCGCCTGCACTATGCGCTGCTGCGCAACGCCGCCGGTTGCCAGTTGGTGCTGGCGCCGCTGGACCAGCCGGAGGAAATGCTGCCGTTGCTGCAACAGGCGCTGCCGGACCACACTTGGCGGTCCGCGGTGCTGCTGCTTGATCAGCAGGCCTACCCGCTGGGCTCGGCGCTTGGGGTGAACCTGCGGCGCCTGCGCGAAAGGCTGCTGACCGGCACCGCCCCGGCAGCGTGGTTCCTGGCCGACCCGGAGCAGTGCCGGCGCTGATCGCATTCCGCCTCGCAGTCTGCATGGAACGCGGCTTGCGATGCCGCCGCGGACGCCAGGGAACCCTACCATGCACACCCCCGCCTTCGACTGGAGCATCGCCGTTTTCGCCCGCAATGAGGCCGCCAGCCTGGCACCTTGCCTGGAGGCGATATACGCCGCGCTCGGCGGCCGCTGCGCCGCGGTGACGCTGGTGCTGAATGGCTGCACCGATGGCTCGGCCGCGCTGGCCGTCGCGCTGGCCGCCCGAGCGCCCGTGCCGGTCCAGGTCTGGCAGATCGGCTTTGCCGACAAGGCCAATGCCTGGAATCAGTTCATTCACGCGCTGCGCCCCGCCGCCCGCCACTACGCCTTCGTGGACGCCTATGCGCGGGTACAGCCCGGCGCGCTGGCCGCGCTGCAGGCGGCATTGCAGGCGGCGCCCGAGGCGAATGCCGCCGCCGCGGTCCCGAGCTGCGGCCGCAGCGCCGCTGCCACCCGCGCCGCCATGCTGGCCAGGCCGGCACTGCATGGCTCCCTGCACGCGTTGCGCGGCAGCTTCGTGGACCGCCTTGCCGCTGCTGGGCAGCGCCTGCCGGTCGGGCTGTATCGCGGCGACGGGCTGCTGGGCAGCCTGCTGATGCACGACCTCAACGCAGCAGCCAACCCGTGGAACCCCGCGCGCATTGCGGTGGCCGATGGCGCCAGCTGGGTGACAAGCCCGCTTTCACCGCTACGCCCCGCCGACCTCAAGCGCTACTGGAACCGCCGCATTCAGCAGGCGCGTGGCCGGCTGGAGGACGCGGCGCTGCGCGAGGCCATCTACCGCGACGGTTTCGCCGGCCTGCCGCGTCACGCCGACGCCATGCTGCTGGAGTGGCTGGCCACCAACCCGGCCCCTGCGGACCACTTCACCCGCCTGGCGCTGCAGCGCCTGCGCCAGCCCCGCACCCC
>CAIMOR010000542.1 GCA_903843125.1 uncultured Rhodospirillales bacterium
GCTGTGGCTGGCCATGTACGCCACGCCGGGCGACCCGATGAGCGTGGCGCTGCGCCATGTGGCGCCGGCGCTGCTGGCCCGGCGCGACCGGTTCCGCCTCACTGTCGTTGCCTGGCGCTTCGCCGATGCCGCGCTGCTGGACGAGCTGCGCGCGCTGGGCGCCACCTGCGTGGTGCCGGGCATGGAATCCGCCGCCGCGCGAATCCGCGCGGTGGAGGCGCTGGCCGCGGCCGACCCGCCGGCGCTGGCGATCTCCGACATGAACAACGCGGTGCCGACCGCGCTGTTCGCCCGCCGCCTGGCGCCGGCCCAGATATTCATGCAGGCGGGGCTGCCGGCCTGGCCGGTGCGGCCGCTGGACGGCGTGCTGAACAGCTTCGGCTTCGACCCCGCCACCGCCGGCTGGGGCCAGGCGCGGATGCTGGGGTTCAACCCGCCCTGGGATCTGGCGGTGCTGAACCCGCCCGAGAACCAAGAGGAACTGGCCGCCCAGCGCGCCGCGCTGCCGCAGGGGGTGAAGCTGTTCGGCTGCTACGGCCGGCTGGTGAAGCTGACCGAACCCTGCCTGCGGGCGGTCGAGCGCATCCTGGAGCAATGCCCTGACGCTGCCTTCGTCACCGGCGGCACCGGCGATGCCACGGCGATCCGCCGCTTCATCGCCGCCAGCCCGATGGGCGGGCGGATGCACCTGGTGGAAGGCTTCGTCCCCGGCCACAGCTGGGGCCGGCTACTGGACGTTTTCATCAACACCTGGCCGGTCACGGGCGGCGAATCCAGCCGCGAGATGCTGGCCAAGCATCGCCCGGTGGTGACCCTGCACAGCGCCGAGATGCCGGCGATCGACCACCAGCGCGACCCCGAACTGGTGGCCCAGGACTGGGACGGCTACGTGGCCCACGCCGTGCGACTGCTGCGCGACCCCGATGCACACGCCGCCGCCTGCGCCCGCGCCGCCGCCCTGGCCAGCCGCATGGCCGACCGCGAGGTGTTCGCGGCAAAGCTGCAGGCCGACCTGGCCGAACTCTATGCCACCGCCGCCGCCCGCCCGCCCGAACCGCCGGCCAACCGCTTCCTGGCCGGGCTGCGCCGGCTGCTGGCGCCGGCATGACCCCCGACCGCGACGCCTTTGACGCCGCGCTGGTGCCCGGCATGCGCGCCCGGCTGGCGGAGAGCTACGCCCGGTTCCGCGCCGCCGAGGCCGAGGCGATCAAGCATCTGGTCCCCCCAGGCGAGGGCGGTGCGGCCGGCAACTACCGCCGCCGCGACTGCCCCTGCTGCCGCCATGGCTCGGCCGGGCTGGCGCCGGTGCTGCGCGCGCATGGGCTGGAGCTGCTGGACTGCCCCGGCTGCGGACTGACCTATACGCGCCAGGTGCTGGACGAAGCCGCCGACGCCGCGCGCTACGCCGCCTCGGGGCTGGACGTGGAGATGCTGCGGCTGCGTGGCAGCGGCCCTTACCTGGAACTGGAGACGCTGCGCGACCGCTACTACATGGCGCGGCTGGGCGCCGGCGGGTTCGGCCCCGGCCGGCTGCTGGAAGTGGGCAGCGGCACCGGCGTGCTGCTGCTGGAAGCGGCCCGCGCCGGCTGGCAGGCGCTGGGCATGGAACCCGGCCGCGCCGCCGCGCAGCTGGCCGTGGAACGCGGCACCAACACGCTCTGCGGCTGGTTCCCGCAGGACCTTCCCCCTGGCGCCGAAGCCTTCGACGCGGTGGCGGTGCTGGACGTGCTGGAACACTTCGCCGACCCGCTCGGCTTCCTGGCGCAGTTGAAGGCCCGGCTGGCGCCCGGCGGCCGGCTGCTGGTGCAGGTGCCGAACTGGGACAGCCTGCTGGTGCAGCTGGAAGGCGCGCGCAGCTCGGTGGTGGCGCCCGGCCATTGGAGCTACTTCACCCCCGCCAGCCTGGCCGCGCTACTGGCCCGCGCCGGGTTCCGCACGCTGAGCCTGGAGACGGTGGTGAGCGAGCTGGACCGGATCGCCGGCTTCCCGCCCGAACAGGTGGCTGCCACCCTGGCCGCGCTGCGCCCCGCCGCCCCGCCCTGGCCGCTGGACGCCACCGCGCTGCACGGGCTGGGGCTGGGCTACAAGCTGCTGGGCGTGTTCCAGCCGGGCTGACTTGCCGGCGCGGCCCCGGCTGCCTATAGCGTGTAGCAATATGTTACACGGGGGCCAGCATGGCCAATCTGCAGGGGATGGTGCTGCGCTACGTGCCTGGCGCCGGGCGGCTGTTCAACAAGCTGCGGGAGTTCGAGCACCGGCTGCGCGACCTGGAAAGCTGGTCGCAGACCGGCCGGCGCGGCGCGAACGGCCCCGACAGCTTCCCGCTGCAGGACTGGTGGACCCGCAGCTTCTGGGAACCCACGGTTGCGCTGGCGATCCGCGACCATTGCCGGCCCGGCAACGTGGTGTTCGATGTCGGCTGCAATGCCGGCGGCATGGCGCTGATGATGTCGCGCCTGGTCGGCCCGCGCGGCATCGTGCTCGCGTTCGAGGCCAGCCCGCGGATCGTCGACAAGACCCATTACAACCTGGTCAAGGCCGGCTGCCACAACGTCACGCTGTTCCACAAGGCGGTCTGGCACAGCTCGGGCGCGCTGGTGAACATGGCACCCGGCGACCACCTGAACGACCGGATCGAGGAAGCCAGCACGGGCATGACCGTGCGCACCGTGGCGCTGGACGACCTGATGCTGGCCGGCGACTTCCGCCCCAGCTTCATCAAGATGGACATCGAGGGCGCCGAGTTCGACGCGCTGCGCGGCTGTGCGCGGATGCTGGCCGAGGTGCGGCCGGTGCTGGTGCTGGAACAGTCGCCCGACGACATGCGCTGCCACGCGCTGCTGGTCTCGGCCGGCTACCAGGCGGTGGACCTGTCCACCTACCGCCGGATCAACTCGGCCGCCGATTTCGGCCGCGGCGGGGGCGTCAACAACGTGCTGTTCGTGCCGGCCGAACGCACCGCCGGCAGCCCCTATTTCACCGACCTCGCGCCGGTGGACGTGGCGCAGCTGCCGGTCGGCCGGTTCAGCCGCGCCGCCAATGGCGACATCTCGATGCATGAACCGCTGGACCTGCCGGCCGGGCGCTACATCGTGCACGCCGACTTCACCGCGCAGGGCAGCGACAACTCGGTGTTCGCCGGGCTGGAAGCCGATGGCGAGATGGTGTTCCGCTACCACACCTATACCCGCTTCATGGCCTAGAGCTATGCCGACTGGGTGGTCCAACTCGACCGCCCGGCGAAGCTCTCGCCCTTCCTGCGGTTCCAGTCGGGCAGTGACCCCTCGCTGCGTTGGAACGGCGCCACGGTGCATCGGCTGCCGGGCTTCGACGGCTGGGCCGCGCCGGTGGTGGAGTGATGCGGCTCAAGCGCCGCCTGCTCACCTTCCTGCGCCGCACCCTCGGCACCAATCAGCTGGCCAGCGACATGGCCGACCTGCGCGCCCAGCTGGAACGGATCGAGCAGGGCTCGCAGGTGGAGGTGCTGCCGGGCACGCCGTACAGCCGGGTGGCGGTGCCGATGGAATACCCGCCGTCGCGCGACCTGCGGCCGCGCTGGGGCTATGGCCGGCCGCTGCTGCAACCGATGGTCGACTGGATCCAGCCGCACGCCGAGGACTACCGCGCAGTGCTGGCGGCGATGAGCGCGCGCGCCCCGCAACTGGCGAAGATCAACCGCGACTTCGACCATGACCGCCTGCCCGAGCCGGGCTGGCTCGGCGGGGCCTATGTCGCCTTCGATGCCGCCGCGCTGTACACGCTGATCGGTCTGCACAAGCCGAGGCTGTATCTGGAGATCGGCTCCGGCCTCACCACCGCCTTCGCCTGGCGGTCGATCCGCGACCATGGGCTGGATACGCGGATCGTCTCGATCGACCCCGCACCGCGCGCCGCGATCGACCGGATCTGCCACCAGGTGGTGCGGGCCGGGCTGGAGACCTGCGACCTCGGCGTGTTCGACCAATTGCAGCCGGGCGACATCCTGTTCCTCGACGGCTCGCACAGGGTGTTCATGAACAGCGACGTCACGGTGTTCATGCTGGAGGTGCTGCCGCGCCTGAAGCCGGGCGTGATCGTCCATGTCCACGACATCCACCTGCCGTGGGACTACCATGAGATGTTCACCCCCTGGTACTGGAGCGAGCAGTACATCCTGGCCAGCCCCATCATTGCCGCGCCGGACCGGGTGCGGCCGATCCTGCCCACCGCCTGGGTCTGCCGCCGCCCGGAATTCGCCGAGTGGTTCGCCAACCCGCCGGTCGACCTCGGCGCCGAGAACCATGCCTGGCGCGACGGCGGGGCGCTCTGGTTCACCCCGCGGGGCTGAGCGCCCGGCCGCGCCGCAGTAGCCGCCCAGCCAGGCTTATGCCCGGCCGTTCCACCCAGCGGTAGCACCACGCGGCGGCGGCGCAGCACAGCGCGCCGCCGAGCACCGCCTGCACCATGGCGTAGCTCCAGGGCAGGTTGGTCACCCCCGGCGCGGCCAGCCAGAGCGCCATCCACAGCAGCGCCAGCACCGGAAAGTGCAGCAGGTACAGGCTGTAGCTGCGGTCGCCCAGCCACAGCATGGCACGGCCCAGGACGGTACGGCCCACCCCGGCATCGGCCGCTTCGGCCGCCGCGGCCAGCGCCCAGGCAAAGCCCAGCAGCGCGAAGGGATAGCCCAGCAGCTCCAGCCAATTCCGCGCCCCGGCCGCGGTGGCGGCCAGCGGATGCCGGAACCCCGCCAGCGCCAGCATGGCCACCGCCACCGCCAGCACCGCGACCAGACCCGGCCGGGCCAGCGCCAGTCGCTGCCGCCAGCCGGCCGGTGCCAGCGCCACCAGCACCCCGGCGGCCAGGAAGTCGAACCGCCACAGCAACAGCGCCCGTGGCCCCAAGGCCGGCGCGCCCCACAGCAGCGGCAGCCGGGCCAGCTGGTAGCCGGCCACCACCAGCACCGCCAGCCAGGCCACTGCCCGCGCGGTGGCCGCCTGCCGCCCGGCCAGCGCCAGCGCCGCCGCCAGCAGCGCCAGCGCGGCGTAGAACTGGAACTCGATGGTCAGGCTCCACATCGCCGCGAACACGTAGGGTTCCGGCCCGTAGCCGAAGGTCAGGGTGCCGGTCAGCACGCCGAAGGCCTGCCGCAGGAAGGCGCTGGCCTCGCCGCCGAACAGCCGGCGCGGCAGGGCATCGGCCTCCCAGCCACGCGTGGCGCCCCACACCACCAGGCAGAGCGCCAGGAACACCAGGATCGCCGGGTAGAGCCGGAACGCCCGGCGCACCACGAAGTGCCGCATCCCCCAGCCATGCGCCTGCAACGAGCGCGTGACCACGAATCCGCTGATGACGAAGAACAGCTCCACGCCGAGGTAGCCGGGGTTGGTCACCCGCCACGGCAAGCTGGCCAGCACCTGGTTCAGCAGGGAAAAATGCGCCAGCAGCACCGAGAGGATGGCCCAGCCGCGCAATTGCTGGATCAGCAGGTTGCGCTCGGTGGCGGCGGCGGGGCGGGCGGTCATGCCGGCTCCCATACCGCCAGCCCGAACCCCACCGCGCCGTAGCCCGCGCCGTTGTAGAGCAGCCAGCGCCGGCCGGCGGCCTCGAAGGCGGCGGGGTAGGTGGCGGCGCCGCCCTCCCAGCCATCCGCTTCGGCGCGCAGCGGCGGCTCCGGGCTGCGCTGCCAGTGCTCCAGGTCGGCCGAGCGCGCATGGCCCAGCCGGTACGGCCCTTCCGCACGGGCGGCGAACCACATCTCGGCGCCGCCCGGCCCGGCCAGCACGCTGGGGCGCACCACCGCGATCTCGTCGCCCTCGGGGCCCAGCACCACCCGCGCATCGCGCCGCCAGTGCAGGCCGTCGGCACTGCGGGCGCAGCGGATGGCGTGGTTCATGTCGCCCTTGTCGGCGCCCCAGGCCAGGTGGGTGCCGTACCACATGCGCCAGTCATCGGCCGCCAGCCGCAGCACCCAGGGGTAGGAGAGCGAGTAGGGGTCCACCGTGTCGCGGTCCATCACCGGCCCGGCCGAGAACCGCTCGAACCGGCCGCTCGCGGCATCGCCCAGCGCCAGCCCGATGGCGTTGCGCCAGGGCACGCTGCCGCCGACATTCCACCCCATGTAGTAGAGCCGGTCGCCAACCACGCAGCCCATCCCGCAGCCGGCATCGTCGAAAGCCCCGGTGGCGCCTGGGGCCAGCACCGGCGCGGGCGGCGCCTCCTCCACCCGCGGCGCCTCGCCCAGCCGCAGCACCAGGCTGCCTATCGCCGAGCGGTTGGCGGCATCGCGCCCGCTGTAGAACACCCGCACCAGGTCCCCGCCCAAGCCCGCCGCCACGGGCAGCGCGGCATGGGTGGCGAGCGCCGGATGCGCGCCCTTGGGCCGGAACACCAGCCCCAGCTTGCGCCACGCCATGGCGGCTAGATCCGCTTCAGCCGGTGGCTGGGCACCTTGGAAATCTCGGTCCCGCCCGGCGAGAGCACCGAGCCGTCGGGGATATCGCCCAGCACCAGCGCGCCGGCGCCAATGACGCAGTCGGCGCCGATCTTGACGTGGTCGCGGATGGTCACGTTCACGCCGATGAAGCTGCGCGGGCCGATGCTCACCCCCCCCGAGACCACGACATGCGAGGCGATGAACACATCCTCGGCGATCTCGCTGTGGTGGCCGATATGGTTGCCGCTCCACAGCGTGACGTTCCGCCCAACCTTGGCGAAGGGCTGGATGGTATTGTCCTCCAGGATGAACTGGTTCTCGGCCGGGACGAAGGTGCTGAACCGGGTGGCCTTGCTGCTCACGTAGTGCGCCAGCCCGAAGCCCAGCGCGGCGGCGGCATCCACCCGCGCGCGGCGCAGCTTGTTCAGCCCGGTATAGGCCAGCGCCACGAATGCCTCGTGCGTCGCGGGGGGGAAGCGTTCCGGCAGTTCCTCGAACGGCACCAGCGGCCGGCCGAGGAACTGCTCCTCCTGCCGGTAGGCGGCATCGACCGTGAACGCCACCACCCGTCGCCCGGCATCCTCGCGGAAATACAGGTCGGCCAGTTCCGCGATCGGGCCGGTGCCGAAGATCACGAGGTCTTTCATCCGCCGCCTCCGCCAAGCCTGGGCGCCCGGCTTGGCACGCTGGCCGGCGCCCGGCAAGCCATGCCCTTGCGCCCGGCCGGCGCCGCCCGTAACACCGGGCGCCCCGCACCGGAACCACGCGCCATGATGCCCCTGACCCAATGGCTGGCCGAAGCCGAGACCCTGCTGGCCGCCACCCGCGCCCTGACGCTGGACGGTGCGATGGACGCCGCCGTGGCCGCCACCGCCGCCGCGCTGGCCGCCAACAAGCCGCTGCTGGTCTGCGGCAACGGCGGATCGGCGGCCGATGCCTCGCACATCGTGGGCGAAATGGTCGGCCGCTTCCTGAAGGAACGCCGCGCGCTGAAGGCGATCTGCCTGGCCTCCAACAGCTCGGTGCTGACCGCCTGGAGCAACGACTACAGCTTCGAGACCGTATTCTCCCGCCAGGTGGAGGCCTGTCTGGCGTCGGCACCCCTGAGACAAACCGTGGGCATTGAGTAGCGGAGGATTTCTGGCTCATCGTAACCCCCAGGAGAGTGAAGATGAGCCAGAAATCCTCCGCCCCCGCCGCCAAGCCGCCAGCCGAGAAGGTGGTGCGGGACATCCGCCGCGCCACCCGCAAGCATCATTCGGCCGAGGACAAGATCCGCATCGTGCTGGAAGGCCTGCGCGGCGAGGAAAGCATCGCCGGGCTGTGCCGCCGGGAGGCCATCGCCGAGAGCCTGTACTACGCTTGGTCAAAGGAGTTTCTCGAAGCCGGCAAGCGCCGCCTGGCCGGCGACACCGCGCGCGCAGCGACCACCGATGAAGTCAAGGAACTGCGCCAGGAAGCCCGCGCGCTGAAAGAGGTCGTCGCCGAGCAGGCGCTCGAGCTGCGCCTGCTTAAAAAAAGCATGATCGCGGCTGGGGACGACCGCATATGAGGTACCCACCCAGCGAGAAGCTTGAGATCATCCGCCTGGTCGAGCAATCCCACCTGCCGGCACGGCGCACGCTGCGCCAGCTGGGCATTCCGCCAGCCACCTTCTATCGCTGGCTCGACCGCTACGTCAGCGGCGGCCCGGAAGCCCTGGCCGACCGGCCCTCGCGGCCCGACCGCGTCTGGAACCGCATCCCCGAGGCGCAGCGCGCCGGCATCGTCGAGCTGGCGCTGGCCGCGCCGGAGTTGTCACCGCGCGAACTCGCCGTGCGGTTCACCGAGCAGCAGCGCTATTTCGTCTCGGAAGCCTCGGTCTATCGCCTGCTCAAGGCGCATGACCTGATCACCAGCCCGGCCTTTATCGTGGTGAAGGCGGCCAACGAGTTCCACACCAAGACCACCGCGCCCAACCAGCTGTGGCAGACCGACTTCACCTACCTCAAGGTCATCGGCTGGGGCTGGTTCTATCTCTCCACCGTGCTCGACGACTTCTCCCGCTACGTCATCGCCTGGAAGCTCTGCACCACCATGGCCGCCAGCGATGTTACCTCAACGCTGGAACTCGCGCTGGTTGCCTCAGGCTGCGACCAGGCGCAGCTGCGGCACCGCCCGCGCCTGCTCTCCGACAACGGCCCCAGCTACATCGCCGGCGAGTTGGCCGAATGGTTGGCCGAGCACGCCATGGACCACGTCCGCGGCGCACCCTGCCATCCGCAGACACAGGGCAAGATCGAGCGCTGGCACCAGACCCTGAAGAACCGCGTCCTGCTGGAAAACTACTACCTGCCCGGCCATCTCGAAGCCCAGGTCGCGGCCTTCATCGACCACTACAACCACCAGCGCTACCACGAGAGCCTGCGCAACCTTACCCCGGCCGACGTCTACTTCGGCCGCGGCCAGACCATCCTGCTCGACCGCGAACGCATCAAGCGACACACCATCCAGCAACGCCGCTTGATCCACCAGCAGCACGCCGCATAACCTCAACCAGATGAGCCAGAGCCTCCGTTAGCCAAACGCCTCCGCTGTCTCAAAGCATTCGACGACGGACAGTGGCAGACACCAGCACCAGGCGATGCTTACCAGCATTGCCATCGGGCAGCTTGGCGAGATCGAAAGCCAGTCCGGTGCCGCGGCTGATAGGCGCGAGGACGTCGGCCGGCAGCACAGCATGGATGCCCTGATGCGCCAGTTCGGCGCGACGGCGCGCCGGCAACGCGGGACCCACCAGCACGATCGGGTCTTCCCGATCCACCATCCGCAGCGCCCCCACCAGCCCGGGCAGCGCCATGCCAGCCTGGGTAGGCGCCGCGGCAATGACCCGGCCATCCGGCAGCCGCCCGAGGCGCCAGAGGCCCGGGGCCAGTTCCTCTGCGGGGCCAAGGTCCATTGCCGCCGCCGTCTCCTGCATCAGGGCTGCAATCGACAGGGCGAAGCAGGTGACCTCATCCTTGGTCAGGACTTCGTCGCGGCGGTGGTCAGCCGGGCAAATCGCCACCGGCGCGTCATCGTGCCAGCGGATAATCCGCTCCTCGGCTCCGCAATCGCAGTCTGGGCACAGGCTCCAAGCGCTGCACCGCTCGCCATGCAGCAGGACACCCAGTTCGAGCAGGCGGGCAAATGTAGCGGCTTCATCGGGCCGATGCTGGCGGCCCAACATCACCACCGGCTCGCCCGACCGGCTAAGCTGCCAGAGCCGCGTCTGCAGGCTGTCGTGCATGGACCAGATTGTTCAAGGCCAGCAGCGCCATCACGCGCTTCTTGTGGCGGCTGCGGGGGAAGCTGACCGAATCGTCCGGCTTGATCTTCACGCTGATCGTCGGTGGCCGCCGGCCAGGACCCTTGAGGACGATGCGGATGGTCACATGCGCCAGCCGCCAGGCATCATCGCCATACACGATGTCCGTCCGGCTTTGGTGCAGCAGCCTGAGGGCGTTACCGGCAGGATCACGCAGCGTCAGCGAGAACAGCGTCTTTTCCCGGCCGGTCTTGGTGTTGGTGGCGACGCGGTTCGCCTGCGGGAGGTGCGGCGGCGGGTGTGGTCACCAGAGGACCGGCTGCGGATTGTCCGCGAGACGCTGGAGCCTGGTGTGGTGGTGCAGGTGGTGGCCGATCGGCACGGCGTCAGCACGGGTCAGCTCTACACTTGGCGCAAGC
>CAIMOR010000543.1 GCA_903843125.1 uncultured Rhodospirillales bacterium
AGCGTGGCGCGCGGCGCTTCCGGCGGCGGCCAGACATTGCCTTCCTCGGGCAGCAGCGGCTCGGCGCCGGCGCCGACGCCACGCACGCGCTGCACGGTCAGGCTGTCGCCGGGGCTCAGCGGGCGGGTGCCGCCCCAGGGCATGAAGCTGCCGAGGTTCGCCACGCCCTCGAACATGCCGGACGAGGTGCGGTCCAGGAAGGATGTGGAGTTCTGGTAGGCGGTGCAGCCCGACAGCAGCACGGCCATGCCGAGCGCCGGGGCCAGCCTAGACACCTGTGAAACGAATCGCATAACCAACTCCTGCCGACATGGCCGCAACATGCGCTGGCAACGCGCCGCTCTCAAGGGCGCAGCGCCTCGCCGGTGGAACGAGGCGCCTGGCCCCCCGAACTTCCCGGCGGTGCGTGCCCAGCGTGCCGCAAGCCTGCTACCAGATAGTCCCATCCGGTTACCAGAGTGAGTGCGGCAGCGGTCCAAAGCATGACCTCGCCGATCAGGGAGACCGGCAGCCAGCCCATGTGCACCAGCGGCGCACCGCTGTCGCCGGCCAGCAGGGTGCCGAGCGCGCCCATCTGCACGCCCGTCTTCCACTTGGCCAGCTGCGTCACCGGCAGGCCGATGCGCAGCCCGGCCAGGAACTCCCGCAGGCCGGAGACCAGGATCTCCCGCAGCATGATGATGATGGCGGGGTACAGCGCCGCCGGGGAGAGCCGGTCCATGCCGGCCAGCACCATCAGCGCGGCGGCCACCAGCAGCTTGTCGGCAATAGGGTCCAGCATGCGGCCGAAGGTGCTGAGCTGCTGGCGCTGGCGGGCGATCTTGCCGTCGAAGTAGTCGGTGATGCCGGCCATGCCGAACACCACGCAGGCCATCATGTCGCCCAGCGGGGTGCGCAGCGCCGCCAGCGCCACCATCACCGGAATGGCGGCGATGCGGCTCAGCGTCAGCAGGTTGGGCAGGTTGGTCAGCATGCGGCCCCTTTGTGCCGGGGATGCGGGGGCCAGGGCAAGGGCAGGGCTGCCGCGCGGCCCACTTTGGCGCATCACGCTTCGGCTTTCGTTCTGCCCGCCGGGTCGTGGCCGCGGCGGGGGGCGATGGGCGCTACCCCTCGGTGCCGCCGGGGTGGAAGTGGCCGTGGATGCGGCGGGCCACGGCCGGGCCGATGCCGGGGCAGTTCTCCAGGTCCGGCAGGGCGGCGTTGCGCACGCCGCGGGCGCTGCCGAAGTGGTTCAGCAGCCGGCGCTTCACGGCGGGGCCTACGCCGGGGATGTCGTCCAGCTCGCTCCTGGTGATGGCCTTGGAGCGGCCGGCACGGTGGGTGGTGATGGCGAAGCGGTGGGCTTCGTCCCGCAGCCGCTGCAGATAGTACAGCACGGGGTCGCGCGGCGGCAGCTGGAAGGCGGGCTTGCCGGTCTGGTGGAACCATTCGCGGCCGGCATCGCGGTCCGGCCCCTTGGCCACCCCCACCAGGGGCACGTCCTCCACGCCCAGTTCCGCCAGTATGGCGGTGGCGGCGGAAAGCTGGCCGGCGCCGCCGTCGATCAGCACCAGGTCGGGCCAGGTGCCGGATTCGCGGCCGGGGTCCTCCTTCATGGCGCGGCCGAAGCGGCGCTCGAACACCTCGCGCATCATGCCGAAGTCGTCGCCGGGGGTGATGGCGGACTTGATGCTGAACTTGCGGTAGGCCTGCTTGAGGAAGCCCGGCGCGCCGGCGGCGATCATCACGCCATAGGCGTTGCTGCCCTGGATATGGCTGTTGTCGTACACCTCGATGCGCTCCGGCGGGGCCGGCAGCTCGAACAACCGGGCGACGCCGGCCAGCAGGGCTTCCTGCGCGGTGCCCTCGGCCATGCGGCGCTCCAGCGCCTCGCGGGCGTTGGTCTCGGCGTGCTCGACGGCGTGGCGCTTCTCGCCGCGCTGCGGGCGGTGCAATTCCACCCGGCGCCCGGCCTTCAGCGTCAGCGCCTCGGCGATCAGGGCGCATTCCTCGGGTTCGTGGCTCAGCAGGATCAGCGGCGGCGGCGGCAGGTCGTCGTAGAGCTGGCCGAGGAAGCTGGCCATCACCTGCTCCGGCCCGGCATCTCCCTTGGAGAGGAAGTAGGGCCGGTTGCCGTTGTTGCGGCCGCCGCGGAAGAAGAACACCTGCACGCAGCTCTGCCCGGCCAGTTGGTGAAGCGCCACCACGTCGGCGTCGTCCACGCCGTCCAGGTTCACCCGGTCCCGCCCCTGCATGTAGGTCAGGCCGCGGATACGGTCGCGCAGCGCCGCGGCGCGCTCGAACTCCAGCTTCTCGGCGGCGGCCTCCATCTCGGCGGCCAGGTGCTTCTGGATGCTGGGGGTCTGGCCGGAGAGGAACTGCTTCGCCTCGTGCACCAGTTCGCGGTAGTCGGCCTGGCTGACCCGTTCGACGCAGGGGGCGGAGCAGCGCTTGATCTGGTGCAGCAGGCAGGGGCGGTCGCGGGTGTCGAACACCGTGTCGGCGCAGGAGCGCAGCAGGAACACCTTCTGCAGCGCGGAAAGCGTCTGGTTCACCGCCCAGACGCTGGCGAACGGCCCCCAGTAGCTGGCGCCCTTGCGGCGTTCGCCGCGATGCTTGCCGATCTGCGGGTAGGGATGGTCCTCCGTCATGACCAGCCAGGGGTAGGACTTGTCGTCGCGCAGCACGATGTTGTAGCGCGGCCGCAGCTTCTTGATCAGGTTGGCTTCCAGCAGCAGGGCCTCGGCCTCGCTGCCGGTGGTCATCACCTCCAGGCTGCGGGTCTCGTGCACCATGCGCCGCAGCCGCTCGGGCAGCTTGCCCACCTGGGTATAGGCGTAGACCCGCCGGCGCAGCGCGCGGGCCTTGCCCACGTAGAGGGCATCGCCCTTGGCATCCAGCATACGGTACACGCCGGGCGACAGCGGCAGGGTCGCCAGCGCCGCCTCGATGACGCGCAGCCCCTCCATCATCGGGGCATCCGGAGTGATTTCCGCCAAGGGCGGCGCCGGCGGCGGCGGGGCGTCGTCGCTCATCGGCTGCCCACCGATGCGGCTGTGATCCGGAACGGTTCGCCACTTATCCACCGTTGCTGTGGATAACCCTGTGGATGTGGAGGTGCGGGACGGTGCGAAATGGCGGTCATCTGCCGGTCACATGGCATTGCACGAAAAGCGGGAATTTATTCAAGTCATTGAAAAGCCGAGGGAAAATTCTGGGAGAGTCGGAATCTTGCGGTCAAGTGGCATTCCTCGCTTGACCGTAAAGCCTTTGTTCACCCTGCCGCGAGCACGGTGGACAGTTTCGCGGGGCTGACAGTTCATGTCCGGGTCCGCTCCACGACCACCCCCACAGCCGCAACGTCCTCGAAAGCCTCAGGCTTTTCGATCGTGACGCGGACGCGGCGCACCCGGGGGTCGGCCAGGGCGGCGGTGGCCAGGCGTTCGGCCAGGGTCTCCACCAGCAGCACATGGCCCTCGGCCACCTCGGCGCGGGCCAGGTGGACCAGCTTTTCGTAGTCCACCACGCGGTTCAGGTCGTCCGGCCCCACGCCGGCCGGCGCCCAGGGGTCGTCGACCGCGATCTCGACGCCCACGACGATGCGCTGCGGCCCGCGCTTCTCATGCGCGTGGATGCCGAGGCGGGCGTGCATTTCCAGGCCGCGGATGAACACCAGGCGCTGCCGGCCGATGGCGTCCGGGGCGTAGCGGTCCTCGCCGCGGGCGGGTTCGGGAACGCTCATTCGGCGGAATACTCCGGGCCGGGGGCAGGGCCCCATTGCAGGTGCTGGCCACCATCCAGCGCGATCATCTGCCCGGTCATCGACGGCAGGGCCAGGATGGCGAGCACGCCGCGGGCGATCTCCTCGGGGCTGGAGGGCCGCTGCAACGGCGTCTTGGCCACCTGCATGTCGAAGTGCTCCGGGGTCTGCCGCGGGCCGCGCATGGCCGGGCCGGGGCCGATGCCGTTCACCCGGATACGCGGCGCCAGCGCCAGCGCCAGCTGCCGGGTCAGCGACCACAGCGCCGACTTGCTGACGGTGTAGCTGATGAAGTTCGGCGTCAGCGACCAGACCCGCTGGTCCAGCAGGTTGATGATCAGCCCCTCGGCCTCGGCCGGCAGCGCACGGGCCAGTGCCTGGGACAGCACGAAGGGCGCCCGCAGGTTCGGCTCCAGGTGGCGGTCCCAGCTGTCCCGCGTGGCGTCGTCCCACTCCTCGCGCTCGAAGGTGCTGGCGTTGTTGACCAGCATGCCGACCGGGCCGAGCGCCTCGGTGGCGGCGGGCACCAGCGCGGCGACCTCGGCCTCCCGCATCAGGTCGGCGCGCAGCGTCACGGCGCGGCGGCCCAGGGCGCGGACTTCGGCGGCGGTGGCCTCGGTCTCGGCCTGGCTGGTGCCGTAGTGCAGCGCCAGGTCGAAGCCGGCCTCGGCCAGGGCCAGGGCGATGGCGCGGCCGATGCGGCGGGCGGCGCCGGTCACCAGCGCCACGCGCGGCAGCGCCGGAGCCAAGGGGAAGGGCGTCGGGAAATGCGGCATGCGGCTGAGATAGGGGCGGCGGCGCCCCACGTCCACGGTATTGGTCCACGCCATCGTGCCGGCCCGAGGTTGCCCTGGGCGCGGCAACCTGCTGCAACTATGCCATCGCTCCAAAGGGAAGGGACTTCCATGTTTCTCGAACAACGCATGTACACGGCGCATCCCGGCGGCAAGCTGGGCGACTGGCTGAAGCTGTACGCCGCCCTGGGCAACCCTACCTCCGCCCGGCACCTGGGGCCGCTGATGGGCGCCTTCACCACCGAGTTCGGCCCGCTGAACCGCTTCGTCTTCATGCGCGCCTACAACGACCTGGCCGACCGCGACCGCGGCATGGACGCGCGCGAGGCCGACCCGGACTGGGCGACCTTCCGGGCCGAGAGCGGCAAGATCGGCGCGCTGGCGCAGCAGGAGAACAAGCTGATCGCCCCGGTGGCCTGGAGCCCGGTGCAGCAGGCGGCGCAGCCCTTCGTGCGCACGCTGCCCGGCAGCACCATGGTGGTGGACCACCGCACCTACGACTTCCACCCCGGCAAGCTGGCCAGCTGGCTGGCCGCCTATGGCGAGACCGGCCTGCCGATCCAGAAGAAGCACCTGGGGCAGTTCCTGTTCATGGGCACCACCGAGATCGGGCCGATCAACCAGGTGGTGTTCATGTGGGCGTTCGAGAGCCTCGCCGCCCGCGCGAAGCAGCGCGGCGCCATGGCCGCCGACCCGGCCTGGGGCGAGTTCGGCAAGCTGACCGGCGCGCTGGGCGCGCTGAAGCAGCAGACCAACATGATCCTGAAGCCGACGGCGTTCTCGCCGATCAAGTAGGGCGGCGGGTGCCCGGGGCGCTGCCTGCCCCGGGCGCCGCTACTCCGCGCTGGCGCCGGAGGAGCGGATGATCGGTATCCACAGCGCCAGCTGCGCGTCCCAGAAGCTGGCCAGCTCGGCGACGGTGCTGCCCTGCGGCTCCACGCCCACATCCACCAGGCGCTGGCGCGTGGCCGGGGCGCGTACCGCCGCCATGGCCGCCTGCTCCAGCCGCTGCATGACGGGCGCGGGCGTGCCGGTGGCCATGAACAGGGCGTGCCAGTTGTAGGTCTCGTAGGTCGGCAGCCCGGCTTCCTGCGCGGTGGGTACGCCCGGCAGCGCGGCGGTGCGGGTGCGCGTGGTCACCGCCAGCGCGCGCAGCTGGCCGCCGCGGACGAAGGGCAGCACGCTCGGCATGGTGTCCACCATCATGTCCACGGTGCCGGCGATCAGGTCGTTCATCGCCGGGCCACTGCCGCGATAGGGCACGTGGACCATCTCCACGCCGGCCATGGTGCAGAGCATGTGGGCGGAGAGGTGGACGATGGTGCCCGGGCCGCTGCTGGCATAGCTGTACTTGCCGGGGCTGGCGCGCAGCAGCGCGAGCAACTCCGGCAGCGTGCGCGCCGGCACCTTCGGGTTCACCAGCACCACGTTGGGCACCGAGCCGATCCAGGACACCGGCAGGAAGGCCCGGCGCACGTCGAAGCTGAGGTTCTTGTAGAGCCCGGCGTTCAGCACGGCCGAGGACATGGAATGGAAGCCGATGGTGTAGCCATCGGCCGGTGCCGAGAGGATCGCCTCGGAACCGATGACCCCGCCGGAGCCGCCGCGATTCTCCACCGCCACGACCTGGCCGAGCTGTTCCGACAGCCCCTGCGCGGCGACGCGGGCGACGAGGTCGGCGGCGCCGCCGGCGGCGAAGGGCACGACCATGCGCATGGCATGGGCGGGGTAGTCGGCCTGGGCGCGGGCGCGGCTGGCCAAGGGCAACAGGGCGGCGGCCTTGAGCAGGGTGCGGCGCATGGATGGTCCCTCCGGTCTGCCACGATAGTAGGTGAGCCGGGCGGGCTTGTCCTGCCCGTGCCGTCGGCGCAGGAATCGCCGCGAAGCAGAGGGAGGGCGCGATGCCCCACGAGATCACGGATACGCTGCGGGCGCAGATGCGGGCGGAACTGCCGGAGGTGGAGCAGATCACCGACCCCGCCTTGCAGGCCCAGGTGGTGGAGGCCTGGGCGCTGGCCATAGGGCGCTCCAGCTACGGCTCGATCCGCGACATCCCGCCTTCCGGCAATCCTGGTTCCATGACGTTGCTGGCCGGCGACCAGACCGACCACATCCGCGGCGTGACGCGCCTGGCCATGGTGATGGGCCGCGAGATGGCGGCCTCCAACCCCGCCATGGTGGTGAACCATGACATCGTCATTGCCGGCGGGCTGTGCCACGACGTGGGCAAGCCCTGGGAGTTCGACCCGGCGAACCGCAAGCGCTGGGAAGGTGCGCCGCGCGCGACCGGGCTGCCCAGCATCCGGCACCCCGCCTATGGCGTGCACCTGTGCCTGCTGGCCGGCCTGCCGGAAGAAGTGGCGCATATCGCCGGCGCGCACAGCGGCGAGGGCGAGCTGGTGGTGCGCAGCCTGGAAGGCACCATCGTGCACCTGGCGGATATCGGCTACTGGACGCTGGCGCTGGCCGGTGGCCTGGTGAAGCCGGAGACGGTGAGCAGCAAGTATCGCCGCCCGTTGGTGATGTAGGGGAGGAGACCGCCATGCAGCGGCGCGCAATTCTGGCGGCCGGGTTGGCCGCGCCGATGCTGGCACGGGCGCAAGCCGCCTGGCCCAGCCGGCCGATCCGGCTGATGATCCCGTGGCCGCCCGGCGGCACCACCGACATCCTGGCCCGCGTCATCGCGCCGCCGCTCGGCCAGTTGCTGGGGCAGCCGGTGGTGGTGGAGAACAAGGGCGGTGCCTCGGGCGCCATCGGCACCATCGATATGCTGCGCCAGCCGCCGGATGGCCACGCGTTCTCGATCGTGACGTCAACGCTGGTCAGCGCGGCGCTGATCACCCGGCAGCCCTACCACCCGGTCGACGACGTCACGCCGATCATGCACCTGTGCAACACGCCGAACATATTGGCGGTGACGCCGGGGCTGCCGGTGCATTCGGTGCCGGAGCTGATCGCCCATGCCAAGGCCAACCCGGGCAAGCTGGCCTTCGGCTCGCCGGGCATCGGCTCGGCGGTGCATATCAGCGGCGAGATGTTCAAGCTGATGTGCGGCGTGGACATGGTGCATGTGCCCTACCGCGGCGGCGGGCCGGCGCTGGCGGACCTGGTCGGCGGGCAGATCCAGCTGATGTTCGGCAATGGCAGCTCCACGCTGCCCTTCGTGCGGCAGGGCCAGGTGCGGGCGCTGGGCGTCACCTCGGCGCGGCGCCAGGCCTTCGTGCCGGACCTGCCGGCCATCGCCGAGTTCGTGCCGGGCTTCGACGTGGTGGAGTGGTACGCCGTGATCGGGCCGAAGGGCATGGCGCCGGACGTGGTGGCGCGGCTGAACGCGGCGGTATTGCAGGTGGTCGGCTCGGCCGAGGCGCGGGCGAAGATCCTCGACATGGGCAGCGAGATCACGGGCGGCACGCCGGCCGAGTTCGCCAGCTTCCTGCGCGCGGACATGGAGAAGATCGACCGGCTGGTGACCACGGCGGGGATCAAGCAATAGCCCCCGATGGCCGCAGCGCCGCAGGGCGCGGGGGTCTGCAGCGGTGGGCGTGGACGGAGTGGGTGCGATGTACGACGACCTGAAGGGCAAGGCGGCGCTGGTCTCGGGCGCCAGCAAGGGCATCGGCCGCGCCATCGCCGAACGGCTGGCGGCGGAGGGCATGCAGGTGCTGGGCGTGGCCCG
>CAIMOR010000544.1 GCA_903843125.1 uncultured Rhodospirillales bacterium
CAGCGCCGCGCCTCGGCCAGGTGGTCGAAGCGACTCGTAAAACTGCCCAGCCCCATGGTCTGGCTGCGCAGCTCGATGATGAAGTCGTGCAGCTCGGCCTCCGGCACCAACGCCTCCACCGCGTCCCAGCCCGGCCGTTCCTCCAGCCCGGCATAGCCGAGGATCTGGCCGCGCCGCCCGGTCAGCAACCGCTGCGCCGCGGGGGTGAAGTCGCTCGGCACCGTCACGCGCACGGCATCCAGCGGCTCCAGCAGCACCGGCTCGGCCTTGGCCAGGGCTTCCTGCATGGCCAGGCGCGTGGCGTTGGCGAAGGCCATGTCGGAGCTGTCGACGCTGTGGAAGCCGCCATCGAGCAGCGTGACCGCCACATCCACCACCGGATGCCCGAGCGGCCCCTTGCCGCAGGCCTCCGCGGCGGCCTCGCCGACCGCGGGAATGAAGCGCCGGGGCACGGCGCCGCCGACCACGGTCTCGCGGAACTCGAAGCCGGCGCCGCGCGGGCGGGGCGCCACTTCCAGCTTCACGTCGGCGAACTGGCCATGGCCGCCGGTCTGCCGCTTGAGGCGCGAATGCTGCTGCACCTTGTGGCGGATGGTCTCGCGGTAGGCGACCTGCGGCGTCACCGCCTTCAGCTTCACGCCGCTGGTCGCGGCCACGGCCTCGATCGCGTGCCGCAGATGCACTTCGCCCTGGCCGTGCAGCACGGTCTGGCCCTGCGCGTCGTGCTGCACCCGCAGCGCCGGGTCGTCCTCCACCAGGCGGGCCAGCGCGGCGGAGAGCCGCACCTCGTCCTTGCGATCCTCCAGCGTTACCGCCAGCGAAAAGACCGGCGCGGGCGGCGTGGGGAAGTCCAGCGCCTCGGCCGCGCCCAGGGTGGCACCGGTCGCGGCGCCCTCCAGCCGGCCGAGCGCGACCACCTCGCCGGCCATCGCCTCCGCCGCCTTGGTCGGCTCGCCGAACGGGAAGCGGGTGATGCCACCGACCCGCGCGCTGCCGAGCATGCCGCCGTCGCGCAGCGCGCCGCGCCAGATGCGCGCGAAGGAGAGCCGCCCGGCATGGCCGGCATGCTGGGTGCGGAACACCTGTGCCAAGGCCTCACCCTCGGCCGCAATGCCGAGCCGCGCGCGGGTTTCCGCCAGCGCCGGGGTATCGTGCCGCAGCGCCTTCCACAGCCGGCGGATGCCATGGCCATGCTCGGCGCTGCCGATCAGCACGGAGACCACGGCGCCGGCAGCCTCGCCGGCGTGCAGCGGACGGTAGATGTCGGCGGCCGCGGGCGCGACATCCTCCAACAGCTTTTCCAGCAGCGTGTCGTCGTGGTCGGCCAGCGCCTCAAGCAACTCGCCGCGCGCCTCCTGCTCCCGCGCGCGCATCGCCGGCGGCAGCGGCATCGGCTCGCTGGCCGCGCCGCGGCGATAGCGATAGGCCCGCTCGCTGACCACATCGACATAGCCGGTGATGGCATCGCCCTCCCGCAGCGGCACCTGGCGCAGCACCAGCTTGCGGCGGGACTGCGCCTGCAGCGCGGCCAGCGTCTCGCGCACCGGGCCGGCAGCCTGGTCGATGCGGTTGATGAACAGGATGGCGGGAATACCGCGCGTCTCCAGCTGGTGCAGCAGCGGCGCCAGCACCACGGCGCGCTCCGGCCCGGGGTCGCACACCACCACGGCCAGGTCGGCGACGCTCAGCGCGGTGCAGGCCTCATGCGCGAACTCGACGGAACCCGGCGTGTCCAGCATGCACCAGGGGTCGCCGAGCCAGTCGCAATGGCCGGGCTGGGTAGCGCTGCCCATGCCGCGCACGGCGCCGCGCTTCGGCGCGCTGCCCGCGGCGCCCAGCAGGGCGTGGAACATCGTGGTCTTGCCAACCCCCTGTGGGCCGACGATGGCGATGCAGCGGGGGACTTCCCCGCCTGGTCCTCTGCCGTTGGCGTCTGGCATGTCTTCCTCCCGGTGCTGGGGCCGACCGCGAGGGCCGGCCCGGGCCGTTCAGGCCCGTGTCTGGTGCAGACACCCGGGAGGGCGTGAGGCAGCCCCGGGGGGCCGCGCCACCGGAAGCCTAGACCCGATGGTCCGGCGACGGGGAGGAAAAGCCGGGCCGACCGCTCACTGCTTCTCGATGCCGGCCTTGGCCACCACCTGGCGCCAGGTGGCGACCTGGTCGGCCACCAACCGGCCGAACTCGGCGGGGCTGTCGGCCTTCGGGATCGCGCCGAGGGTGGCCATGCGGGCCTGTATCTCGCGGTCGGCCATGGCCTTGTGCAGCTCGGCGTTCAGCCGCGCCACGATGGCCGGCGGCAGGCCGGGCGGGCCGGCCAGCCCGGCCCAGGACATCACCTGGAAGCCCGGCACGGTGGCCGCCATCGGCGGTGCCTCGGGCAGCAGCGGCCAGGGTTCAAGGCTGGTGACGCCGAGGCCGCGCAACCGGCCGGCGCGGATGCCCGGGCCGGTGGTGGTGATGGTGTCCATGTACAGGTCGACGCGGCCGGACAGCACGTCCGGCAGCGGCGCGGTGCCGCCGCGATAGGGCACGTGGTTCAGCGTGATGCCGACGGTCTGCGCCAGCAGCTCCGCCGCCAGGTGCTGCGTGGTGCCGACGCCGCTGGTGGCATAGGTGATGCTGCCCGGCTTTTCCCGCGCGGCAGCGATCATCTGCGCCAGGTTCTGCCAGGGCGCGTCGGCGCGCGTCGCCATCGCCAGCGGGAAGGAGACCCAGCTGCCGATGAAGGTGAAATCCGCCACGGGGTCGAACGGCAGCCGGTTGTAGATGGCGGCACTGGCGGTATGGCCGCCGGTCAGCAGCACGAAGGTGTAGCCATCCGGCCGGGCCTTGGCGGCGGCGTCGCTGGCCAGGTTGCCGCCGGCGCCGGGCCGGCCCTCCACCACCACGGGCTGGCCGAGCGCCGCGGAAAGCGGCGCCGCGGCCAGCCGCGCCAGCACGTCGCCATTGCCGCCGGGGCCGAAGCCCTGCAGCAGCGTGATCGGGCGGTCTGGCCAATGCTCGCCCTGGGCGTGCGCGAGGGCCGGCATGGCCAGCAGTGCGGTGGTGAAGGCCCTGCGGCGCATTCTCGGCGTCTCCCCTTTTCGTGGCGACAGTTTGGGCGGAATGTTGCGCCTGGACCAGAGGGAAGGAACGACGATGGCCGATGTGAAGCCGGGCAACCTTGGCGAGTATGACCTGAACGGCCGCGTGGCCGTGGTGGCCGGCGGCAGCAACGGCATCGGCGCGGCGACGGTACGGCGGCTGGCGGCCAAGGGTGCCACCTGCGTTGTCGGCTACAACGAAGGCGCGGCGCGGGCCGCGGCGCTGGTGGCCAGCCTGCCCGGCCAGGGCCACCTGGCGCTGCGCATCCCGATGACCGACACGGCGGCGATTCGCGCCGCGGCGGCGGAAGTGACGGCGAAGCTGGGTCGCTGCGACGTGCTGGTGAACAGCGCCGCCGTCACCCGCGCCGTGCCGCACGCCAACCTGGAAGCGCTGGATGATGAACTGATCGACCTGGTGCTGAGCACCAATGTGCGCGGGCCGTTTGCCACCATCCGCGCCTTCGCGCCGCTGCTGCGCGCCAGCGGTGATGCGGTGGTCATCAACATCAGCTCGCTGGCCGCCATTTCCGGCAGCGGCAGCAGCATCATCTACGGCGCGTCGAAGGCGGCGATGGATACCATGGGCATGTCGCTGGCCCGCGTGCTGGGACACGACGGCGTGCGGGTGCTCAGCATCTCGCCCTCGGCGGTGGCGACGGACTTCGTGCCGGGCCGCGGGCGCGAGGTGGTGGAGAAGCAGGCCGCGTCATCGGCGTTGCATACGGTAACGGAAGCGGACGATGTCGCGGTGACGATCATGGGCGCCATCACCCACCTGCGGTTGACCACCGGCACCGTGATCCTGGTGGATGGCGGCAAGCACCTGTAGCGCCCGCGAAGACGCCGCCGGGGTGTTGCCACCCGGCGGCGTTGCGGCCAGGCGTCAGCGCCCGGCGCGTTCCAGGGTGACGATGCCGATGGCCGGCTTGCCGGAGGCAGCGGCGATCTTCGCGTCCTGCGCTTCGATCTCGGTGCGGGCGGGTTCGTCACCGTCCAGGCCGCCGAGCAGCTCGGTCGGCACCTTGCGGTTGGAGCGGCGGGTGCCGTCCTCGTACATCACGTCGAACAGCACGTACTTGCCGTCGTCCTTGCGTTTCGCCATGGGAAGGCACTCCTCGGTGGTTGCCGCCGTGCCTTGAGCGACGATTCGATTCAGTCCGCGTCGGCCTCGTTTTCGGGCGAGACGGGACGGCCGGCGGCCAGGTCGGCTTCGCGCGCGGCCTTGCGTTCAGCCACAGCGGCTTCCTTCGCGCGCTGCTTCTCTTCCTGCTTGGCCTGCTTGGACCGGTTCACGTCGGCCCGGTTCAGGCCGTAATTGGGCTTGCGCGCCATGGCTCGCTTTTCAGATGCAAGGGTTTCAGCGGAAGCCGGGGTGGGGACAGCCGAAGCTGCCCCCGGTCTCGTCTCAGGCGGACTTCAGGTTGGTCGCGCTGGACTTGCCGTTCTTGCCGCGCATCAGCTCGAAGCTGATCTTCTGGCCTTCCTTCAGGCTGCCGAGGCCCGAACGCTCAACGTCCGAGATGTGGACGAACACGTCGGCCGTGCCGTCTTCCGGCTGAATGAAACCGAAGCCCTTGGTCGGGTTGAACCACTTAACGGTGCCAATGGACATGTAGAGTATCCCTTTGAACAGGGGGTTGCCACCACGCGAGATGCCTGGTGGGCCAAACCGATCGGACAGGGACGGACACCGGGTTCGGGGCTGCGCTCGCGATCCAGGGGACCACCAGGAGCTCGAAGGGAGGGGAAAGCCGAACCAAACGAGTTGACGCGCCTCATATGGACCGGGACGCCCCGACTTGCAACTGAAAGCGCCGAGTAATCCGGGCGCGCAACCGGCACGGCGCCGCTGCCCATGCCGGTTGCACGAAGGCTTTACCTGGCCAGGCCGGCTTCCTTCATCGAGTTGCCGAGCGACACATCGGCCGCGGCCAGGTGGCGCGCGAAGCCGTCGGCATTGGCGTAGACGGCGCCGAAGCCGCGGGCGAGCAGGAAGTCCTGGTACTCCTTGCTCTTGAACACGCGGTCCAGCGCCGCATCCATGGCGTGGGCAATCTCCGCCGGCAGGCCGGGCGGCCCGGCGATGCCGCGCCAGGCGCCGTTGTTGTAGTCCAGCCCCATCGCCTCCTTCAGCGTGGGGATGTTCGGGAAGGCGGTGATGCGCGCCGGCGCCATGACCGCGAGCGACCGCGCCCGGCCGGCATCCAGCATCGCCCGCGCCTCGGGCACGGAACAGGTGGTGAAGTCGAGGCCACCCGCCGCCAGGTCCTGCATGGCGGGCGCCGCGCCGTTGCTCGGCACCCAGCGCACATGGTCGGCCTTCATGCCCATGGCGCCGAGCCAGCCGGCCAGCGCCAGGTGCCAGATGCCGCCCTGCCCGGTGCCGCTGGCCTTGAACTGGCCGGGCCGGCTGGCCTTGATCGCCTCGGCCAGCGCCTTCACGTCGTGATAGGGCGAATCGCGGCCGACCTGGATACCCGGCGGGTCGTTGTTCATCAGCCCGAGCGGCGTGTAGTTGCGGTAGGTCACCTCGGTCAGGCCCTGCCAGTGCAGCATGCAGATCTCGGCGGTGATCATGCCGAGCGTATAGCCATCCGGCGCCGCCTGGCTGATGGCCGCATGGCCGACCACGCCCGAGCCGCCGGTGCGGTTCACCACATTGAACGGCTGGCCGAGTTCCTTCTCCAGCAGGATGGCGATGATGCGCAGCACCGCATCCGTGCCGCCGCCGGCCGCCCAGGGGCACAGCATCTGCACCGGCCGGGCCGGCCAGCGCGGCTGGGCGAAGGCGGGCGCGGCCAACACGGCGGCGGAACCGCCGAGCAGGGTGCGGCGGGAAAACTCGGTCATTGGTGTTCCTCCGGGTTGTTTTCGTTATGCTCAGGCTAACGGAGACGGAGCGCCGCATACAAGCGGCCGGTACATGCGATGACGAAGCCCCGCCTGCTGCAGCCCGAGGATGCCGCCGCCTGGCGCGAGTTGCGCCTGCACGGCCTGAAGCATGAGCCACGGGCCTTCGGCGCTACCCTGGCCGAGGAACAGAACCTGCCGCTGGCGTGGTTTGCCGAGCGGCTGGGCAGCACCCCGGTCTTCGCCACGGCGGATGCGACGGGCGCGCTGACCGGTACGGTCGGCCTCCGCTTCCTGCCGTTCGAGCAGATGCGTCACAAGGGCTTCGTCTGGGGCATGTACGTGCGACCGGAAGCGCGGGGTGCCGGGCTTGGGCTTGCCCTGCTGCAGGCGGCCATCGCCCATGCCGCCACCCGTGTCGAGGAGCTTCGGCTGGACGTGGTGGACGGCAACGCCGCCGCGCTGGCGCTGTACCGCGCTGCCGGCTTCACCGCCTACGGCACCGAACCGCGGGCGCTGAAGCATGGCGGCGGCTACCTCGACGAGGTGCTGATGGCACTGCGACTGCCTGGCCGGTGCTGATGCTGCGTTCACGTGGCCGCGATGACGTCGCTCGCGACCCCGCGTTACATTAGAATGTAATATACCATATGTACTCTCCCGGCTCTGTCATCACGGAGCGGGACATGAACACGCCAGATCACATCGTTGTCGTCATCGAGGAAAACCACGATGCCGACCAGGTCATCGGCAATCCAAACGCGCCCTACATCAATGGAACGCTGCTGGCGAACGGGCTGTACTACAGCAACGCGCACGGTACCGACCATCCCAGCCAGCCGAACTACCTGGAGATGTTTGCCGGCACCAACCCTGGCGTACCCGGCGTCAACACCCCGCTGCAGCAGCAGTATCCGGTGGGGCAGGAGGCCACCGCCGCCGGGGCGGACGCACTGAACAACGGCGACAACTTCAACGCCGCACAGCCCTTCAGCAGCCCCAACCTCGGCGCCGAGCTGCTGGCCTCCGGGCATGGCTTCGCCGGCTATTCCGAAGACCTGCCCAGCGCCGGCTTCACCGGCGTCCAGGCCAACGGCATCAACGGCAACCGCTCCTACGTCGAGAAGCACAATCCCTGGGCGCAGTTCCAGGGCGACGGCACCAACCAGTTGCCGGCGGACACCAACCAGCCCTTCACCACCTTCCAGAACACCAAGGATTTCGCGGCGCTGCCCACCGTCTCCTACGTGGTGCCGAACGAGTACAACGACATGCACGACACGGTCGGCCCCACCGGCCTCTACGCCGTCGGCACGACCGGGGTGGATGCCAACGGCAACCCGGTGAACGACAACACCACCATCCAGAACGGCGACGCCTGGCTCTCCACCAACCTGGAGGCCTATCGGGAATGGGCGGTGACGCACAACTCCCTGCTGGTGACCGTGTGGGACGAGAACGACTACGATTTCAGCAACAACAACGACATCCCGATGATCGTGGATGGCGACCCGCGGTTGGTGCAGCAAGGCGTCAACAGCAGCTACGTGAACCACTTCGACCTGCTGAAGACGCTGGAACAGGACTACGGCCTGGGGCTGACCGGCGCGGCGGCCACGGCGAATGGCCTGGCCAGCAACGCCAGCGGCCAGCTGGCCGCGGACCTGGCCAATACCGCCGACTACGCCGGCACCACGCCGGCCATCGTCGCCAACCTGCAGACCCGCACGGTGGACGCCGGCAGCACGCACGACGTGCTGAGCCCCACCGCCAACACCATCATCGGCACCAGCCAGGACGACAGCTTCGTCGCGGCCCCCGGCTCGGGCAACTGGCAGGTCGTCGGCGGCAGCGGGCACGATACGCTGACGCTGCTGGCGACGCCGCAGCAGGCGGTTGTCTCGGCGCCCGGGGATGGCAGCGCGACCGTGGTGATGGACGGCGCGGTGATCCACACCGCCGGCGTCGAGACCATTGCCTTCAGCGACGGCAGCCAGGTCACGGTCGGCCAGGACTGGAACGCGCTGGCGGCCCAGGCCCTGGCGAACTTCGCCGCCACCGGGCACTGGTTCATCTGAACCGGCCGCCGGCCTCCGCCGCCAGCTTCAAGCGGAGGCCGGTCGGCGCCGCTGCAGCCGAGCGACGACCCAGGCCCCGACCGGCCACAGCAGCGCGCCGAAGGTCAGCGAGGCCAGCACCGCCGAGACCGGGCGCTCGATGAAGGGCAGCGGGTTGCCGTCGCTCTTGATCAGGCTGGTGATGAAGTTCTGCTCCACCATGCTGCCCATGACGATGCCGAGCACCAGCGCCGCCACCGGGTAGCCGTTGCGCTCCATGACGTAGCCGACGCAGCCGAACACGCCGACCAGGAACACGCTGAACAGGTTGGCGCCGGTGGCGAAGGCGCCGACCGCGCAGAGCAGGATGATCACCGGCATCACCGAAGCGCGTGGCGCGCGCAGGATCTTCGCCGCCAGCCGGATCATCGCGATGCCCAACGGGATCATGATGATGTTGGCCAGCACGAAGATGATGTAGAGCGCGTACATGCTGCTGGCGCGTTCGGTGAACAGCGTCGGCCCGGGGTTCAGCCCCTTCATGTACAGCACGCCGATGGCGATGGCGGTGATGGTATCTCCGGGGATGCCGAACAGCAGCGCCGGCACCCAGCCGGAGGCGAGCGATGCGTTGTTGGAAGCTCCAGCCTCCACCAGGCCTTCGACATGGCCGGTGCCGAACAGCTCCGGCGTCTTCGACCACTTCTTGCTCATGGCGTAGCTGACCCAGGCGGCCATGTCGGCGCCCGCACCGGGCAGCACGCCGATGATGATGCCGATGATGTTGCCGCGCCACATCGGCCACTGGTACTTCTTCGTCAGTCCCCACTGCCCGGCCAGGATGCTGCCGAACTTGCGGTCCGGCAGTTTCGGCGGCTCCGGCGTCACCATCGCGCGCATCACCTCGGAGACGGCGAAAACACCGACCAGGGCCGGAATCGGCTCGATGCCGCCCAGCAGGTCGGTGATGCCGAAGACGAAGCGCGGCGTGCCTGCCGGGTTCTCCATGCCGATACAGGCGAACAGCAGGCCCAGCAGCATGCTGGCCACCGCCTTCACCGGCGAGGAGCGCGCCACCAGCGTCGCGCACATCAGCCCGAGGAAGGCCAGCCAGAAGTATTCGTAGGTGGAGAAGGACAGCGCCATCTCGGCCAGCAGCGGCGCCATCACCACCAGGGAGATGGTGCCGACGATGCCGCCGATGGCGCTGAACCACAGCCCGGCGCCCAGCGCCAGTTCGGCCTGGCCCTTGCGCGTCATCGCATAGGCTTCGTCGGTATAGGCGGCGCTGGCCGGCGTGCCGGGAATGCGCAGCAGGCAGCCTGGGATATCGCCGGAGAAGATCGCCATCGCACTGGCGGTGATGATGGTGGCGATCGCCGCGATCGGGCTGAGGTAGAACGTCACCGGCACCAGCAGCGCGGTTGCCATGGTGGCGGAAAGCCCGGGCAGGCTGCCGACCACAAGGCCGTAGACCGCACTGGCCATGATGGCCACCAGCACATCCGGCGCCGCCACCAGGCGAAAGGCTTCGAGCATGTCGTGCATGGCGGGCGCTACCAGAAGGCCGGCAGGATGCCATCCGCCAGCGGCACCCGCAGCAGCTTGGCGAAGATGGCATGCACCAGGATCGGCGCGCCGATGGCGAGCGGCAGCGCCAGCTTGGGCCGTGCCCCCAGCGCGAAGGCCGCGGTGGCCACGATGACGGCGGCGGTCAGCATGAAGCCGAGCCGGTCCACCGCCAGCGTGTAGAACAGCAGCAGCCCCGGCGGCACCAGCGCCCGCAGGCCATAAGCGGTGGAATGGCGCTCGCCCTCCTCCTCGGGTACCTCGAAGCTGTGGCCGATGCCGAAGGCGATCATGACGCCGCAGATGACCAGGCCGCCGCCGATCAGCATCGGGAAGGCGGCGGGGCCGACATCCTGCCCCGGCACCGCCGGCAGGCGCGAACCGCCCCAGGCAGCGGCCAGGCCAAGCCCGGCCAGGAACAGACCGGTGATCCGGTCGGACAGTTGCATGGACGTGTTTCCTCGTTGGGCCGAAGCCTACAAGCCAGCAACCACGCTTGGGAATAGCCGATTGCCGCGGGCGTCGCAGAGGGGCTTGGCCGGTGTTGCTGGCGCCGGCTGGCAGGCGCCGCGCCCAACGCAATGAAAACATAAGCCTTGCGAAATCGCCTCCGAAATGGGCATGGTCCAAAAAATGGTCAGCATTGGGGCTGGCGCCCCTTTCATGAGCGGAGGACGCCTGGCATGAGCATTGTCGTCCCTCTGGGCGCAGTGGACTGTCATGTCCACATCGTGGGACCGCTGTGTCGGTTTCCGCAGGAAGCCGCTCGCCATTACACCGCGGCCGAGGCACCACTGGAAGCACTGCGCCACGCGGCCGGCGAGGTGCGCCGCTTCGTCGTCATCCAACCCAGCTTCTACGGCACCGACAATGAGGCGACGCTGCAGGCCTGCGACACGCTGAACGGCAACAGCCGCGCCGTGGCCGTGGTGGACCCCATCAAGGTGGATGACAGCCTGGCCGGGCAGCTGAAGGCACGCGGCGTCGCCGGCCTGCGGATCAACCTGAACAGCAGGCTGAAGGGCGACCACCGGCAGATCCAGGGCGTGCTGGCGCAGCACGCAGCCCTGGCGCAACGCATGGGCTGGCACCTGCAGCTGGTGCTGCCCTTCACCGCGCTGCTCGGCGCGGCGCGGCTGATCGAGCCGCTGCCGGTGCCGGTCGTCATCGACCATTTCGGGCTGCCCATCGGCAAGGCGGCACGAAGCGGGGAAGCGCATGCGCTGCGCGACCTGGTGGCCATGCAGCACGTTTGGGTGAAGCTTTCGGCGCCCTACCGGCTGGGCCTGGGCGAGTACAACACCACCACCCCGCGGGACTGGGCGGCATTGCTGCTGGAGGCGGCGCCGGACCGTTGCCTCTGGGGCAGCGACTGGCCGCACGTGCCGCCGGCCAGCCAGCAGGCCGGGCCGGACAGCACGCCGCCGAACCGCCCGCTGAGCTACGCGGCGCTGCTGGAGGACTTCATTGCGGCGGTCGGGAACGCAGAATTGGTTCGCCGTGTTCTGGTGGAGAACCCCCAGCGGTTGTATGGTTTCTCCCCTGTCTGACGAAGCGGGAGAGGCACATGCCGAAGATCGCGGCCGATAAGCTGGAGAACATCTGCCGTGGCCTGCTCGCGGGCGCCGGCGTGCCGACGAGCGAAGCCGCCACCGTTGCGCGCCATTGCGTGAACGCCAATCTGGTGGGGCACGACAGCCACGGCGCCATCCAGATTCCGCAATACATCGACCGCATCAAGGCCGGCCACATCGTGCCGGGCGCCCCGTTCGAGATCGTGCGCGAGAGCAGCACCACCACGGTGGTGGATGGCCATTGGGGCTTCGGCTACGTCATCAACGAACAGGCGATGGCGCTGACGATCAAGAAGGCCGAGGCGCAGAACATCGCCGCCTGCACCGTGTTCCGCCAGGGCCATGTCGGCCGGCTGGCGAGCTACCCGCTGATGGCGGCCAAGGCCGGCATGATCGGCATGGCCTGGGCCGACAGCGGGCGTTCGCCGAAAAGCGTGGCGCCCTTTGGCGGGCGCGAGGCGCGCCTGGGCACCAACCCCTGGGCCATCGCGGTGCCGTCCGACCTGGAAGGCCCGTTGTTCATCGACATGGCGACCAGCAGCGTCGCGGTGGGCAAGGTGAAGCTGGCGCAGGCGCGCGGGCAGAAGATCCCGAAGGGCTGGGTGGTGGACCGCGACGGCCAGCTGACCGACGACCCGTCCAAGCTTTCCCCCGGCGGCGCGCTGCTGCCGCTGGGCGGCACCGAGGGCTACAAGGGCTACGGCCTGGCCGTGATCGGCGAGATCCTCTGTGGCCTGATGACCGGCCTCGGCTTCGGCGTGGAGCCGACGGGTCGGCACAACGACGGCACCTTCATGCTGGCGATCAAGGTCGAGGCCTTCCGCCCGCTGATGGCGTTTCGCGGCGAGGTGCGCGACCTGGCCGACTACCTGAAGGCGACGCCGCCGAGCGAGGGCAGCAGCGGCGTGCTCTACCCCGGGGAGATCGAGCACCGCACCGAGGTCGAGCGCCGCGAGCACGGCATCGCGATCGAGGACGCCACCTGGAAGAAGCTTTCGGAGCTGGCGCAGGGCTATGGCATCGCCGCGGAGCTGGGGCTGGCGTAGCGCCGGCGCTCGGCGCGGCTACGCCAGCGCGTAGTCCTTCAGCACTTCCGGCCGGAAGCTCAGGCCATGGCCGGGCGCTTCCGGGGCGGTGATGATGCCGTTCGCAATCTGCGGCAACCCGAGCAGCACGTCGTCCAGCAGGCCCATCTGCTCGGCCCAGATGCCGTTGGGAATGCTGGCCAGCAGGTGCACGTTGAGTTCCGGGAACAGGTGGGGCGCGATGGTCATGCCCCAGGTGTCAGCCACCGCCGCCAGCTTGCGCAGTTCCGTGAAGCCGCCGCGCATCGGGTCCGGCTGCAGGATCGGCAGGCAGGGGTTTTCCAGCACCGGCTTCAGGTCGGCGCGGCCGAAATGCGTCTCGCCGCCCACGGTGCGCGTGGTCAACGCCGCCGCCACCCGGGCGTAGCCGGCGAAGTCGTCGGCGGTGACGGGTTCCTCGATCCAGTAGGGATCGTAGTCCTGGAAGGCACGCCCGGCGATGATCGCCTGGTCGGCGGTCCAGCCCATGTTGATGTCGATCATGATCTCGACATCGGGGCCGACCGCGTCGCGCACCAGCGCCAGATTGCGCACATCCTGCCGCCAGTCGCCGATATGCGCGGCCTGCATCTTGATGGCCTTGTAGCCCTGACTGACGTAGTGCCTGGCCTTCGCCGCCATGCCCTCTCCCAGCGCACCGCGGAAGCAGCCGCTGCCGTAGATGGGGATTTCGCTGCGAAAGCTGCCCCACAGCCGGTGCAGCGGCAGCCCGGCCCGCTTGCCCACCGCGTCCCACAGCGCGATGTCGAGCGCGCTCTGCGCCATCATCGTCACGCCGCCGCGCCCGCCGGTCAGCGTGCTGCGCCAGATGTCGTGCCAGATCGCCTCTACCGCGGTCGCGTCGCGCCCGATGACGCGGGGCGCGATGGCTTCCTTGATGCAGGCGCCGATGGTGTGCAGCAGCGGCAGGTTCAGCAGGTGCAGGTAGCCCATGCCGGTGATGCCGCCCTCGCACACCACTTCCAGCACCACCAGGTCGCGCATCTTGCCCAGCGCATGACCGGCCATCCAGGGGTCCTCGGCCCAGGGCATCCGGACCAGGGTGGTGCGCAGCTCGCGGATCGTCAGCTCGGACATGGGCGGTTCCCTCTTCCCTTCCGCGCATCCTGCGCGCAGAATTCCGCGCCGAAAAGGTGAGGAAACCGCCATGGGCCACATGGATTTCGCTGCCCTGCTGGACGACCGCCCGGGCGAGCGCATCTTCCGCGTCCACCGCGACGTCTACCGCGACAAGGACCTGTTCCAGGCCGAGATGGAGCGCGTCTTCGAGGGCACCTGGAACTACGTCGGGCTGGAAAGCCAGGTCGCCCGGCCGAACGACTTCATCACCACCCATATCGGCCGCCAGCCGATCATCCTGCAGCGCGACAATGGCGGCACGCTGCGCGCCTTCCTCAACACCTGCCGGCATCGCGGTGCGCTGCTGTGCCCGTACCGGCGCGGCAACGCCAAGTTCCACGCCTGCCGCTACCACGGCTGGGCGTTCGACAGCGCCGGCCGCAACACCGTCATCACGGGGCGGGAGGCCGGGCAATACCCGGCCGAGTTCGACGACGAGGACCACGACCTGCTGCCGGTGGCGAAGCTCGGCAGTTATCGCGGCCTGGTCTTCGCCAGCCTCTCGGCCGACGTGCCCAGCCTGGACGACCACCTGGGCGAAGCGCGCTGGTGGCTGGACGTGATGCTGGACCAGTCCACCACCGGCTGGGAATACGTGCCCGGCCCGGTCAGCTACACCTTCGACGGCAACTGGAAGCTGCAGTTCGAGAACGGGCTGGACAGCTACCACTTCGCCGCCACGCACAGCGGCTATGTCGACGTGCTGAACCGGCGCGACCAGGTGCAGCCGCTGCCCTGGCAGCCGACGCTGGAGCACGACGCGGAAGCGCAGGGCAGCTACAGCTTTCCGCGCGGCCATTCGGTGATGTGGTCCATCCGCAACCCCGCCCGCGGCGTGCGGCCGCTGGCCATGGACAATGCCCGGCGCGAGGACGTGCGCAAGCGCGTCGGCGATACGCGCCTGGCCTGGATGCTGCGCCAGAAGAACCTGACGATCTTCCCGAACATGCAGCTCATCGACATCACCAGCAGCCAGTTGCGCACCTGGCGCCCGCTGGCGGTGGACCGCACCGAGATGACCAGCCACTGCATCGCCCCGATCGCCGAGGCAGCGGAAGCGCGCCGCTTCCGCATCCGCCAATATGAGGATTTCTTCAACACCACCGGCCTCGCCACCAGCGACGACAACGTGATGTATGAGTTCTGCCAGGCCGGCTACCAGGCCGAGGGCGGCTTCACCCAGGGCTACTCCCGCGGGCTGGGCGGCACGCAGCACGGCACCGCGCGGGTGCTGGCGCAGCAGGCCGGCTTCACGCCGGAGGATTGGCGCTACGGCCCCGTCACCTACGGCGACGAGACCTGTTTCCACGCCGGCTACCGCGAATGGCGGCGGCTGCTGCAGGGGCAAGCGCCAGGCGGCCGCACCCCGCCGGAAGGCGCCCGTCGCGCGCCTCAAGCGGCGGCACGCTGATGCCGCGCGGGATCGCTCAGGATGTGCTCGCCAGCCTCGGCCTGGCGCTGGACCGGCAGCAATGGGACGCCTGGCTGGCGATGTTCACGGAGGACTGCACCTACTGGGTGCCGGCCTGGACCGACGAGCACATGACGACGCAAGACCCCGATACCGAGGTAAGCCTGATCTACCACGACAATCGCTGGGGGCTGGAGGAGCGCATCCTGCGCATCCGTACGCGCAAATCCGTCACCGCCATGCCGCTGCCGCGCACCCAGCACTATGTCGGCAACGTGCTTGCCAAGGCCGAGGGCACCGACGCCATCAGCGGCACCGCGGCGTTCCAGGTGGCCGTGCTGGAGACGCGCACCAACCGCGTCCACCAGCATTTCGGCCGCTACGAGTTCCGGCTGCGGCAGGAAGCCGGCTCCTGGCGCGTGGCGTACAACCGCGTGGTGCTGATGAACGACGTGGTGCCGACGATCCTGGACTTCTACTGCCTGTAGCGCCTGTTGCGACCTCGCCGCGGCGACCAATCCGGCATGCCAGGCGCAGCCGATGGTGACAGGGGCGCCTGCCCGGCCCGGCATCCGCCGGCTGCCGGCCGGCATCGCAGGGGTCGATCTGGCCGCGGCAGCCCCTGCTGCAGCTTTGCGCGGGACGCAGCGCCGGCATCGGCCAGACCCGGCCTTCGGTGGCGGCAACCCCAATCTCACCGGTTACGCCGACGCCTCCGCCGTGATGGGCCGGCCGGAGCATGATCCGGGGCGCCCTGCCGCGATGGACAGCGGGTACGTCCGGAAGCGTCGATGCGCGACCTCGCGGCCACCACGAACCGCTCCTAGGCTTCCAGCTGGCGGATGGTCTCGGTCTGCGTGCGGATGCGCGTGCTGAGTTCCACCGCCAGGTTGCGGATCAGCGTGATGGCGATGGCCGGGACCTCGGCGCTCAGGCGCTCGAAGGCGGCGGCCGTGAGTTCCTGCACCACCGCCGGCGTGTCGGCCAGCACATCGGCCGAGCGAGGCTGGCCAGAGAGCAGCGCCATTTCGCCGAAGACGATGCCGGCTTCGTAGCAGAACAGCCGCAGCGTGCCGACCGCGCCAGCGCCGCCGATACGGACGCTGACCTGGCCGCGGGTGAGCAGGAACATGCTGCGCCCGGCCTCGCCACGGCGGATGATGGGCTGTTCGGCGGCGTAGTCGTGCCGCACGAGGCAGGCGGCGAGCTGCGTCAACTGCGCGGCGTCCAGGCCCTGCAGGGCTTCGAAGGCGGCGAGCGGCAGCTCCTCGGCCCCTGGGTCGGCCAGGCCGAGGCTGGCGAGCAGCTCCGCCTCGGCCACACCCAGCGCGGTATCGGTGTCGACGAAGGTGCGGCCTTCGCGTTCCGGCGCGCCGAAGCCGGCCGAACGCATCAGGGTCAGCTTGTCCGACCCCGGCGGCAGATAGGCCAGCAGCAGCCGCTTCCTCTGCTTCTTCATCATGTCGTCGATGCGCTTCAGGCCCATGGCGCCGCTGCTGTCGATCATGCCGACGCGGCGGAAATCCAGCACCAGCCAATCCGCCGTGGGCAGCTCGGCCTCCACCCGCTGCACGACGCTTTCGGCCGAGCCGAAGAACAGCGCGCCCTCCAGCTCCACCACCGCGATGCGGCGGCCCTGCTGGTCCAGCGCGGTGCTGGCCTGGCGGGTTCGGCTGGTGCGGGAGCGCACGCCATCGGCCCGCAGCACCCGGCGCACCGCCTGTTCGCTGGCGCGGTACAGGAAGATCATGAAGGCCAGCGACATGCCGATGCCCAGCGCCACCAACGCCCCGGCCAGCACCACCAGCGCGGTGACGATGAGCACGACGCCGAGATTGACCAGCACATCCGTGCGGCCGGCGCCGGTGGTGGTGCGCATGCGGCTGAACAGCTGGCGCGTCCACTTGTCGTAGCCGGTGGCGGTGGAGGCGATGACCACCGCAGCCATCACCGAGACCGGGACCAGGGCGATGAGGCGGCCGAGGCCGAAGGCCAGCACCACCAGCGCGCCGGCATGCGCCAGGTTGGCGACGCGCGAGCGCCCGCCATTGGTGAAGACCGTCTGCGTGATGTTGGCGGAGCCGCCGCTGGGCGTACCGCCGAACATCGCGGCCAGCAGGTTGCCGCCGCCCTGGACCATCAGTTCCGCGTTGCTGTCATGGCGCGTATCCGCCAGCCGGTCCGCCCCGGCGATGCTGAGCAGCGACTGGATGGAGGAGACCATGGCCAGGGTGACGCCGGTGGCCAGGACGGGGAAGGCCAGGGGCAGGAAGCCGGGCGTGGTGATGAGGCTGCCCATGGCGAAGACCTGCGGCAGCGGGATCAGGTTCTCCGGCAGGGCGCCGATCAGCGGGCCGAGGCCTTCAGCCGGCAGGAATTGCGCCAGGGCCAGCCAGGCGAGCGTGCCGCCGGCCAGGCCCAGCAGCGGCGCCGGGACGGCACGGGTGAGACGCGGCGCCAGCTGCATCAGCACCACCGCCAGCACGCCCATGCCCAGCGCGGGCCAGGAGAGCAGGCCATCGGCCAGCTGGTGCAGATGATCGACGCCGGCCAGCTTGGGCAGTTGGCCGATGATGATCTGCAGCGCGAAGCCGTTGACGAAGCCGGCCAGCACCGGGTGCGGCACGAACTTGACCGCGGCGCCGAGCCGCGCGGCACCGAGGCCGAACTGCACCGCACCGGAGACCAGGATGGTGAGGAAGCACACCGTCATCAGCGCCGGGGCGGCGGCGGCGCCGGGGAAGGCGGAGATGAAGCCGGGCTGGGCGGCCACCGTGGCGGTGAGGCCGGCGAGGATGGCGGCGTGGCTGGTCTTCGGCGAGTTGACGTGCAGCGTGCGCCCGCCGAAGACTCCGGCGACCAGGGCACAGATGACCGCGCTGACGAAGGCGCTGGCGATGCCGGCGGCGGCGAAACCCGGGCCGATGCCGGCGAAGAACACGATGCCGCAGGACAGCACGGTGGGGATGGCGATCAGCGCGCCGACGGCGCCGCCGACCAGATCCCCGCGCAGCCTGCTGGCCAGGCCGCGCGCCGTTTGTTTGGCCGGGGCCTGAATGCCTGCCGACATGCCGAGCACCACTGCATAAGCACGGCCGGCCCATACCGCCACGCTGCGGTGCAGCATAAGTCAGCGCGCGTTGCGCGGCTAGTTAATGCACCGCCATGCGGCTTCGCCGCCGGCGGGGTAGCCCATCAGCAGGCGCAGCGGGCCGGCAGGCAGCGGAGCGCCGCGCGCCGGGGGCGCCGCCGGCGCGGTGGCCAGCAGCGCGCGCCGGCGCATCAGTGCTTGCCGGTGCTGGGCGGCGGCGTGTAGCTGCCGGGCTGGCGCTGACGCAGCACGTCCTCGCCGCCATGGTGCTGGATCATCGCCGCCTGGTCGGCCTTGGCCGCCGCGTCCACCGCCTCGGGGTTCAGCAGCGCGCGCAGCTTCGCTTCCATGTCGGCGCGCAGGCCGGCCATGGCGTTGTTGCTGGCCAGGTTGTTCAGCTCCTCCGGGTCGGCCTCCAGGTCGAACAGCTCCGGCGGGTTGTTGATGTAGTGCACGTATTTGTGCCGCAGCGTGCGCAGCATGTAGAAGGCGTCCGGCCCGTAGGTGTGGAACTGCGAGAGCGCCACGCGGTCCTCGGCCGGCGCGTTGGCCAGGCGCAGCAATGAAGTGCCGGGCAGCTGGTATTCCGCGATGGCATCGCCTTCGCCCACCGCATCCAGGATGGTGGCCGAGACATCGCACAGCGTCACCGGCGTGCGGCACAGCGCGGCCGGCGGCACGTCGGCACCGCTCAGCAGCAGCGGAATGCCGGCGCTTTCCTCATACATGTTGGCCTTGCCCCACAGGCCACGCGTGCCGAGGTTGTCGCCATGGTCGGAGGTGTAGATCACGCGCGTGCTCTCGCCGAGCCCGGCGGCGGCCAGCGCCGCGAGGATTTTCCCGACTTGCTCGTCGAGGAAGCTGGTCAGGCCGAAATAGCCGGCCAGCGCGCGGTTCAGGTCGCGATCGTCGTTGAAGCCGGCACCGTAGTTGGACTTGCGCTGGTACATGCCGGCATAGGGGTGCAGCTCTCCCGGCGCCGCGTCGTACAGCTTCGGCCGCGGCAAATCCTGGCCGGCATACCTATAGAAATGCTCAGGCGGCGCCGTCAGCGGGAAGTGGGGCGAGACCATGGAGACGAACAGCACCCAAGGCTTCTCGTGCCGCTGCGTGCCCTTCTCGCGCAGCCACACCTGGGCTTCCGCGGCAATCTGCCGGTCGTACAGCGTGTAGTCGCTCTCGCCCGGCTTGGCATTCTTCAGCAGGTTGGCGCCGGAGGAGCGGATGTCGTCGGGATCGCGGATCAGCAGCGTGATGTCGCCGATGCCATTGGTGATGTGCATCGGCAGGAGGCTCTCTCTCGCTCAGCCCATAATCCTCCTGCGCGTGGCCGCGGTAATGCAGCTTGCCGATGGAGGCGACATGATGCCCGCGGTCCCGCAGCATGCGGTGCCACGACGGCAGCGCGCCATTGTAGGCGATGGCGTTGTCCCAGGCGTGGTGCTGGTTCACATGCAGGCCGGTGGCGAAGCTGGCGCGCGCCGGCACGCAGATCGGCGAGGGCGTATAGGCCGCGGTGAATCGCGTGGCGCGCCCAGCCAGCGCATCCAGCGCCGGCGTCTGCACCACCGGGTGACCGGCATGGCCCGCCACCTTCGGATTGTGCTCGTCCGACATGATGACCAGCAGGTTCTGCGGGGTGGGCATGCGTGCTTCCTCGTTCAATCGGCCTTGGCGCCGGCACGCTGGACCACCTCGGCCCAGCGCGCCATCTCGGCTCGCAGCAGGCTGGCCATTTCCTCGGGCGTGCTGCCCACCGGCGTCACGCCCAGTTCGGCATAGCGCGCGGCCACGGCCGGCTGGCGCATGAGGTCCGCGACCTCGGCGGCCAACCGCCGGATGATCGGACCCGGCGTGCCGGCCGGCGCGAACAGCGCGTTCCAGGCTGCAGCCAGAAAGCCCTCGTAGCCAGCCTCGATCATCGTCGGCACCTGCGGCAGCTGCGGCAGGCGCGCCGGCTCGGCCACCGCCAGTGGGCGCAGCTGACCGTCGCGGATCAGCTGGAGGAAGGGCGGGATGCTGTCGAACATCATGCTCAGCCGGCCGCTCAGCATGTCCGGGATCGCCGCGCCCTGGCCGCGATAGGGGATGTGGGTCAGGTTCAGCCCGGCGCGCAGCTTAAGCCATTCGCCGGCCAGGTGCGGAATGGTGCCGCTGCCCGAGGAGCCATAGACCTGCCCTTCCGGCTGCGCCTTCACCCAGGCGACGTAGTCCGCCACCGAATGCACCGGCAGCGAAGGCCGCACCACCAGCACCAGCGGCGTGCGGTTGAGGAACGAGACCGGCGCCAGCTCGCGCAGCACGTCGTAGGTGAGGTTGCCGTACAGCGCCGGATTCACCGCAATGGCGGCGGCGGCGTAAAGCAGCGTGTAGCCATCGGGCTTCGCCTTCGCGACCAGGTCATTGCCGATATTGGTGCCGGCGCCGCTGCGATTCTCCATCACCAATGGCTGGCCCAGGCGCTCCCCCAGATGCGTCGCCAGCAGCCGGCCCAGCAGGTCGCTGGCGCCACCAGGCGCCAGCGGCACGATGAAGCGGATCGGTCGGCTCGGCCACGCTGCCTCCTGCGCCCGCGCGCCGGCCGCCGCCATCACGGCAGCGGCCAGCAGGGCGCGGCGTGGGGTTACAGCGTCCACGGCTCCACCTCCCGCAGCGGCAGGCCGCGCAGGTCGACCGCCTCCTGCGCATTTCGCAACTGGTCGTCCCGACCGAAGGCCGGATCAGTGAGGAGCTGTCGCCCTGGGTCGCCCGGCTTCGGCCAGCCGCGCGGCCACCACGCAGCCCGCGGCACCGGCTTCCACCGCGCAGAAATCCCGAGACTTGGCCAAGGCATGCTGCGCTTCCCTGTGGCGGCGTCCTATCGCTTCAGGGCCGCGACCGTATTGGCCCAGCGGGCGCTGTCGGCGGCCAGGAAGGCGGTGAATTCCGTCGTGTCGAGGAACGCGGTCTCACCCCCGGCGCGGGCGGCGATGGCCCGTACCTCGGCACCGGCCGTTGCGGCGCGGGCCGCGCGGGCCAGCGCGCCGAGCACGCTGGCCGGGGTCTCGGCCGGAGCATGCAGCCCGTACCAGCTCTCCACCACGATGTCGGGGTAACCGGCCTCGGCGGTGCTCGGCACCTGCGGCATCAGCGGCGACCGTGCCCCGGCCACGGCCAGCGCCCGCAGCTGGCCGCCCTGCAGCATGCCCTGCACGGCGCCCAACGGCATCACCCCCATCCGCACCGTGCCGTTGAGGATATCGGTCATGGCCGGCGGCGCGCCGCGATAGGGGATGAGGGTGAAGTCCAGCCCGGCGCGCACACGCAGCAATTCCTGCACCATGGATTGCGGTGCGCCCGGTCCGCTGCTGGCCACCGGCAGGCCGGGCTGCTGCCGGGCGGCGGCGACGAAATCGCCGAGGTTCCGCCAAGGCGATCCCGCCGCCACCACGAACAGGTTGGGGGTTTGCGTCAGCCGCGCTACCGGCCGGAAATCCGCCGGCTTCCAGGGCAGTTCATCCTGCAACAGCGGGTTCAGCAACAGGAAGGTGGCGCTGGCCAGCAGCGTGTAGCCATCGGGCCGCGCCTTGCTGACGAAATCTGGCCCCAGATTCGCATTGGCCCCAGGGCGGTTGTCGACCACCGCCGGTTGGCCCAGCTGTTCGGAAAGCCGGGGCAGCACCACCCGCAGCATCACATCCACCGCGCCACCGGCCGGATAGGGCACCACGATGCGCAAGGGCTGTTCCGGCCAGGCCGCGCGTGCCGCGCTGGCCGCCAGCACCAGCGGTGCGGCCAGCAGCCGCCGCCTCAGCATGGCTCAAGCGGCGCCGAGAACGGCACCCCCGGCACCTGGATGCCGGCCGGGCGGCCGCTCCGCGTGGCCGGCTGCGCCACCTCGGTGAAGTTGCCCGGCAGGCGCGGTCCGTCGTCGCAGGCCAGCCACAACCGCAGCAGGTGACGGCGACGCTCCGGCTCGGGCCAGTCCACGTAGCTGGTGCGGGAATGCAGGATGAAGTGGTTGCAGAGGAACTGGATGTCGCCGGGGCGGAACTCCATCGACAGATGGATCGCCGGGTCGGCGGCCAGCTGGTCCAGCAGGTCCAGTGCTTCCTCCTGCTGCGCGGTCAGCCGCGGCACCTCGGGCATCAGCTGCGCCTTGCGGATGGCGCTGCGGACATAGGTCACCACCATCCGCCCGTCGCA
>CAIMOR010000545.1 GCA_903843125.1 uncultured Rhodospirillales bacterium
ATTGGTCCGGGCGACGAGGGTGGCGCGGAACTCCGGCCGCTCCACCCAGGCCAGCCTGGCGGTGCGGTCGGTCACTTCCTGCACCACCGCCAGCTTCCACTGCGGCAGGGCGCCGGGCGGGCGGGCCATCGCCTCCAGCTGCGCCATCCAGTCGGCGGCGCCAGGGTTGATGCGCCCGACCGGGCCACGCCAGCCGCCACGCCGGCGGTCATAGGCCAGCAGGCCATTGTGCAGGGATGTCTCGGCTGCCGCCTGCAGGGCCGGGTCCAGGCTGGTCCGCACCACCAGCCCGCCCATCTGGGTCTGCTCGGGGCCGAAGCGGGTCAACAGTTCGCGCCGCACTTCCTCGGTGAAGTGCTGGCCGACAGCGACCATGTCCGGCCGGCGCAGCGGGCGGGGGACCAGCGGCTCGGCCTTGGCGGCCAGCGCCTCCGCGGCGGTGATGGCGCCATCCTCGGCCATGCGGTCGATGACGGAGTCGCGCCGCGCCTTGGCGGCCTCGGGGAAGCGCAGCGGATTGTAGTTGTTCGGCGCCTTGGGCAGCCCGCCGAGGAACGCCGCCTCGGCGATGCTGAGGTCGTCCAGACCCTTGTTGAAATAGGCCTGCGCGGCGGCGGCCACGCCATAGGCCTGGGCGCCGAGGAAGATCTCGTTCAGGTAAAGCTCGAGGATGCGCTCCTTGCTGAGCGCCTGTTCCAGCCGGGTGGCCAGGATCGCCTCGCGCAGCTTGCGCGTCATCGTCCGGTCGTTGCCGACCAGCATGTTCTTGGCGACCTGCTGGGTGATGGTGCTGGCGCCGGCCATGCGCCGGCCGGTGCCATAGGCCTCAACGTTGCTGACCACGGCGCGCAGGATGCCGATGGGGTCGACGCCGTGGTGCTCCCAGAAGCGCTGGTCCTCGGAACTGACGAAGGCCTGCTGCACCCGGCGCGGAATCGCCTCCAGCGGCACGAAGACCCGGCGCTCGTTCGCCAGCTCGGCCATCAGCTTGCTGTCGGCGGCGTAGATCCGGCTCATCTGCGGTGGCTGGTAGTCGGCCAGCCAGCGATAGTCCGGCAGGTCGCCGGCGACGCTCTGGTACAGCCCCCAGGCGGCGACGCTGCCGCCAACCAGGCCCACCGCCGCCAGGATCAGCAGCAGTCGGAATATGCCGACACCGCGGAAGCGGCGACGCTTCCTCGGCGCCGGGGGCTCGCGTGGCGGGCCTTCGCCCCGGCCGGAGCCCGACGGGGGCGGCGCCTCGCCGCCGGAACCGCGCAGGTCCCGCCGCATCGCACCGCTCATCCAGTCCCGGAAGGCATGATGCTTGGCCTGACGCTCCGGGGTCACCCGGCGCCGAGGCGGCGGCGCCTCGTCATGGATCTCGGGGATATGGGCACCTGGCGGCCGGCGCGGCGGGCGCGGGGCCATGGGCTGGTCGGCACGGAGGTCGGGCGGTGACATGGGGCCTTCATTACACCGGCTCGCGGGCCGGAGCGATGACAACGCAGCGCATATGGGATGCGCGCGGCGGTTTTAGGGCAGGCCTGCTTCAGGGCAGGCCGGATGCGGCGGCCGCGCCGCCCGCCAGCACCGCCTGCTGCTGCTGGGCCAGGTAGCCATGCACGGCCTGCGCCAGCGCCGCCGCCAAACGGGCGCGGTGGCCGGGCTTGCCGAGTGCCTCCTCGTCCTGCGGGTTGCTCAGGAAGCCCAGTTCCACCAGCGCTGCCGGCACGTCCGGCGCCTTCAGCACCACGAAGCCGGCGCGCCGATGGCTGTGCGGCAGCATCGCCGTCTCGTCATCCAGTGCCGCCACCACCAGCCGGGCCAGACGTTCGCTGCCGGCCCGGGTTTCCTGCCGCATCAGGCTGAACAGGATGGAGAGCACCTCCGGTGGTACGCTCGGCAGGCGCAGGCCGCCGGCCTTGTCGGCCAGGTTCTCCTGCTTCGCCAGCGCGGCGGCCAAGGCGTCGGTGGCGGTCTCGCCTAGGGTGTACACGCTGGCGCCGTGGGCCAGCCGCGCCGTTTCCGGCGGCGCGCTGTCGGCGTGGATGGACAGGAACAGCGCCGCCTGGTGCCGGCGCGCCACCTCCACGCGGTCGGCCAGCGGGATGAAGACGTCGCGCGACCGAGTGAGCCCGACCCGGCACTGGCCGGCGGCCTCCAGCTGGCGCTTCAGCTCATGCGCCACGGCCAGGGTGATGCGCTTCTCATGCGTGCCGCTGGTGCCGATGGCGCCGGGGTCGCGGCCGCCATGGCCGGGGTCCAGGATCACCAGCGGCAGGCTGGCGGTGTGCCGGCGCGCCGGTTCGGCGGCGTTGGCCAACCGCCCCGCCGCGGCCATGCGGGCGAAGGCCGGGCCGCCGCCGGGCCGCAGCTCCAACGTCAGGGTATTGTCGCGTTGCTGCACCCGGGGCGTGGCGATGGGCCCGGTCAGCAGCAGGGTCAGGCGAGTGCCTTGGCGGGTGTTGGACACGTGCAGGCTGGTGATGCAGCCGGCGCCGGGCAGCCGGGTGGCGCCGTGCCAGGTGCCGCGCGGCAGGTCCAGCAGCAGGGCGGGCGGCTCGGCCTGGGCGGAGAGCTCCCAGCGCGGCGCCCCTTCCAGCGCCAGCAGCAACCGGGTGCGGTGACCGTCCTGGGTCAGGGTCGCGCGGCTAACGCCGGCGGCCCGTGCCGCGCCGGGCGCCAGCAGGCCGGCAGCGCCCAGCAGCACCTGGCGGCGCAGCGACTCCGGTCGATGATCGCGGTCCCCGGTCCCCACGGCCTGGACGACTTCCCCTGCTGGCCGCCTCCCCCGAGGCTGCCGGCGCCCTGCTTATCATGCGCCGCCACATACTTGCCACGCAAAGTTGAGGAACCGGTTCAGGCACAATCGCCAGCCCGCGGTTTGTCTTGTGGAAATCCGCAAGCCGGGCGTATGGTGAACCGCCCCGGCGGCGCCCGCTGCCGGTGGAGGTTCAGGGCGATCGCCCCGTTTCGGCCCGAGGGCCGGCGGGGCCTTCGGCGGCAGAGCCTGGCATGGGTGTCGTTCTCGGCACCACGCTTCGCCAGGCCCGACCGGATTGCCCCCCTTCGCCATTGCGGGACCGGACGCGCCACGGACCATTAGGCTCACCCGCCCCTGAATCCCAGGTGGGTGGCCCGGTTGCAGCGTGACGGAACGTCGCCCTGCCCGCAGCCTGGCTGCCGGGCCGGTTGGGGCATGCACCCAGGGTGCGCCGTGCGCGCGATGCGGCACAGGCGCCCCGACGAGAGAAGGACGGATCGCCGCCTTATGGTGCCGCGCTGCCCGCTCTCGGCCCATGCCACGCGTTTTTGCCGCAGGCGCGCCCGTTCGCGCCGCGGCGCGGAGCCAATGCTTCGATGACCAAGCGTATGTTGATCGACGCCTCCCACAACGAGGAAACTCGCGTGGTGGTGCTGGATGGCAACCGGCTGGAGGAGTTCGACCTCGAGGCCGCCAACCGATTGCCACTCAAGGGCAATATCTACCTGGCCAAGGTGGTCCGGGTGGAGCCCAGCCTGCAGGCGGCCTTCGTGGAGTATGGCGGCAACCGCCACGGCTTCCTGGCCTTCAGCGAAATCCATCCGGACTACTACCAAATTCCGGTCGCCGACCGGCAGCGCCTGCTGGAGATGCAGGCCGCCGACGCCCGGGATGACGAGGACGAGGACGACGACGATGTGGGCGCCGATTATGCGGCGCGCCAGAACATCGCCGTCCCCGACGAGCCCGGGCACCATGAAGCCGCTGCGGCGGAGCCGGCCGCCGCTTCGATCGAATCCGCGGCCGAATCCGCCGCCGACCCGGTGCTTCCCGCCGGCCTTCCCGGCGACGAGGTGGTCAGCGAGACCGATGCCGCCGAGGCAGTGGTTGCCGATGCCGGCGCCGAGCCTGCCCCTGCCGAGGCCCATCCCCTGCAGCTGGCGGCCGAGCAACTGGTTGCCGAAGCCGCGCCTGATGATGGCCACGACACCATCGAGGGCGCCGAGGCGAGCGGCTCGGACGAGTCGCCGGCCGACTCCCACGCGGCCCAGGCCGACGCCGAGGCGGCCCAGGCCGACGACCAGGGCGACGACCGCGAGGAAGCCGCGCCGCCGCCCGAGACCATCGGCGGCGAAGGTCCCGAGGAGAGCGACGGCGAAGGCCCCAGCGAGCGCCGCATACCCCCCCGCTTCCTGCGCCACTACAAGATCCAGGAAGTCATCCGCCGTCGGCAGATCATGCTGGTGCAGGTGGTCAAGGAGGAACGCGGCTCCAAGGGCGCCGCGCTGACGACCTACATCTCGCTCGCCGGGCGGTTCTCCGTGCTGATGCCGAACAGCCCGCGCGGCGGCGGCGTCTCCCGCAAGATCACTTCCGGCACGGACCGCAAGCGCCTGCGCGAGGTGATCGACGAGCTGCACCTGCCGCAGGGCATGAGCATCATCGTCCGCACCGCCGGTGCGCAGCGGCCCAAGCCGGAAATCCGCCGGGACTGCGAATACCTGCTGCGGCTGTGGGACAACATCCGTGAGCGCACGCTGCAGAGTGCCGCGCCGGCGCTGATCTATGAGGAAGCCGACCTCATCAAGCGCAGCATCCGCGACACCTTCTCGCGCGATGTCGAGGAAATCTTCGTCGACGGCGAGCTGGCCTACAAGGATGCGCGCGAGTTCATGCGCATGCTGATGCCGCAGCATGTCCGCAAGATCCAGCTCTACCGCGACCCAGGCATGCCGCTGTTCGCCCGCCACCAGGTGGAAGCGCAGCTGGACGCGATGCACTCGCCGACGGTGCAGCTGAAGTCCGGCGGCTACCTGGTCATCAACCAGACCGAGGCGCTGGTCGCCATCGACGTGAACTCCGGGCGTTCGACCCGCGAGCGCCACATCGAGGACACCGCGCTGCGCACCAACCTGGAGGCCGCCGACGAGATCGGCCGCCAGCTGCGCCTGCGCGACCTGGCCGGGCTGATCGTGGTCGACTTCATCGACATGGAGTCAAACCGCAACGACGCCATGGTCGAGCGCCGGATGAAGGAGGCGCTGCGGCACGACCGCGCGCGCATCCAACTCGGCCGCATCAGCCATTTCGGCCTGCTGGAGATGTCGCGGCAGCGGCTGCGCCCCAGCCTGGCCGAGACCACCTTCGTCACCTGCCCGCATTGCCAGGGCCGCGGCCAGGTCCGCAGCATCGAGAACAGCGCCCTGCACGTGCTGCGCGCGATCGAGGAGGAAGGCGGCAAGCGCCGCGCCGCCGAGATCCTGGTGCATGTCCATAGTTCGGTCGCGCTGTACCTGCTGAACCGCAAGCGCGAGAAGCTGGCGCAGATCGAGTCCCGCTTCGGCATGGCCGTGCTGTTCGAGCCTGACGACACGCTGCTGCCGCCGGCACTACGGATCGACCGCACCCGCGCCGCCGACCCCAACCGGGTGCCGGAGGAGCGCCACGCCCTGCGCATGGACTACGCGCCGGAGGTTGAGGCCGAGGTCGAGGACGATGTGGCCGAGCCGGACATCGAGGATGAGGAAGAGGTCGAGGCGCCGGTTCGCGCCAATGGCCATGCCGCACCCGAGACTGCCGAATCGGCGGCCGAGGCAGAAGGGCGGCGGCGTCGCCGGCGCCGTCGGCGCCGTGGCGGCAAGCGCGAGGACGGCAGCCCGCTGATCGGCGCCGCGGACGGCGAGGGCGATGGCGAGGCCGAGGGCGAAGGCGAGGCGGACGAAGCCGAAGCCGCCGCCGAGCCGCACGATGCGCTGGAGGCCGAGTTGGCCGCCGCCGCCGAGGCCGCCGAAGCCGCCCCGGCCGAAGGAGCCGACGGCGAGGGCCGCGACAGTCGCGGTCGGCGTCGGCGCGGCCGCCGCGGTGGTCGCGGCCGGCGCGAGGATGGCGCCCCCGGCACCGAGGGCGTGACCGGCGAGGAGGACGCGGCGGAAGCCGAGGCCACACCGATGCCGGCGCAGACCCATGTGCCCGCCCCGCCGCGGCCGCAGCCGCGCCCGCCAGCGGCACCGCGCTACCAGGGGCCGACTCCGGCCGACCCCTTCGCCGGCCAGGTGGACGACATCTTCGCCGCCATGGAAGCTGCCGAACGCGCTGCCGAGGAGGCTGCGACGCGGCCCTATCGGCAGGTGATGCCGCCGCAGGCCGAGGCCGCACCCGTGGTCGAGGCGACCCCGGTGCCAGAGCCGGCTGTGGCGCTGGCGCCTGAGCCGGAGGCCGAGCCGTTGGCCGAACCCCCGGTGGTGGAAGTCGCGGCGGTGCAAGCCGCGATGATTGAGCCGCCGCCCGCGCCGGTGGTGGCCGAACCGGCGGTCAGCCCGGCCCCCGAGCCGGCGCCGGAGCCGCTGCAGGGCACCGTCATCCAGCCCAAGGTTCTGGACGAGTTGCCGCCCGACGCGCCGAAGAAGCGCGGCTGGTGGAAGCGCTGAGCTAGGCCGGCTGGCGGCGCGCCGACACCCGCGCCGCCAGCAGGCAGAGGATCTCGAACAGCAGGTTGGCGGCCACCATGGCGGTGCCGCCGGCCTGGTCGAAGGGCGGCGAGACCTCCACCAGGTCGGCCGCGATGAAGTCCACGCCCAGCAGGCCCCGCAGCATCCGCTGCGCCTCGGCCGGGCTGTAGCCGCCAATCTCCGGCGTGCCGGTGCCCGGCGCGAAGGCCGGGTCGATGGCGTCGATATCGAAGCTGAGATAGGCCGGGCCGTCGCCGACCACGCGGCGCGCCTCGGCGGCCACGGCTTCCGGCCCCATGCGCCAGTATTCCTCGATATAGACCACGCGCATGCCCTGGGCCTCGGCCCAGGCATTGTCCTCCAGGTCGTACATGCTGCCGCGGATGCCGATCTGGATGCAGCGCCGGGGGTCCAGCAGCCCTTCCTCGATGGCGCGGCGAAAGGGCGTACCGTGGGTGTATTTCCAGCCGCCGAAATACGTGTCCCAGGTATCCGAATGGCTGTCGAAGTGGACCAGGCCCAGCGGCCGGTCGCGCTTCGCCGCCCGCAGCAGCGGCAGGGTGACGAGGTGGTCGCCGCCGACACAGAGCGGCACCGTGCCGGCAGCATGCAGCGCGGCGGCGGCGGCCTCGATCTTGGCCAGGCTGTCCTGCAGGTCGGCCGGGTTCACCAGGCAGTCGCCCAGGTCGGCGCAGCGGGCCAACTCGAACGGATACATCCCGTGCACGCGGTGCGCGCGGCGAATCAACGCCGACGCCTCCCGCACCTGGCGCGGCCCGTGGCGCGCCCCCGGCCGGTTGGTGGTGCCGAGGTCGAAGGGCACGCCCATCAGGCCGATCTCGACCTGCGCCCGCCTGGCGTCGCCCTCGGGCACATGGGGTAGGCGCATGAAGGTGGCGATCTCGGTGAAGCGCGGCCGCTCACTGGCCGAGATCGGCTGGAAGGCGTCGGTCATCGGCTGGGTCACTCCGGGTAGATCATCTTGCGGGAAGCGCCGCCATCGCTGAGGAATTCGGCGCCGGTGACGAAGCCTGCCTCGGGCCCCAGCAGCCAGGCAACCAGGGCGGCGATATCCTCGGCGCGGCCAACGCGCCCAGCCGGGTGGAAGGCGTGTTCCTCCGCGTTGGGCTCCGGGCCCCCGGTGGCAATCCAGCCCGGCGAGACGCAGTTCACCCGCACCTCCGGCCCGAGGCTCACCGCCAGCGCATGGGACAGCGCCAGCAGCCCGCCCTTGCTGGCGCTGTAGCTCTCGGTGTCCGGCTCGCTCATATGGGCGCGGGTGCTGGCCATGGTCACCACGGCGCCGCGTGCCTCGCGCAGCATGGTTTCGGCGGCGCGGGCCAGCAGGAAGGTGCTGGTCAGGTTGGTCGCCAGCACGCTGTTCCATTCGGCCAGGGTCAGGTCGCGCAGCGGCTTGCGGACCATGAAGCCGGCATTGCAGACCAGCCCGTCCAGCCGGCCCTCCTGCGCCCTCACGCCGGCCAGCAGCGCACCGACCGCCGCTTCATCCGACACGTCCGCCTGCACGGCGCGGTGGGGTGCCGCAGGCGCCGCGTCGCGGTCCGCCACCACGGTGCGCCAGCCGTCGTTGGCCAGCCGGGCCGCAACCGCCGCGCCAATGCCGCGCGCCCCGCCGGTGATGAGTGCGACGCGCTGCGCCATGGCGGCTACCCCTCGGAGGTTTCCCGGGCCGGGCCCTGGTTCAGCGGAAAGATGTCCACGGGGCCGCCGAGATTGCCAGCCTGCTCGTTCAGGTCGCCCGGCTGGGCCTCGCCGGTCTCATACATGTAGAAGCCAGGACGGGCTTCGAAATGTGAACCGTCGGGGGAGGCAATGTCGAACAGGACCTTGCCGTCTCGATCCGTCACGCCCTTACCCTGCATGCCCTTGTACGCGACCTCGTAGTCAAGAAGCTTTGCCGGCGCGCCGACTTGAACGTAGTCGGACGCTTTTTGTTCGAAGCCTCGGGACAGGATTAGGCCGGCCATAAGGGTGGCAAAGCCTAAGTGAGCAACGAACCCACCCAGGCTCGAGGAAGAGCGCTTGGATGTCTCTACCGCTCTCCAGATGTTCCCAACCGCGACAAAGATGCATCCGAACAAGAG
>CAIMOR010000546.1 GCA_903843125.1 uncultured Rhodospirillales bacterium
GCGCCGCGCCGCCGCCGCGCTGCAGGCCGGCAGCCAGGCCGGAGCCGAGGCCGCGCTGTCCGGCCCCGCCTTCCCGGCCGGCCCGCTGGTCACGCTGGCGCGGCTCGGCAACCTGCCGAAGCTGCCGCGCGTCTCCGAGGCCGCCGGCGCCGCGGCACAGGACTTCATCTCGGCACCGGATGGCGGCCGCCCGCGCCGCAGGTAGCCCGCCGCTGCCAGCGCCGTGCGGCCTCGACGCACGCCGAGGCGCCGCGTGGTGCGCGCCGGCAGCGCGGTGGCGGCGATCAGGCCTCCGGTGGCAGCCCGGCCAACAGCGCCTCCACCGTCTGGCCCAGGCGCGGATGCACCCAGCCCGGCGCCACCTCGGCCAACGGCTGCAGCACGAAGCGCCGCAGATGCGCCCGCGGATGCGGCAGCACCGGGTCCGGCCCATTCCGCACCAGGCCATTCAGGTCGATCAGGTCCAGGTCCAGCGTCCGCGGCGCATTCAGGAAGGGCCGTTGCCGCCCGGCGGCATCCTCCAGCCGATGCAGCGCCGTCAGCAGCGCCGCCGGCTCGGCCTCGCCCTCCAGCCGCACCACACCGTTGGTATAGTCCGGCGCACCCGGCATCGGCGGCACCGGGGCCGTGGTGTACCAGCGGGAAACCGCTTCCAATCGCAACCCTGGCAGGGCAGCCAGGCCCTGCACTGCATGCAGGCAGGCCTGCAGCGGAGACTGTCCTTCCGCGTCTGGCAGGTTTGCACCCAGCGCAATGATGATCACGACGATTTCGCTTACAATCTGGCAATGTCCATCTAGTATCCTCGAATCGGCATTTGCCTCAATTGCATTTTGAGAGACCGCCCTATTGTCAGATCCGGAACGCCTGGCGCTGTTCATTGACGGCGCCAACCTATACGCCGCCTCCCGTACCTTGGGTTTCGACGTCGACTACCGCAACCTGCTGAACTACTTCCGCGGTGAGGGCTATCTGGTACGCGCCTATTACTACACCGCGCTGCTGGAATCGGAGGAATACTCGCCGCTCAGGCCGCTCGTCGACTGGCTCGGCTACAATGGCTACTCGGTGGTCACCAAGCCGGCCAAGGAGTTCACCGATGCCAATGGTCGCCGCCGGGTCAAGGGCAATGTCGACGTGGAACTCGCGGTCGACATGCTGGACATCGCCCCGCGCATCGACCACGCCGTGCTGTTCTCCGGCGACGGCGACTTCCGCCGCCTGGTCGAAGCCGTGCAACGGATCGGCTGCAAAGTCACCGTGGTCTCCACCATCCGCACCCAGCCGGCCATGATCGCCGACGAGCTGCGCCGGCAGGCCGACGGTTTCGTCGACCTGATGGACATGGCCGAGCACATCACCCGCCGCCAGGTGGAGCCCCGCCCGCGCCAAGGCAGCGCCCCGGCGCAGCCGCGCAGCCCCGCCGTGCCGCTGCGGACACCAACGCCGGCCGACCCCTTCCAGGGCGCGCCGGAACTGCCGGAGTGAGCGACGCCGCAACCGCCGACCCCGGCCGGGACTGCCCGCTCTGCCCCCGCCTGGTGGCCTTGCGCACCACCAACCGGGAACGGCAGCCGGCCTGGCACAACGCCCCGGTGCCCAGCTGGGGTCCGCGGGACGCGCCGTTGCTGGTGCTGGGCATGGCGCCGGGCCAGAAGGGCGCCAACCGCACCGGCCGCCCCTTCACCGGCGACCACGCCGGCAAGCTGCTCTACGCCACGCTGCTCAAGTTCGGCCTGGCAGAGGGCACCTACCTGGAGGACCCGGCCGACGGCATGCAGCTGCTGGGCTGCCGCATCACCAATGCGGTGCGCTGCGTGCCCCCGGCCAACCTGCCGGAGCCGCTGGAAACCCGCACCTGCAACCAATTCCTCCGCGCCGAGTTGGCCGCGATGCCCAACCTCAAGGCGGTACTGGCGCTGGGCGTGCTGGCGCATGCCGCCCTGCTGCGCGCCTGCGGCCTGCCGGTCAGCCACAAGCGCTTCGCCCATGGCGCCATCCACACTCTGCCGGATGGGCTGCTGCTGGCCGACAGCTACCATGTCAGTCGCTACAATACCTCGACGCGCCGGCTCACCACCGAGATGTTCGAGGCCACCGTCGCCGAGCTCCTCAAGCGGCTGGCGGCGTAGCGCCGTCACCGTCGCTCAGGCGCCTGGCGCCACCGCCAGCGCCGCCTCGATGGCGCGCACCACCTGCGGCGCCTCGGGTTCCACGGCGGTCGGGAAGGCGCGCACCGTGCGGCCGTCCCGCGCCACCAGGTACTTGTGGAAGTTCCATTGCGGCGGCCCGCCCGCCTTCGCCGCCAACCAGGCAAAGAACGGGTGCGCCTGCGCACCGCGGATATGCTCGGGCGTGGTCATCGGGAAGGTCACGTCGTAATTCGCGTCGCAGAACTGCTTGATCGCGGCGGCGTCGTGGCTTTCCTGGTTGAAGTCGGTGGAGGGCACGCCGAGCACCACCAGCCCACGCGCCTCGTAGCGCTGGTGCAGCCGCTGCAGGGAGGCATATTGCGGCGTGTAGCCGCAGAAGCTGGCGGTATTCACCACCAGCATCGCCTTGCCGCGAAACGCCGAAAGCGGCAGCGCGCCGCCCTCGATGGCGGTGAAGCGGAAGTCGAAGGCACTCGCCTCCCCCGCCGCGCCGGTGATGAGCGCCGCGCCGGTCAAGGCCGCGCTGCGCCGGGATACCTCAGCCATACCGCTCCTCCGCCCAGGGGTCGCCATTGTTGTGATAGCCGCGCACTTCCCAGAAGCCCGGCCGATCGGCGCCCAGCAGCTCGACCCGCGTCACCCATTTCGGCGATTTCCAGAAGTACAGCTTCGGCAGCACCACCCGCACCGGCCCGCCATGCTGGCGGCTCAGTGGCTGGCCCTCCCAGCTATGCGCCAGCAGCACCTCCTGCTCGGCGAAATCCTCCAGCCGCACATTGGTGGTGTAGCCATCATAGCTGGTGAAGGCGACGAAGCGCGCCGCCTGGGTCGGCCGCGCCAGCGCCAGCAGGTCGGCGGCGCGCACGCCCTTCCAGTGGTTGTCGTAGCGGCTCCAGGCGGTGACGCAGTGGATGTCGTTGACCA
>CAIMOR010000547.1 GCA_903843125.1 uncultured Rhodospirillales bacterium
CGACGGCGTTGAGCCGCGGGTTCACCTCATGCAGCCGGTGCAGCGCCGATTCGACGGCTTCCCGGGCGGAGGCCTCGCCGGCGCGCACCAGGTGGGCGATCTCGCTGGCTTCCAACTGCCAGAGCTGGTCGGTCATGATGGCATCCCCTGCCGGACTGCCCTGCAGTGTTCCAGTTGCGCCGGCCCTCCGCAAACGACTTGACGACCCCGACCCCTGCCCGGCGAAGTGCCGGCGGGAACACACGAGGGGCAAGCATGCATCGTCGGGGCTTACTGCTGGGCAGCGCAGCGCTGGCGGCGCCACGGCTGGCTGCGGCCCAGGGCACGCGGGTATTGAAGTTCATTCCCCAGTCGGACCTTGGCGTGCTCGACCCGATCTGGACCAGCGCCTACGTCACCCGCAACCACGCGCTGCTGATCTACGACACGCTCTACGGCATGGACGCCCAGTTCCGCATCCAGCCCCAGATGGCGGCCGGGCACGAGGTATCGGCGGATGGCCTGAGCTGGACCGTCACGCTGCGGGACGGCCTGCGCTGGCATGATGGCGCGCCGGTGCGAGCGGCGGATTGCGTCGCCAGCATCCAGCGCTGGGGCCGCCGCGACGGCTTCGGCCAGACCCTGCTGGCCGCGACCGATGATCTGTCGGCCCTGGACGACAAGCGGCTGCGCTTCCGGCTGAAGCGGCGCTTCCCGCTGCTGACCTACGCGCTGGGCAAGCCCGGCAGCCCGATCTGCGCGATGATGCCGGAGCGCGTGGCGCGGACCGACCCGTTCCAGCAGATCACGGACTTCACCGGCAGCGGCCCCTTCCGCTTCAAGCCGGAGGAACGCGTGGCCGGCGCCCGCGTGGTGTATGAGCGCAACGCCGCTTATCTGCCGCGCGAGGCTGGCGAGGCCAGCTTCACCGCAGGGCCGAAGCGGGTGCATTTCGACCGCGTCGAATGGCATGTGCTGCCCGACCCCTCCACCGCCGCCAGCGCGCTGCGCGCCGGCGAAATGGACTGGTGGGAGGCGCCGCCGGCCGACCTGGTGCCGTTGCTGGCGCGCGACCGCAAGCTGTCGGTCAGTATCCCGGACCAGACCGGCTACATCGCCATCATGCGGGCCAACCACCTGCACCCACCCTTCGCCAACCCGGCGATACGGCGCGCGGTGCTGCCGGCGCTGCTGCAATCGGACTTCATGCGGGCCGCGGCCGGCGATGAACCCGATGGTTGGCATGACGGCGTCGGCTTCTTCTGCCCCGGCACGCCCATGGCCAGCGACGCCGGCATGGCAGCGCTGACCGGACCGCGCGACCTGGAGGCGGCCAAGCGCGCGCTGGCGGCGGCCGGCTACAAGGGCGAGAAGGTGGTGGTGCCGGTGCCGACGGACTTTCCCAGCCTCAAGGCGCTGGCGGATGTCGGTACCGACCTGCTCAAGCGCATCGGCTTCAACGTGGACTACCAGGCCAGCGACTGGGGCACGGTGCTGCAACGCCTGGCCAAGCAGGACCCGGTCGAACAGGGTGGCTGGAGCATGTTCTTCACCTTCTGGTCCGGCCTGGACCAGATGAACCCGGCGGTGAACGTCTCGCTGCGCGGCAACGGCAAGGAGGCGCCGAGCCGCGGCTGGCCAACCAGCCCACGGCTGGAAGCGCTGCGCGAGGAATGGCTGGCCGCCGAGGACCTGGCCGCGCAGCAACGGATCGCCGTGGCCATGCAGCGCCAGGCGTTCGAGGATTTGCCCTATGTCCCGCTCGGACAGATGATGGCGAAGACCGCGCACAAGCGGGAGATCGTGGACCTGCTGAGCGGCTTTGCGCTGTTCTGGAATCTGCGACGGACCTGACCGGAGGAAGCAGCCATGAAGATCGGCGTTGCGATGTTCTTCACCGACTACTCGATGCGCCCGGACGAGTTGGCCCGGGCCGCCGAGGAGCGCGGCTTCGACAGCCTCTGGGCGCCGGAGCATTCGCATATCCCCCTCACCCGCAAGTCACCCTGGCCGGGCGGCGGCGACCTGCCGAAGATGTACTACGACGTCATGGACCCCTTCGTGACGCTGACCGCCGCGGCGGCCGCCACGAAGACGCTACTGCTCGGCACCGGCATCTGCCTGGTGGCGCAGCGCGACCCGATCCAGACCGCCAAGTCGGTGGCCAGCCTGGACTTGCTGTCGGACGGCCGCTTCCTGTTCGGTGTGGGCAATGGCTGGAACGAGGACGAGATGGCCAACCACGGCACCGCCTTCGCCACCCGTCACAAGCTGGCGCGCGAGAATATCGAGGCGATGCAGGCGATCTGGACCAAGTCGAAGCCGGAATACCACGGCGAGATGGTCGAATTCGGCCCGATGATGACCTGGCCGAAGCCGGTGCAGAAGCCGCATCCGCCCGTGCTGGTGGGTGGCGCCTTCCCCTACGGCGCGCGGCGCGCCATTCGCTACGGCAATGGCTGGATGCCGATCAGGGTGCGCAAGCAGCACGCCGATGTGCTGGAGCTGCTGCCGGAATTCCAGCGCATGGCCAAGGAAGCCGGGCGCGACCCGGCTGAGCTGCCCATCACCATCTGGGGCGCCAAGGAAGACCTGGACGCCCTGAAGCGCGACCAGGACGCCGGCGTGCAGCGCGTGGTGCTGAGCGTGGACGCGGCCAAGGCCGATGTGATCCTGCCGGAGCTGGACCGCTGGGCGGCCCTGATCGCCAGGCTGTAGCAATGATTGGCCCGGGCGGCGGGCCCGGGCCGCGTGGCCGCTACAGCACGGCTTCGGACACCACGCGCAGCGCTTCCGGCGTGGCGCCGGTCAGGACCAGGGTGCCCAGCTTGTGCTCCCCGGCGACGGCCTTGTAGTCGGCCAGCCGGCCACGGATGCGGTCGGCATTGCCCAGCAGCGCGATCTCGTCCACCAGCTTGTCCGGCACGGCGGCGGCGGCGGCCTGCTTCTTGCCGTCCAGGTACAGGTCCTGGATCGTGCGGGCGGCGTCGGGGTAGCCCAGCCGCTTGCAGTAGTCGTTGTAGAAGTTCTTCCCCCGCGCGCCCATGCCGCCAATGTAGAGCGCCAGTTCCGGCTTGCAGCTGTCGCGGCAGGCCTGCAGGTCATCGCCCATGCGGATTTTCACATAGGGCGCGGTGTCGAAGCCTTCCAACGTCAGCCCCACCTTGCGGCGGCCTTCGAGCACGTCGGCGGTGGCGGCATCGGCGGCCTCGGGCGAATAGAAGATCGGCAGGTTGCCATCGGCGATCTCGCCGGCCAGGCGCAGCCCGGCGGGGGTGATGCTGGCGGTGTAGAACTTCAGCCCTGGCTCCGGGTGGATGATGGTCTTCAGCGGCTTGCCCAGCCCGGTGGCGCCGGGGCCGCGATACGGAATCTGGTAGTGCTCGCCGTCATGCTCCAGCGGCTTTTCCCGGGTCATGATCTGCTTCATGATGCCGATGTACTCGCGCATCCGCGTCATCGGCTTGCCATAGGCCACGCCGTGCCAGCCCTCCACCACCTGCGGCCCGGAAGGCCCGAGGCCACACAGGAACCGGTTGCCGGACAGCGCCTGCAACGTCATCGCCGTCATCGCCGCGCAGGAGGGCGTGCGCCCGGGCATCTGCATGATGCCGGTGCCGGCCTTGATCCGCGTGGTCTGCGCCAGCACCCAGGTCACCGGCGTCACCGCATCGGTGCCCCAGGCCTCGCCGCACCAGACCGAGTCGTAGCCAAGCCGCTCCGCTTCCAGGATGCGCGGCATGTCCACTTCCGGCCGCGCACTGCCGACGCTGAGAGTGATACCGAGCTTCATGGCGCTACACCTTGGTGATGGTTGAGGTGTGGAAAGCCTGCATGGCCTCGAGCATCTCCTCGGCGCTGCTGGCGGGGAAGTTGAAGTCCATGCTGTCCACGCCCATCGCCTGCAGCGCGCGCAGGTCCGCCGCCACCTGCTCCGGCGTGCCGGAGAACAGACGGCGGTTGCCGTCACTGGCCTGGGCGGGCATGTCCGGCCCATATTTCTGCACGCGGTAGGCCAGCGTAACGCTCGCCGGGTCGCGCCCGGCGGCGGCGACCAGCCCGCGCATTTTGGCAACGCCGGCCTGGTAGCGCTCCAGGCTGTCCAGCGGGAAGGAGGGATTGGTGCCGATCGGGTACCAACCGTCGCCCAACCGCGCCACGCGGCGCAGCGCCGGCCCACTCTCACCACCGATCCAGATCGGCGGATGCGGCTTCTGCACCGGCTTCGGCTCGAAGACCAGCTTGTCGAAGCTGAGGAACTCGCCG
>CAIMOR010000548.1 GCA_903843125.1 uncultured Rhodospirillales bacterium
CACCTCCAGCGTATTGCTGATCAAGTCCGGCAGCACGTTCCGGAACGCCTGCGGCAGCACGATGTAGCGCATGGTCTGCCACCGCGTCAGGCCCGTGCTGCGCGCCGCCTCCTGCTGCCCGCGCGGCACGCTCTCAATGCCCGCGCGCAGGATTTCCCCATAATAGCTGCCGGTATTCAGGAAGAACCCGATCGCCACCGCACCCCAGGCGCTGATCTCCAACCCCGTGAACGGCACCCCGGCATACAGGAATATCAGCAGCACCAGCGGCGGCAGCGCGCGGAACACGTCGGTCCACACCACCACCGGCCAGCGCACCCAGGGGTTCCGCACGGTGGAGAGCAGCGCCAGGATGGTGCCCCCGGCAAAGCCCAGCGGCACCACCATCATCGACATCAGGATGGTCCGCTGCAACCCGTCCCACAGGATCGGCCAGGCCTCGCTGACGATCTGCCAGGAGAAGAACGCGAGTACGAAGTCGTCCCAGGTCATGCGCGTGTGGCCCTGCGATTCACGCTACGAGCCTCTCGCCCGCCGAAGGCGATGGCGTACGGGTGGGCCGGCGTTGCGGCAGTGCCGCAACCCTCGCCTGCGGCTGCGGTGCTCCGCGATGGCATGGCTACCGCTTCCACGCAAAGCGCGTCTCGACCCAGCGGCCCAGGATCACCACCGGCAAAAACAGCACCAGGTAGGCCGCCGCCCCCATGGTCAGCGGCGTCGGGTTGAAGCTGAAGCTCACCCCCGCATTCGCCGCGCCGAGGATATCCGGCACCGCCACCACGCTGGCCAGCGCGGTGCCCTTGGTAATCGCGATGGTCCGGTTGGTCAGCGGCGGAATCGTCATCCGCAGCGCCTGCGGCAGCACCACATGCCCCAGCGTCTGCAGGAACCCCAACCCGGTGGAGCGCGCCGCCTCCCACTGCCCCTTCGGCACCGCGGTGATCCCGGCCCAGAAGATCTCCTCGGAAAACGCCATCAGCACCGCCGCCAGCGCGATCCAGGCGCAGACGAACCCGTCCATGGAAAGCCCGGCCGCCGGCAGCCCGAAATACAGCAGCGCGATGATCACCAGCGGCGGCAGCGCGCGGAACAGGTCCACCACGAAGATGATCGCCCAGTTCACCACCCGCAGCCCGAAGGCCCGCAGCACCGCCAGCAGCAGCCCCGCCACCAGCCCGGTCACGATGATGCAGCCCGCCAGCACGATGGTCAGCCAGAAGCCCTCGACGATCTTCGGAAAATACTCCGCGGCCACGCGGGCATTGAAGAAGCTGTCGACGAAGCGGTCCCAGTTGCTCATGCGGCTAATGCCGCCCGATCTGGCCGATGAAGGCCCGCGTCCGCTCATGCTGCGGGTTGCCGAACACCTGGTCCGGCGTGCCGCTCTCCACCACCGCGCCGTCGGCCATGAACACCACGCGGTCGGCGGCGGCGCGGGCAAACGCCATCTCGTGGCTCACCACCACCATGGTCATGCCGTCCTGCCGCAGCTCGCGCATCGCCTCCAGCACGCCGCCCACCAGCTCGGGGTCCAGCGCGCTGGTCGGCTCGTCGAACAGCATCACCCGCGGCTCCAGCGCAATCGCGCGGGCAATCGCCACGCGTTGCTGCTGGCCGCCGGAAAGCTGCCCGGGGAAATGTCCGGCGCGGTCCGCCAGGTGCACCCGGTCCAGCGCCGCCTGGCCGCGCTTGTCGGCCTCGGCCCGCCCCAGCCCCAGCACCTTGCGCAGCGCCAGCGTCACATTCCCCAGCGCGGTCATGTGCGGGTACAGGTTGAAGCTCTGGAACACCATGCCGATCCGCTGGCGCGCCTTGTTGATGTCGGTGCGCGGGCTCAGCATGTCCACGCCGTCGACCACGATCGCCCCGCCCGAAGGCTCCTCCAGCCGGTTCAGGCAGCGCAGCAGCGTGGACTTGCCGCTGCCGCTCGGCCCGATCACGAAGACCAGCTCCTTCTCCTGCACCACCAGGTCGACGCCCTTCAGTACATGAAGGGCGCCGAAATGCTTGTGGATGCCGGTCGCCTCGACAATCGGCATCAGTGGCAAACAACCTCATGCGGCGTCGGGTCGTAGCCCGGCATGCCCGGCACGCCGAAGCCCGGGAAGATCGTCACCTCGCCGTCATCCGGCTTCGGCTGCGCGCCGAACCACTTCACCGAAAGCCGCGCCACGGTGCCGTCCTGCTTCATGCACTCCAGCACCCGCTCCATCGCATCGCGCGCCGCCACGTCGCCCTGGCGGAACGGCGTGCCCCAGTGGAAGCGCGTGCCCGGCAGCGCGTAGTCGGCCACGTATTGCGGCGTGCGGCTGGCGCTGTACTTGATGACCGTATTGCCCGAGAGGTTGGCGTAGGCGCGGCCCTGCAGCACCGCCTGCACCGCGTCCGGCTGGGTGTCGAAGGCCAGCAGCGTCAGGTTCAGCCGCTCCTTGTTCGCGTTCACCCAGGCTTCGTACGGCGTGCCCTTGTTCACGCTGATGGTCTTGCCGCGCAGGTCCTCATCGGACCGGATCGGCGGCGTGCCGCGGCGGATGCCGAACTGCAGCTCGGTGTACAGCGCGCCCTCGGTGAACAGCAGGCTCGCCGCGCGCTCCGGCGTCACCGTCGTCGGCGCGCACAGGAAGTCGTAGCGCCCGGCATTCATCGCCGGGATCAGGCCCGAGAAGCTGGCCGAGGTGATCTCGATCCGCCGGCCCATGCGCTTGCCGATCTCGTCGAACAGGTCAACCTGGAAGCCCTGGGTCTTGCCGTCCATGGTCGGGAAGGCGTGCGGCGCGAAGGTGCCGTCCACGCCGCAGCGCCACGGCGGCAGGGTGGAGTTCACCGCGCCGACCACGGTCTGCGCCTGGGCGCTGGCGCCCCAAGGAGAAACGCCGGCGGCGCCGAGGCCGGCGGCCAGCGCGATGGCAAGCATGAAGCGACGCATGGGTTGGGTCCCCTTGTCCCGAGCAAGGCGCGGAGGTTCCGGGATTCGTGGCCGAAGCGCAACCGGGCTGGCGGCAGGCGCTGCCGTCCGGGGCCGAAAAATGCCGGGGCGGTGGGCAGAATGGCGCCAGGTTGCGCAGCGGCAGGGCAGGGGCCGGGGCAGCGGCCGGGGCAGCGGCCGGGGC
>CAIMOR010000549.1 GCA_903843125.1 uncultured Rhodospirillales bacterium
CCCGGCGGGGATGTCGGCCAGCGTGAACCCCGCGCCGGCCAGCCACGGCCCGCCGCGCGACAGCTCGGCGTCCAGCATCGCCATGCGCGCGCCCCAGTCCGCGCGCCCCTGCGCCACGAACCAGGCGTTGTTCCAGGGCGCCAGCCCCAGCTCGCCGCCGAGATAGGCGCCTCGCATCGGCTGGGTCATCTCATAGGCCACCCAGTCCATCCATTGCTCCACCCGCGCCCGCACCAGCAACGCGGTGGGATACAGCGCCTCCGCGCCCTGCCGAGACGCCAGGTAGCGCAGGATCACATGGCTCTCGCGCACCAACGCCTCGCCATCCACCAGCACCGGCACGGTGCCCAGCGGGTTCAGCGCCAGGAAGGCCGGGTCTGCGGTGGCGCGGAAGTCGCGCCCCCAATCCTCCTGTTCGTACGCCAGGCCGAGTTCATCCAGCAGCCACAGCACCTTCCGCACATTGAAGGCGTTGCGCCGGCCCAGCAGCCTCAGCATCAAACCGGCCGGTCGCCCCGCACCGTCACCCGGTTGCCGTAGCGCCGGTTGGGCCAGTAGTCCCACATCGCCCGGTGCTGCACGCACCTGTTGTCCCAGAACGCGATGCTGTTGGCCTGCCAGCGAAAGCGGCACTGGAACAGCGGGTTGGCCATGTGCTCGTACAGATAGGCCAGGATGCCGGCGCTCTCGTCCGGCGGAATGTCCATGATCCGCCGGGTGAAGCCCTTGTTGACGTACAGCGCCTTCCGGCCGGTCACCGGATGCACCCGCACCACCGGGTGCAGCGCGCGCGGATAGCTCTTCTTGTCCTGCACGCCGAAATTCGCGTAGGTGCCGCGGTAATTCTCCTCGCCGTCGTGCAGCGCCTTCAGGCCCTCCAGATACGCCTTCATCCGCTCGCTCAGCGCATCGTAGGCGGCGTACATGTTGGCGAACAGCGTGTCGCCGCCATTGGGCGGGCATTCCTTGATGTAGAGGATGCTGCCCAGCGGCGGCTCCTCGTCGCAGGAAACGTCGCTGTGCCAGCCCTCGCCATTGGCGCGCGGGCTGTCCTTGTCGGCGGTGATGATCATCAGCTCGGGATGCCCCGGCTCATGCGGCGCCGCCGGGTGGATGTGCAGCGGGCCGAACTTGCGGCCGAACTCCAGGTGCGCGTCCTGCGTCAGCTCCTGGTCGCGGAAGAAGATCACGCAATTCTCGGCCAGCGCCCGATGGATCTCGTCCATCTGCCGGTTGCTGGCGTGGTTCAGGTCCACGCCGCCGATCTCGGCGCCGATGATCGGTGTCAGCTTGTCGACCGTGATGGTCTCGAACGGCGCCCCGGCCTCGGCCAGGTGCTTGATGCGCGGGCCGTTGTGGCGAAGGTGGATGCTCTCGGACATGGGCGCGTCCTTCCGTGGTTTCTTGTGGGGCGAAGGCTAGGCCCGCCGCTTCGGTACCGTCAATTCGCCCGCTACTCCAGCCGCATCCCGGCCTGGCGGATGATCCGCCCCCAGCTCTCGATCTCCTGCGCGGTGAAGGCCTGGAACGCGGCCGGCGTCGCCGGCACCGCCCGCGCGCCGCCCATCTGGTCCAGCCGCGCCTGCACCTCCGGCAGCGCATAGGCCGCGGCGATATCCGCCTGCACCTTGGCCACCACCGCCGCCGGCGTCGCCTTCGGCGCATAGATGCCCGACCAGGTGGTGAAGGCGAACCCCGGCAGCCCCGCCTCGGCCCCGGTCGGCACCGCCGGCAGCGCGACGAAGCGCTCGGTGTCGCTGATCGCCAGCGGCAGTATCTCGCCGCGGTCCACCAGCGGCTTGGCGCCCACCACGTCCACGCTCATGAAGCTGATCCGGCCGGACAGCAGGTCCGGAAAGCCGGCCTGGTTGCCGCGATACCCCACATGCGTCACCTCCACCCCCGCCAGCATGCGGAACAGCTCGGAGGCGACGCGCGACGGCACGCTGCCCTCGCCGAAATTGTGCCGCCCCGGCTCGGCCTTCAGCTTGGCGACCAGCGCCGCCCGCGTCGGCGTGCCCAGGGCGCGGTTGGCCATCAGCACGAAGGGCGAGTTGCCGAACCGCGTCACCGCCGCGAAGTCGCCGATGGGGTCGTAGGGCAGCCGGTCATACAGCGCGGGGTTGGCGGCGTGGGTCATGGCGGAGGTCGCCAGCAGCGTCAGCCCATCCGGCTTGGCCCGGGCCACCAGTTCGCAGGCCAGCACGCCGTTGCCGCCGCCGCGATTGTCCACCACCACCGGCTGGCCCCAGGCCTGCGCCAGCTTCTCGGCGAAGACGCGGGAAACCAGGTCCACCGAGGACCCCGCCGGCAGCGAGGTGATGATGGTCACGCGCTCGGCCGGCCAGGCGGCGGCGCGCCCCAGGCGGGGCGCGGCCAGCGCGGCGGCGATGGTGGCCAGATGGCGGCGATGCAGCATGCGTCCTCCCGAGGCTTCCTTCGCCCGTCGCGCCCTGGCCTTCGCCACGGTGCCGCACCGGCCGGGGTGCTTTGCGGGAAGTCTAGCAGCCGAACGCGCCGGGGCGGTATCGCCGGCACGTGGGGCCAGGCTGTCGATCCGCCGCCCTGCCCGCCGGCCAACCGCTGGTTGCGGCGGCGGCCCGCCTAGGGCGCAGCCTCCGCCCGGCATGGCGCCGGGGCCAGCTTCACCAGCTCCAGCGCCTGCAGCAGGCGGTCGATATCGAAGGGCTTCTGCAGCAGCGCCACCGGCGGTTGCGCCTGGCCGCGCAGCTCCCCGGCCGCCGCCGCGGACAGGAACCCGGTCATCACCACCACCGGCAAGTCGGGCTGGGTCAGCCGCAGCTGCCGGATCAGCGCCAGCCCGTCGACGCGCGGCATCGCCAGGTCGGTCAACAGCACGTCGAAGTCCTGGCGCGCCGCCAGTTCCAGCGCGGCGGCGCCGTCCGGCGCCAGCGCCACGGCATGGCCTTCGCCAACCAGCACATCCTCGATCACCATGGCGGCCAACGGCTCGTCCTCGGCCACGAGCACCCTCAGGCTGCGTTTGTTCTTTGCCACGATCTCATCCTCAAGCCTGCCTCGGGGGAGGCGGAAGCCCCGGTTTCCAAGCCGCCTGGATACCGCCCCCAGCGGTTGGATGCGTATCAACCTTCAGGGAGCGGTGAGACGCGAGCAGGGTGCAGGCTGCCGCAAAATCGGGACATTCGCTGACAAAATGTATATTTCCAGGATTGTAGCCAGGAAATTTTAACACTCATGGTAGTGGAACACCGCCGCGGTTCCTGTTAGCTTTCGGAAGTACCCCACACCGAATCAACCACAGGATGTACCGCATGAGCGCAGCCCCTCTCGCCAACAAGCGGTCCACCAATGCCGGGCCGGACCAGAACGCCGGCGGCATCGCCTTGACCCTGTTGCGTTTCACGCTGATGGGCTGCGCCGTCGCCCTCATCGGCACCCTGGCCCACATCGCCTGGAAGGCGATGACCTGAGCCGCGATCCATCCCGATGGATCACGCTCCGGCCTGCATCTGAGCGGCTGCCCAGCCGCTCCGGCACCTCAGCCTCGGCATGCCCGGCCTCACTCCTGCCAGTCGCGGATCGCGGCCAGGTACGCCTCCGCCGATAACGCCACCGAGCCGGTGGCGCGCGACACCAGCATCGCCCGGCGTCCCTGTGCCGCCAGGCCGGCCCTGTCCCGCAGCAGCGCGCCGAGCCGTTCGATCAGGCCCGGCAGCGGGTCCGCCGCAAACGCAATCTTGAACACGACGTCGTCAGGCCATTCCGCCGCCGGCCCATGGTCGAACACCAGGGCGGGCAGCCCCATGCCCAGCGCCCGCGTCAGCGTGCCGGAGGTTTCTCCGCCGACCGGAAAGCGCAGGTTGACCAGCAGGTCCGCCGCCCGGGTCCAGGCGAAGAAGGCGTCCTCCTCCAGCCAGCCGGTCAGCACCACCCGGTCCTGCAGCCCCAGGGCCGTCACCAGCCGCGGCAGTTCCAGCGCCGCCTCTGCCGCGCCGCCGACCACGTAGCGTAAGTCCTGCCCGGCGTCCCGCAACCGGGCCAGCGCCCGCAGCACCAGCGGCAGCTGCTTCGGCGCTGTGGCGAAGCCCAGCGAGAGCAGCACCGGCACCTCCGCCGGCAGGCCCAGCCGCCGCCGCGCCATGGCCTGGTCCACCCGGTCCCACTGCCACACCGCCGGCGACACATGGTGCCGCACCACCCGCACCGGCACCTGGCGCGTCCCGTGGACCCGCGCCGCCGCATGGGCGCTGTGCACCAGCACCCCGGCCGAGGCATCCACCACCCGGTCATGCAGCGGCATCCGGTAGCGCTGCGCGTCGCTGAACACCCCCAGCTCCCGCAGCCGCGCCACCTGCCGCCCGCCGGCGCCGTGGCCGTAGGCCAGCGCCGCGGCATAGCCGTCGCGGTCGCCCACGCCCAGCGTCAGCTCCTCCACCAGGTGGTGCAGCACCGGGTCGTGCAGCACCAGCACCCCCGGCCGCCGCAGGCAGGCCCGCAGCACGAAGCCGTGCTCGGCGTTGTTGCCCAGCTGGTACACATGCGGCAGCGCCCGCAGCCAGCCGGCCGCGGCATAGCCGGCCTGGCAGGTCACCTCGGCGCCCGGCAGCGCCACGATATCGGCGGCGCGCTCGACCACCACCAGCACCCGGCGCCGCACCCCCAGCGCCGCCACCAGTTCCGCACTGTAGGCAGCGATGCCGGACCGCCGCGGCGGCAACGGCGAGAACATCACCACCTCGCGGTCGAACAGGCTCACCGGGGCAGGCTCACGGCGCCAGGCTCATCCGGGCGGCAGCCGGGCCTCAAGCTGCCGCAGCCTGGCCTCCAGCGCCCCGAGCCTGGCCGAGACATGGCCGTCGATCAGCCGCGCCAGTCCCAGCGCCAGGCTCTCCAGCCCGGGGTCCGCCACCGGTGCCGGCGCGGCGGCCTGCACGCTGGCCAGGTCGCGCCGC
>CAIMOR010000550.1 GCA_903843125.1 uncultured Rhodospirillales bacterium
CGCCAGCAGCGCGCCGTTCAGCACCAGCGGCACCAGCTCGGCCACGACCGGGCCGGTGAACAGCGGGCCGGCCAGGTCGAAGCGGACCCGCTGCGCCGCGGCCGAGCCGCCGAGCAGGGCCAGCAGCCCGGCCAGGTCGGCGGGCTCGCCGCCGCCCCAGGCGGCGCGCTGCAGGGCCAGCCGGGTGCGCAGGTCGCCGGCGGCCTGCCGCGCCACCGCCAGCAGCTCCGCGTCCTCGCCCTTCGGGCCCCCGGAGAGCATGTCCAGCATGCCCGCCAGGGTGCCGAGCGGGCTGCCCAGGTCATGCGCGATCCGCGCGGTGAGCACCTGGGCCAGGCGCAGGTCGGCGGCAGGTTCGGGCGTGGGCATGGCGGATTCCCGTATGGCATGGGCGGCCGGCCATGGCGGAAGCGCCGCGGCGGTGGACCGGTCCCTCGAAACAACGCGGCAGCGGCCCACTTCATGCTGCGGCCCGCCGGCTTCGCCAATACGGTACAACCCTGACCCGGACCTTAACGCGCCATGAACCAGTTGCAGCCCGGCCAGCGTGTGCGCCACCCCGGCCAGCCACAATGGGGCATCGGCCAGGTGCAGTCCGTGATCGGCGACCGGGTGACGGTGAACTTCGAGCACGCCGGCAAGTTGCTGATCAACGGCGCGGTGGTGGCGCTGGAGGTGGTGGAGGAGTGAGCCACCCCGGCCGGCCGGCGCCCCCTTGCGCGCCGGGGGGTTGGGGGACCAAATGCCAGCCCGGCCATCGTTTCGCGTCAACACCCTGCCAAGGACATCCTCTCCTATGCTCGACCCCTTCGGTCGAACGGTCAGCTACCTCCGCGTCTCGGTCACCGACCGCTGCGACCTGCGCTGCGTCTACTGCATGGCCGAGGACATGACCTTCCTGCCCAAGGCGGAGGTGCTGAGCCTGGAGGAGCTGGACCGGCTCTGCGGCACCTTCATCGGCCTGGGGGTGGAGAAGATCCGCCTGACCGGCGGCGAGCCGCTGGTGCGGCGCGGCGTGATGGGCCTGGTGCGCAGCCTGGGCGAAAGGCTGGGCCCGGGCGGGCTGCGCGAGCTGACCCTGACCACCAACGGCACCCAGCTGGCCAAGCACGCCGAGGCGCTGTTCGCCGCCGGGGTGCGGCGCATCAACGTGAGCATCGACACGCTGGACCCGGCGAAGTTCCAGGCGATCACCCGCTGGGGCAAGCTGGAGCAGGTGCTGGACGGCGTGTTCGCCGCCCGCGCGGCCGGGCTGGCGGTGAAGATCAACGCCGTGGCGCTGAAGGGCGTGAACGAGGACGAGTACGACGCGATGCTGGCCTGGTGCGGCGAGCATGGCTTCGACCTGACGCTGATCGAAACCATGCCGATGGGCGAGATCGACGAGGACCGCACCGACCGCTACCTGCCGCTTTCCCTGGTGCGGCAGCGGCTGGCGCGGCGCTGGACGCTGGTGGACACCGACTACGCCACCGGCGGGCCGGCGCGCTACATGACGGTGGCCGAGACCGGCCAGCGGCTCGGCTTCATCACGCCGATGACTCACAACTTCTGCGAATCCTGCAACCGTGTACGGCTGACCTGCACCGGCACGCTGTACATGTGCCTGGGCCAGGACGACGCCGCCGACCTGCGCCGCCCGCTGCGCGACCCGGCGGTGGACGAGGCGGGGCTGCGGCGTGCCGTGCTGGAAGCGATCGGCCGCAAGCCGAAGGGCCACGACTTCATCATCGACCGGGCGAGCCGGCCGGCGGTGGCGCGGCACATGAGCGTGACCGGGGGCTGACCCTCGGCAGGCTGGGGTGGGGGTTGCCATGGAGCAGGTGCAGGAGCTGGCCACGCGGCTGGTGATACCGGGGCTGCCGGCCTGGAGCGGCCTGGGCGTGCTGCTGGTGCTGGCGCTGTTCGCGCTTGCCTGGCTGTGCATGCCGTTCAGCGTGTTCGGGCTGAAGAGCCGCATGGAGATGATGGAGGCGCAGTTGGAGGACATCCAGGGCGAGATCCGCGCCTTGGCGATGCGGCTGGCCGAGATGCCGCGCCCGGCGCCCGGCGTCTCCAACGACTACTTCGAGATCCAGCCGCCACGGCGCGAGCTGCCGCCGGAGGTTTCGGCCCATCCACCGGTGCCGCCGCCGGCGGCGCGGCCGGAGCCGCGGCTGGACTGGCCCAGCGCGGCGCGGCGGTAGCAGGCGCGGCGGTAGCGGGCGCGGCGA
>CAIMOR010000551.1 GCA_903843125.1 uncultured Rhodospirillales bacterium
AGACCTACAACGTGGGCGGCCGCAACGAGCGGCGGAACCTGGCGCTGGTGGAGACGATCTGCGACCACCTGGACCGGCAGCGCCCCGGGCCGCGGCCGCGGCGCGAGCAGATCACCTTCGTGACCGACCGGCCGGGGCATGATGCGCGCTACGCGATCGACGCCACCAGGCTGGAGACCGAGCTGGGCTGGCGTGCCGAGGAGAGCTTCGAGACCGGGATCGGCCGCACGATCCAGTGGTACCTGGACAATGAGTGGTGGTGGCGACCGCTGCGCGAGAAGGTCTACAGCGGCGAGCGGCTGGGCCTGCTGAAGGACAAGCCCTGATGCGCGTGCTGGTTGTCGGCCGGATCGGCCAGGTGGGGACGGAGCTGGCGCTGAAGCTGCCGGCCGCCGGGCATGAGGTGCTCTCGCTGGAGCCGCCGGAGCTGGACCTGCTGAAGCCGGAGACGGTGCGGGCGGCGTTCGAGGCGTTCCGGCCGGAGATGGTGGTCAACGCCGCGGCCTATACCGCGGTGGACAAGGCCGAGGACGACAGCGCGCTGGCCTATGCGATCAACCGCGACGGCACCGCGCTGCTGGGGCGGGAGACGGCGCGGCTGGGCGTGGCGATGGTGCATTTCTCCACCGACTACGTCTTCGCCGGCGACAAGCCGACGCCCTACGTGGAAAGCGACCCGACCGGGCCGGTGGGGGTCTACGGCGCCTCCAAGCTGGCGGGCGACCTGGCGCTGGCCGCGGCGAACCCGCGCAGCGTGGTGCTGCGCACCGCCTGGGTGTGCAGCGCGCATGGCGGCAACTTCGTCAAGACCATGCTGCGGCTGGGGCGGGAGCGGGACGAGCTGGGCGTGGTGGCGGACCAGCACGGCGCGCCGACCTTCGCCGACGACCTGGCCGATGCGGTGGTGGCGCTGCTGCCGCGCCTGGTTGCGGCGCCGGCCGGGGATGCGGGGTTCGGGACGTTTCATCTGACCGGGCAGCCGTTTACAACGTGGCATGGCTTCGCAGAGGCGATCTTCGCCGGGGCGGCGGCGCGGGGGCAGAAGGTGCCGGTGCTGAAGGCGATTGCGACGGCGGACTACCCGACGCGGGCGACGCGGCCGGCGAACTCGCGGCTGGATTGCGCGCGGATTGCCGCGGTGCATGGGGTGCGGGCGGCGGATTGGCGGGTTTCGTTGGAGCGGTGCCTGGGGGTGTTGCTGGGGTAGGCGGGGACGTTGGCCTGCCATGCGCCGCGAAGCGGCGTGTTGGCTTGCGCCAGAGCAGCGGCCGGGAACCACAGGTTGTGCAGTATCCGTGAAATTCGCCGAGGAACGCCGGTAGCGCTTTACAGTGGTTGATAGTACGGACCATAAAGCTCAACCCAGGTATGGCAAAGCCCGAGTAGATTGGTTGGTGGTTGCTGACGGCAAGGGCGAGTTTCTCGGCCGGAGCGTCATGATTTGGTGCGGGAAACAAGATGACCGATTTTCTTGCACAACTGGTGAAAAGCAGTGCAGGCGCGGCACGGGTTGCCGAGCCCGGCGCAACTGTCGGAGCAACCGCTCCGACTGGCGGGCCGGACGCCGAACGCGGTGATGACGCCAAGCGGCGAGCCAACCAGCTGCGAATTGTTGCGGAAAGTGGCCTGTTCGTCGCCGAATACTATCTGACCGCCTATCCGGACATCGCCGAGGCAGGGGTTGACCCGCTGGAGCATTTTTTCGACCACGGCTACACCGAGGGGCGCAAGCCCAACCCGTATTTCGATCCCGCCTGGTACCTGGCGGCGCAGCCGGACGTGCGCGCCGCCAATATCCAGCCGCTGTTCCACTATATCCGGCACGGCGACAAGGAAGGCAGGACCCCTTCGGCCATCTTCGACCCGGCCTGGTATCGGCGCAAATACGGCCTGACCACGGATGTACTGGCGCTGACGCATTACCTGGAAAACTGCAGGTCATGCACGGTCAGTCCGTTTGCCGACTTCGACGCCGAGTATTATGGCCGGAACAACCCGGACGTGGCGGCGGCGGGGGTGGACCCGTTCCTGCACTTCTATGACTTCGGCTATCGGGAGGGGCGGAACCCCTCGGCCGAATTCGATGTCAGGTTCTATGCCAAGCGCTACCTGAGCGGCGACCTGAGCGACAATCCGTTCAAGCACTACATGCTGCACAAGGGCGAGGCCGGCGTGTACGGCCGCATGCCCGATGACGAGACCACGATACCGCGCGAGATCAAGCGCTATACCAAGCCGGCGCCCGAGTATGAGGAACCGCTGCCGCTGCCGCCCTCGGCGATCCGGCAGGTCAAGCTGCTGGCCTATTACCTGCCGCAGTTCCACGCCTTCCGCGAGAATGACAGCTGGTGGGGCACCGGCTTCACCGAATGGACCAACCTCATGCGCGGGGTGCCGCGCTTCAAGGGGCACTACCAGCCGCGGGTGCCGCGCGACCTCGGCTTCTACCGGCTGGACAGCAACGAGCCGTTCCGCGACCAGGTCAAGATGGCCAAGGCCGGCGGCGTGCATGGTTTCGTGTTCTACTACTACTGGTTCAACGGCCGGCGGTTGATGGAAAAGCCGGTCTGGCGCTTCCTCGACGACAAGACCATCGACATGCCCTTCGCCCTGATGTGGGCGAACGAGAACTGGACCCGGCGCTGGGACGGCGCCGAGAGCGAGGTGCTGATCTCGCAGGACTACCGGCCGGACGACGATGCCAAGATGGCCGCCGAGTTCGCCAAGCACTTCGCCGACAGCCGCTACATCCGGATCCAGGGCCGGCCGCTGCTGATGATCTACCGCCCCGGCCTGATCCCGGATTCGAAGAAGACCATCCAGCGCTGGCGCGACATCTTCCGCACCGAGTTCAACGAAGACCCCATCATGGTGATGGCGCAGGCCTTCGACGACAACGACCCGGCGGCGCACGGCCTGGATGGCGGCATCGAGTTCCCGCCGCACAAGCTGACCCGGCACATGCAGTCCATCCATGCGTCGCTGGACTACCTGGACCCCGACTTCAGCGGCCGCGTCTACAACTACGACGACGTGGTCAACGTCTCGCTCTCCGAGCCGCCGGCGGACTTCCCGCTGATCAGGACGGCGGTGCCGAGCTGGGACAACGACGCCCGGCGGCAGGGCACCGGCCTGACGATCATGGGCTCCACCCCGGCGAAGTACGAGGCCTGGCTGACGCAGCTGATCAGGGCCGCGCGCGACAAGCCGTTCTTCGGCGAGGCGTTCGTCTGCGTCAACGCGTGGAACGAATGGTGCGAGGGCGCCTACCTGGAGCCCGACCTGCACTACGGCGCCGCCTACCTGAACGCCACGGGGCGCGCGGTCTGCGGGCTGTCGCGTACGGTGAGCGCGCCGCGGCTGCTGCTGGTGGGCCACGACGCCTTCCCCAGCGGCGCGCAGCAGCTGCTGCTGAACCTCGGCCGCGTGGCGCGCCGCAGCTTTGGCCTGGAGGTGGAGTTCCTGCTGCTGGACGGCGGCAAGATGGAGGCGGCCTACAAGGCGGTGGCGCCATTGACCGTGGCGGCGAACGAGACCGCCGTGGACGACCGGCTGAAGGCGCTGGCGGAGCAGGGCTTCAGCCATGCCATCATCAACACCACCGCCGCCGCGCGCATCGTCGACCGCGCCCGGTCGGCGGGGATCGAGCCGATCGTGCTGGTGCACGAACTGCCGCGCATCATCCGCGAGAAGCACCTGACCCCGGGTGCCCGCATGGCGGTGGAGGCGGCGCGCCACGCGGTGTTCCCGGCCCCCTTCGTGCGCGACGAGTTGCTGCGCGAGTTGCAGGCCGAGGCGAGCGACCGGCTGCTGATCCTGCCGCAGGGCGTTTACAAGGATGTCGCCTTCCGCCCCGAGGCCGGCGCCCGGGTGCGCGCCGAGTTCGGCATGGCCGAGGGCGACAGCCTGATCATCGGCGTCGGCTATGCCGACCTGCGCAAGGGCTTCGACCTGTTCCTGCAGCTGTGGCGCCTGGTGGCGGCGATGCCGACGGCGGGCCGCGTCCATTTCGCCTGGGCGGGCGGCATCGACCCCGGCCTGCAGGACTGGCTGGCAGCCGAGATCGAGGATGCGACGGCCAGCGGCACCTTCCGCATGGCGGGCTACCGCGACGACATGGATGCGGTGTTCTCGGCGGCGGACGGCTACGCGCTGACCTCGCGCGAGGACCCGTTCCCCTCGGTGGCGCTGGAATCGCTCAGCGTCGGCATTCCCGTCTTCGCCTTCGACCGGTCCGGCGGCATTCCGGACATGCTGCGCGAGGTGGGCGAAGGCGTGGTGGTGCCCTATGGCGACATCACCGCCATGGCGCAGGCGATTGCCCAGGCGGTGGACGCCGGCATCACGCCCGGGCAGCGCGAGGCGCGGCATCGGCTGGTGGTGGAGCGCTTCGCCTTCAAGCCCTACGTGCAGCGGCTGATGCACCTGGCCATTCCGAACCTGCCCTCGGTTTCGGTGGCGGTGCCGAACTACAATTACGCCCGCTACATGCCGGAACGGCTGGGCAGCATCTTCCACCAGTCCCACCCGGTGCGCGAAGTGCTGGTGCTGGACGACTGCTCCTCGGACAACAGCGCCGAGGTCATCCCGCAGGTTGCCGCCGAATGGGACCGCGAGATCAGCTACATCCCGAACCTGGTCAACTCCGGTTCGGTCTTCGCGCAGTGGCGCAAGGCGGCGGAGCTGGCGCAGGGCGAGTTCGTCTGGATCGCCGAGGCGGACGACCTTTCGGACCGGGATTTCCTGACCCGCACCCTGGCGCTGATGGGCGGCGACCCGATGGTTCAGCTGGCGTTCAGCGACAGCCGGACCGTGACGGTGGACGGCACGCCGCAATGGGCGACCTACAAACCCTACTACGCCACGGTGGAACCAGGCGCGCTGGCCCGGACGGAGGTGTTCGAGGCCGAGGATTTCGTTCGCCGGATGCTTTCGGTGAAGAACCTGATCCTGAATGTGAGTTCGGTGGTGTGGCGGCGCGACGCGCTGTTGCGCGCCCTGGATGTCTGCCAGGCTGATTTGAAGACCTTCCGCATGGCCGGCGACTGGCGGCTTTACCTGGAAGCGCTGGCACTGCCTGGTGCGCGCATCGGGTATGAGGCCGAACCGCTCAACGTGCATCGACGCCACGCCGAGAGCGTGACCCATGCGCTGAAGGCGGACCTGCACGTGGCGGAGA
>CAIMOR010000552.1 GCA_903843125.1 uncultured Rhodospirillales bacterium
AAATGCAGCCGACGTATCTTCGCAACCGTCTCCACCACAAGCATCCCAAACCAGGCCCCCGGTCATCCCAGAAGCCATCGTGAACCCCACCGTCAGAGGGGTCCCTTTTGGACGCCGATCACCCCGCTAACGGGGTCCTTTTTCCACGCCGGATAACACTGGACGGGGTGTGCCACTGGATGAGATCGGCGCCGAGCATGTCCTCGCCTATGAGCGGTGGCTGATCCACGAAACCCTGGACGGGCGGCCGCGCTCGACCGCGTTGGCGGTGCAGACGGCGTGGCGCCGCCTCCGCCGGACCTGCCCGGCGTGGCCCCAGCAGGAATTGCAGACCCAGTCCCGGGTCAACCGAAAGGCCCTTCCCACCGAGGCCTTCACGCCCGGCTTCGTCGCCGATCTCACAGCCTATATGGCGGCGCTGCGGAACCCGGACCCGCTGGACCCCGAGCAGGGCAGGCCGATGTCCGAAGCCTCGATCGTGGGCATTCGCGGCACCCTGCTCCGGGCCGCCACGGTGCTGGCAGGCACCGGCGTGCCACTGGACCAGATAACCGCCCTCGGGGTGATGGTTCAGCCCACGGCCTACCGGGCCATCCTCATGGCCATGCACGCCGAGGGGAAGCTCCAGCGGCCGGCCCAGGCGGCGACGACGGGCTGGACGATGGAGGCCTACCAGACGGCCGGCGTTCTCCTCCGCGCGGCCCAACGCTGGGCCAAGCTGGCGCCCAGCGTCATGGACGAGCTCAAGTCCATGCGCTCGATGGTGCGGGTGCCGCGAGGCGGCCTGTCCAACCGGGTGCAGGATCGTCTCGCGGAGCTGAGTTCCGACGAGGACCGCGACGATCTGTATCAACTTCCAGGCCGCGCCTTTGAACGCGCCGACCGGCTGCTCCGCGACAAGGATTTCCGCCGGGCGGCCAAGCTGCATGAGACCGCGCTGGCCCTGGCCATTGTGCTGCAGCACCCCCTGCGCGCGAAGAACCTTGCCGCGCTGGATACCGCCCGGCACTTCGTCCACGACCAGCGCGGCCGGCTGCGGTCGATCTCGATCCCCGCCAGCGAGGTCAAGAACAAGGTCAACATCCGCTTCGATCTGGCGCCCCACCTCGTGGGGCGGATCGAGCGGCATCTACTTCTGTTCCGGCCCCATATTCCCGGTCACGCCAGCACAACGGCGCTGTTTCCGGGCAGCAACGGCCAGCCCCGCCAAAGGCAAAGCCTTGGCCGCCATATCCGCCACTTGGTCGAGCAGCAACTCGGGCGCCGGTTCCACATCCACCTGGCACGGCACCTCGCGGTCGACATCCTGCTGGAGGCCGATGAGCGCAACCTGCCGCTGGCCCAGAAGGTCCTCGGTCACCGCAAGGCTGCGACGACCGAGGAATTGTATGGCGGACGCGTCACCCTCGCCGCCAGCCGAAAGTTGCAGAGGATCGTCCGCGACCAGGCCGACCGGGTGAATGGCGGCCGGGGCCGGCCCAGCCGATCCCGGGCCGCGCAGCGGGGCAGCCGCTGATGCCAAGGCAGCCCTGGCCCACGCTTCCGTTGAACCAATGGCCGCGCCTCGACCGCGCAGCCTGGGAAGCCGCCATCCGACCTGGCGACCCGCTGGCACCCAGCGGCCCAGCCGCGGGGATGGCACCTACCACCAAGCAAAGCATGGCCTGCCTCTATGGGCAGGTTCTTCGCTGGCTGCAGGAACGCGGCCAACTCGACCCGGAGCAGGGCCCGGCCGACCGGCTGACCCATGAACGTTTCGTTACCTATCTGGCGGCGCGGCGGGCGTCGGTGTCGGAGAACACGGTCTTCGCCAACCTCCGCATGCTGGCGATGATGATGAACTACCTGGCCCCGGAGAGGGAGTGGGGCTGGCTCTACCGGCATTCCCTGGCCCCGCGGAGCCGGGAGGCGGCCCAGGCGCGCCGCCCGGTCAAGCTGGTGCGGCCTGGCCTGCTGTTCGCCAGGCTGGCGCAGGCTCTGGCCGAGGCACAATCGGCCCTGCCCAGCGTGGAGAACGCCATCCTGCTGCGCGACCTGCTGCTGGTCGCCATCGGCGCCACCACAGCCCTGCGGCTGCGCAATCTCAGCGCCCTGACGCTCGGAGACAGCATTCGCCGCTATGGGCATTGCTACGAAATCCGCTTTCCGGCCAATGCCGTGAAGAATGCCAGCGCGATGACCCTCGCCCTCATGCCGGAGTTGATCGCGCCACTAGACGCGTATCTCGGTGCCTTCCGGCCCTGCCTGTTGGCCGGCGGCGATGCAGAGGGGGCGCTCTGGGTCTCCCGCGACGGTCACCGGCATTCCCGCCGGGCGATCCAGACCGCCTTCCAGACGGTGACCAGCAAGCTGCTCGGCCGGGCGGTGAATCCGCATGCCATGCGGCACAGCGCCGCGTCGGAGATCCTCACGCTGAGCCCGCTGGATGCCGCCACGGCGGCCGCCGTTCTGGCCCATCGGGGCACCGACACCCTGGCCCGCCACTACGATCTCTCGGGGGACGTCGCCGCGCAGAAGGTCCTCCAGGGGCTGCTGGCCAGGCACCGGGTTGGACAGGCGGCCGGGCGGAGACCTGGCGGCAGCATGACTTCTCCCTCGACCCATCAGCCAAAGAGGAAGTGATCCGATGCGTATCAACCGCAAGAACGATGGTGCCGATCTGCTTAACCAGGCCCTGGTGCAGGCGATACTCCGCCTCGTGCCCCTCGCCGTATATGACGACGCCAAGCTCATTCTGCTCGCCGAACTCGAAGAGCTGCTCATTCGTCGCGTCGGGAAGCAGCGTTACACGGATCTGCTGTTCGCGGCCCAGCGTGATGATCCGGCCGGCCAAGAGGCCGAAGCAGAAGAAGATGATTGGCTGGCCCACCATCGCTGCCTCACGATGGCGGTCTGGTAGGCGTTCAGGCGCCGCCGGCAGGTAGCGCCGTTCGTCCACCTGTGAGGTGGTGAATCGCGTGTGTCTTTCCCAGGAAGCCGGCGTAATCTCCGGCACCGCCCCCCTACGAGCCCTCCCATGAACCGCTGCGTGGTTTACGCCAGGTACAGTTCGGATCAGCAACGAGAGGCCTCGATTGAGGACCAGGTGCGGATTTGCAGGTCGGAAGCCGAGCGCGAGGGGTGGATCGTGGTCGAGGTGCTGTCCGACTACGCCACCTCCGGCGTCAGCCTGATCCGGCCTGGCTACCAGGCCATGCTGGAGATGGTCCGGACCGGGAAGGCCGATGTGATTCTGGCGGAAAGCCTCGACCGGTTCAGCCGAGACCAGGAACACCAGGCCAGCCTGCTCAAGCAGGCCCGCTTCGCTGGGTGCCGAATCCATACGCTGGCCGAGCGCGAGGTCGACGAGGTGACGGTCGGCTTCAAGGGCACGATGGGCGCGCTCTACCTGAAGGATTTGGCCGCCAAGACCCGCCGCGGGCTGGAGGGCCGGGTGCGCCAGGGGCGCTCCGGTGGCGGGCTGTGCTACGGCTACACCGTTGTACGTGGCCCAGTCGACCGGAACGGTGAGGCCGAGCGCGGCCTGCGCGAGATCGACCAGGCCCAGGCCGCCATTGTGCGGCGGATCTTCCAAGAGTTCGCCGAAGGCCACGGTCCCAAGGCCATCGCCGCCGGCCTGAACCGCGAAAGCATCCCGAGCCCCAGGGGCGGCCATTGGATCGCCGGCGCCATCCGGGGCCAGGCCGAGCGCGACACCGGCATTCTGCGAAACCGGCTTTATGTCGGTGAACTCGTCTGGAACCAACGCCGTTGGATCAAGGACCCTACGAGCGGGCGCCGGGTGGCCAGGAGCAACGGCAAGGACGCCGCGGTCGTCACGGCGGTGTCGGAACTGCGAGTCGTCGACCAGGATCTGTGGGAGCGGGTCCAGGCGCGCCTGGTCCAGCAGCGCGCCCTGGTCGAGCGCGAGGATACCGAACAGTTGCGGCACCGCTTCTGGGACCAGCGCCGGGCGGTGCACCTGTTGACCGGCAAGGTGGTCTGCGGCGGCTGTGGCAAGCCCTTCGCCAATGTAGGGCGGGACTACCTCGCCTGCCGCGTCGCCAGCGCCGGCGGCCCCTGCGGTAACCGTGCGCGGGTCAGGCGGGCCCAACTGGAGGCCCAGGTGCTGGCGGCGCTGGAGACCGAGCTGATGCAGCCCGAGTTGGTCGCAGCCTTCGTTGCCGAATACGCCGCCGAGTGGAATCGGCGGTTGGCCACAAGTGGCGCCGATGCGGTGGTCAAGCGCCGGGCGCTGGAGGCGGTTGAGCGCGACCTCGAAGGGTTGATCACCGCCATCATGCGTGGGCTGCATTCGGCGGGACTGCAAAAGCGGCTGGACGAACTGGAGGCGCGCAAGGCCAGCCTGACCGCCGAGTTGCAGGCGCTGGAGCGAGGAGCCATCCGGCCACGCCTGCTTCCCAACATCGCTGAGCGCTACCGCGACAGGGTCGCTGCCCTGCGCGCGGCGCTGAGTGCCGGCGGCGGCCCTGAGGTGCTGGAGGCGGCTCGCGCCCTGATTGAGCGGGTTGAGGTGCACCAGGCATCCGCGCCCGGCGGCAAGCCACGGCTGGAGTTGCTGGGCGAGCTAGCCGCCTTGCTGCGGGCTGGCGGCGTGGGGACTGAACACGAAAAAGGCCCTGCGCTGGTGAGCGAAGGGCCTGATCTGTTCTCATGTTCGGTAAAAGGAGATGCGGGGACAGGATTTGAACCTGTGACCTTCAGGTTATGAGCCTGACGAGCTACCGGGCTGCTCCACCCCGCGGTG
>CAIMOR010000553.1 GCA_903843125.1 uncultured Rhodospirillales bacterium
GACATGAGCAGGGCTGCGCCTATATGGCGCTGGGTGCCGCCATGGCCACGGGCAAGCCACAGGCGGTGGCGGTGGTGCCAGGGCCAGGGATGCTCAACGCGGCCTCGGCGTTGGCGACCGCCTATTCCAACAATGCGCGGGTGCTGGCGGTGGTGGGGCAGATACCCCTGCACAGCATCGGCCGGCATACCGGGCAGTTGCATGAGATCGTGGACCAGACTTCGGTCCTGCGGACACTCACCAAATGGAACACGGTGGTGAAGGGCATCGCCGACGTGCAGCCGGCGGTGGCCGAGGCGTTTCGGCAGTTGAAGAGCGGCCGACCGCGGCCGGTGGGCATCGAGGTGCCGATGGATGTGTGGCAGAAGGCCGCGACCGTGGCGCCGCATATAGCGGCCGTGGGGCTGCCGCCGGCGCCGGTGGATGAGGACGCGGTGGAGCAGGCCGCCAAGCTGCTGGGCGGCGCAGCGCGGCCGATGCTGGTGGTGGGCGGCGGCGCGCTGGATGCGGGCCTGGAAGTGCAGGCGGTGGCCGAGGCGCTGGTCGCGCCCGTGATGGCGTTCCGCATGGGGCGCGGGGTGATGGATGACCGGCATCCGCTGGATGTGCGCCTGCCCGTTGGCCACAAGCTGTGGGCCGAGGCGGATGTGGTGCTGCTGGTCGGCACGCGCGGACAGGGGCCGCTGGGCGCCTGGGGTACCAGCGGGCTGAAGGTGATCCGCGTGGATGTGGACGCCGAGGAGATGACGCGATTCGGGGCGCCGACCCTGGGGATTCAGGGTGACGCGGCGGTGGTGCTGCGGGCGCTGGCGCATCGGCTGGGACGGCACAACCAGGCGCGGCCGGGGCGGGCCGAGGAGATTGCCGCGGTGAAGGCGCGGGTGATGAACCAGGTGCGCGAGGTGCTGGCGCCTCAATGTGCGTTCCTCGACGTGATGCGTGAGGAGTTGCCGGCCGATGGCATCTTCGTCGATGAGTTGACGCAGGTCGGGTACGTCTCGCGCTTGATGTTCCCGGTGCATGAGGCTCGGACTTTTCTCAGCACGGGGTTGCAGGGGACGTTGGGCTGGGGCTTCGCCACGGCGCTGGGGGCGCAGGCGGCCATGCCGCACCGTCGCGTCCTGAGCGTGGCCGGTGATGGGGGCTTCATGTTCAACGTGCAGGAGATGGCGACTGCTGTTCAGCACGGCATTCCGCTCGTGACCGTGGTGTTCAACGACGGTGCCTTCGGCAATGTGAAGGGCTTCCAGAAAGCGAATTTTGGCGGTCGCACCATCGCTTCGGACCTGCGCAACCCGGATTTCGTCAAGCTTGCAGAAAGCTTCGGCGCGCAGGGGCTGCGGGCACATAGCCCCGAGGAACTGCGCGGAGCGCTGAAGCGCGGGTTTGCCCAGACCGACGTGCCGACGCTGATCGAAGTGCCGGTTGGGGAACTGCCGAGCCCCTGGCAGTTCATCATGCTGCCGAAGTGCCGCTGACGGCTCAGCTCTGGCGCCAAGCCTCAGCTTCCAGCTTCAGCAGCAGGCTGTCCAGAACGGCGCGCTCCTCTGGAGAAAGCGCGCCGTGGAAGGCGGCGTCGCGCTCGCCTGCGGCGCGCATCAGGCCGTCGTGCAGCGTTTTGCCTTCCAGCGACAGGCGCAGTTCCACCTCCCGACCGTCGGCGGGGCTGACCTCGCGCAGCACTAGGTTGCGCTCCGCCAGGGCGCTGATGGTGCGGCTGACCAAAGACTTGTCCAGCGCCGCCAACGCCGCCAGCTGCTTCAGCGACAGCGGTGCGAAGTCGCCGAGCAGCGCGATGGTGCGCCATTCCACCAGGCTGACGCCAAACTCCCGCTTGTAGCGGGAGGCGGCGCCGCGCGAGAGGGCGCCAGCAAGCTTGTGCACGCGGTAGCTCAGCAGGTCCTTGATGGTGCGGGGATCAGTCAAGGAAGAAGGGTGTTTCTTCGTGCGGCTCGCCGCGCAGCAGGATGTCGAAGCGGAAGGCAGGGGTGCCATCGTGTTCGCCATCGGGCTTGAGCACGAGGC
>CAIMOR010000554.1 GCA_903843125.1 uncultured Rhodospirillales bacterium
GGGGCGGCGGGCCGCGGTGGCGGCTGCTGGGCCAGGGCGCCGGCGGGCGCCAGGGCCGGCAGCAGCGCAAGCAGCGCCAGCGCCGGGACGAGCTTGGTCATCGAAGGTCTCCTCAGGCCGGCGGCTGCCAGGCGGCGCCCCAATGGTCCGCATAGACCACCTGGTCCAGCGGCGCACGCCGCACCGGGCCGAATTTCCCGCGCGGCCAGCCGATCGGCAGGATGGCGAAGGAATGCGCCTCCGGCGGCAGGCCCATGGCGGCCTCGGCTTCCTTCTCATGCAGCAGGTACAGCGTGGTCAGCGTGGCGCCCAGCCCGAGCGCGCGGCAGGCCAGCAGCATGTTCTGCACCGCCGGGTAGATGCTGGCGCCCGCGGTGCGGGTGGCGGTGCCGCCGATGGAGCAGGGCACGATCCAGACCGGCGCCTCGTGGATGTGGTCCGCCAGGTGCTCGGCGGCGGCCAGCAGGCGGTCGAACTGGTCCTGCGTCTGGCCTGGCGCCGGGCCGCCGCTGCGGTAGCGCGGGGCCACGCCCTCATGCCAGCCGCGGCGGTACCAATGCGCCACCGCGTCCTTGATGCCCTGGTCGCGGATGACCAGGAAGCGCCAGCCCTGCATGTTGCCGCCGCTGGGGGCGCAGGTGCCGGCTTCCAGCACGCGGGCCAGCACGCTGTCCGGCACCGGGTCCGGCTTCAGCCGGCGCATGCTGCGGGTGGTGCGCATGGTCTCGAACAGGTCGACGGTCGGCTGGTCCATGCGCGTTTCCCGGGGCTGGTTGGTGCCCGGTGAGGGGATCGAACCCCCGACCTTCGGTTTACAAAACCGCTGCACTACCGCTGTGCTAACCGGGCGCGGCGCTAGCGATAGCCTGACCGGGCAGCGCGTTCAACGGGGCTGCCCGTTCAAGGGGGGGCTGCCCGATCAGGGCGCACCCAGGCTGCGGCGCAGCCGGGCGATGGCGCCGGGCAGGCCGCGCACCTTCAGCACGCGGCCGGCCTCGTTGTAGTCCTCGGCCAGGACCCGGGTGCTCTCATACACCTCGCCGATCAGCCCCTGCTTGGCGTAGGGCAGCACCAGCACCTCCTCGACCATAGAGGCCTCGAAGAAGGCGATGATCGTCTCTCGCAGCGCGGCGACATCCTCGGGCGCATGGGCCGAGAGCATGATGGCGTCCGGGTGCTTTTCCCGCAGCTCGGCGCGGCCGGCGGCATCCACCCGGTCCATCTTGTTCAGCACCAGGCGGGCGGGCACGGCATCGGCGCCGATCTCCCGCAGTACGCTGCGGCTGACCTCCAGCTGCGCCTCGTAGGTCGGGTCCGAGGCATCGACGACGAACAGCAGCAGCGAGGCCTCCAGCGCCTCCGCCAGGGTGGAGCGGAAGGAGGCCACCAGGTCGTGCGGCAACTGCTTGATGAAGCCGACGGTGTCGGAGACCAGCACGCGCGGCCGCGTCTCCGGCTGCAGAATACGCACGGTGGTGTCGAGCGTGGCGAAGAGCTTGTCCTCCACCAGCACCTGGCTGCCGGTCAGCGCCCGCATCAGGCTGGACTTGCCGGCGTTGGTGTAGCCCACCAGCGCCACGCGCAGCTGGTCCCGCCGGGCGGAACGGCGGTTGTCGCTGTCGCGCTGCACCGCCTCCAGCTGGTCCTTCAGCTCGGCCAGGCGGTCGCGGATCTTGCGGCGGTCGAGGTCCAGGTGGCTTTCGCCGGCGCCGACGCCCTGCTGCCGGCCGCCGCCGCCGGAGCTTTCGCGCAGGCGGGGGGCGACGTATTTCAGCCGCGCCA
>CAIMOR010000555.1 GCA_903843125.1 uncultured Rhodospirillales bacterium
CAACAAATACTCGGTGATGGCCAAGGCGGTGGGCCGGCCGGTCGAGGTGCGCGCCTATGCCGAGCGGATCGAGCTGCGCCAGGCGGGCCAGGTGGTAGGCGAGCATCGCCGCTGTTTTGGCCGCGACCAGACCATCTACGACCCGTGGCACTACGTTCCCGTGCTGGCGCGCAAGCCGGGCGCGCTGCGCAATGGCGCGCCGTTCAAGGATTGGCTGCTGCCCGCGGCGCTTGAGCGGGTGCGGCGCAAGCTGGCCGGCAGCAACGATGGCGACCGGCAGATGGTCGACATTCTCACCGTGGTGCTGAGCGACGGGCTGGCGGCGGTGGAAGCGGCCTGCGCCGAGGCTTTGGCGGAGGGCGTGCATTCCGCCGATGTGGTGCTGAACATCCTGGCGCGGCAGCGCGAGCCACCGGCGCCGCCGGATATCCCGACCCCCGAGGGCCTGCGGCTGCGGCATGAGCCGGTGGCCGATTGCGCCCGCTACGACAGCCTGAGGAGCAGCCTGTGATGGAGCGTTCGACGATCCTCGCCACGATGGGCGAGTTGAAGTTGTTTGGCATGAGGTCGGCGTTCGACCAGTTGATCACCACGGCGGTGAAGCGCCAGCACGAACCGCAGCGGGTGATTGGCGATTTCGTCGCCGCCGAGATTGCCGAGAAGCAGGCGCGGTCGATCAAGTACCAGGTTGCGATCGCCAAGCTGCCACTGGCCAAGGACATCGGCGACTTCAGCTTTGCCGGCACGCCGATCAACGAGGTGCTGGTGCGCGACCTGGCGGCGGGGCATTTCCTGCAGCAGCAGCGCAACCTGGTGCTGGTGGGCGGCACCGGCACGGGCAAGACGCACCTTGCCATTGCCATCGCGCGGGCCTGCATCCGCGACGGCAAGCGCGGCCGGTTCTACACCGTGGTGGACCTGGTGAACCGGCTGGAGGCCGAGACCAAGGCAGGTCGCCAGGGCCGCCTGGCGGATCACCTGTGCCGGCTGGATTTCGTCGTGCTGGACGAGTTGGGCTACTTGCCGTTTGCGTTGTCCGGCGGGCAGTTGCTGTTCCACCTGATCAGCCGACTGTACGAGCAGACCTCGATCATCGTCACTACCAACCTGGCGTTTGGCGAATGGCCGAGCGTGTTCGGCGACGCCAAGATGACCACCGCGCTGCTCGACCGGCTGACGCATCACTGCGACATCGTCGAGACCGGCAACGACAGCTGGCGGTTCCGCAACCGCGCCTGACCCCCCCTGCGCGTTGAGGCTGTGCCGCCCTGGTCGTCCGCCCCTCCGCCTACGGCTCCGGGACGGACGACCAGGGCGAAGTTCCGCGCGTCAAAGAGGGGTCCCTTTTGGACGCCGATAGGGGGTCCCTTTTGCGTGCCGATTGACAGCTGAAATCCTGGAAAGTTTCGCGCCTCAACCGCTTAGGGCCAAGGTGGCGTCCCCTAGGGGATTCGAACCCCTGTTACCGCCGTGAGAGGGCGCTCAATTTGGGTATTTTAGACGCAGGTGGACCGTGGTGGACGCCTATAACATATTGATAAATTGTGATTCTATCCTCCTTGATCCAGCAGCGTCCACGGGGCGATATTAGACCCTTATTGGACACTGGAGGCCAGGGTGGCGAGGCAAGTGATCGAGGCGGGACTAAACTCCCGCACCGCGCGACTGAAGCTCGAAGGCCGGAAGAAGCCCCATTACCGGTTGATCTCTGAGGGTCTGCACCTGGGCTATAGGCGGTCCACGGTGGCGAGGCGGGCAGGCACGTGGCTGTGCCGTCGCTATCTCGCCACCGGGCGATACGAGCACCAGATGCTCGGCACCGCCGACGACTTTCCAGAAATTCCCGGGGCCATCGAGGTCCTGACGTTCGACCAGGCGCAGGCTGCGGCCAAGGAGTGGGTGGCAGGCCGGATGAGCAAGGATGTGCACGGCGGAGGAAAAGTAGGCCACTGGAGCGGCGGCGTTATGCGGCTGCGGGCGGAGTAAAACCCGTCCAGTGGTAGGCGGTCCTGGCAGTTGGGGGCTGCCGGG
>CAIMOR010000556.1 GCA_903843125.1 uncultured Rhodospirillales bacterium
CTGGAATATCTCGGCCAGTGCGTCTGGACCAGCGAGAACGGCGGCAAGAATTTTGCCTATCCCGACACGCTGTACGGCACCGATAGCCACACCACGATGGTCAACGGCCTGGGCATCCTGGGCTGGGGCGTCGGCGGCATCGAGGCCGAGGCCGCCATGCTCGGCCAGCCGATCGCCATGCTGATCCCCGACGTCATCGGCTTCAAGCTGACCGGCAAGCTGCGCGAGGGCGTGACCGCGACCGACCTGGTGCTGACGGTCACGCAGATGCTGCGCAAGAAGGGCGTGGTGGGCAAGTTCGTCGAGTTCTTCGGCGCCGGCCTGAACGACCTGGCCCTGGCGGACCGCGCGACCATCGCCAACATGGCCCCGGAATACGGCGCGACCTGCGGCTTCTTCCCGGTGGATGCGACGACGCTGGGCTACCTGAACCTGAGCGGGCGCGACGAGCATCGCATCAAGCTGGTGGAGGCGTTCTGCCGCGCCCAGGGCCTGTGGCGCGACGACACCACGCCGGACCCGGTGTTCACCGATACGCTGGAGCTGGACATGGGCACGGTGGTGCCGAGCATGGCCGGCCCGAAGCGCCCGCAGGACCGCGTTTCGCTGGACGGCGTTGCCGCCGGCTTCAGCAAGGACCTGGCCGGTGGCGTGATGGGCGTGCCGGGCGACCAGGCCGAGCTGCGCGTGCCGGTGGCCGGCACCGACTACAGCCTGGGCCATGGCGACGTGGTCATTGCCGCGATCACCAGCTGCACCAATACCTCCAACCCCTATGTGCTGGTGGCCGCCGGCCTGGTGGCGAAGAAGGCCAATGCGCTGGGCCTGAAGAGCAAGCCCTGGGTCAAGACCAGCCTGGCGCCGGGCAGCCAGGTGGTGACCGACTACCTGAACGCGTCGAACCTGAGCGCGGAACTCGACAAGCTCGGCTTCGAGACGGTCGGCTACGGCTGCACCACCTGCATCGGCAACTCCGGCCCGCTGCCGGACGCCATGGTGGACGCGATCGAGGACAACAAGCTGGTGGTCGGCGGCGTGCTCTCGGGCAACCGCAACTTCGAGGGCCGCGTGCATGCGAATGTGCGCGCGAACTACCTGGCCTCGCCCCCGCTGGTGGTGGCCTATGCGCTGGCCGGCAGCGTCAAGATCGATCTGGCGACCCAGCCGATCGGCAAGGGAGCGAACGGCCAGGACGTGTTCCTGAAGGACATCTGGCCGACGCAGAAGGAAGTCAACGACACGGTGCATGAGGCGCTGACCCGCACCATGTTCCGCAGCCGCTACGCCGATGTATTCAAGGGCCCGGCGCAGTGGCAGGCCATTCGGGTGGATGCCGACAGCGACACCTATCGCTGGAACTCGGGCAGCACCTATGTGGCGAACCCGCCCTACTTCGAGGGCATCACGCCCGAGGTGGCGCCGATCCAGCCGATCACCGGCGCGCGCGTGCTGGCCGAGTTGGCCGACAGCATCACCACCGACCACATCAGCCCGGCCGGCAACATCCGCAAGACCAGCCCGGCCGGCGAGTTCCTGCTGGAGCACCAGGTGCGCCAGGCGGACTTCAACAGCTACGGCGCCCGCCGCGGCAACCATGAAGTGATGATGCGCGGCACCTTCGCCAACATCCGAATCAAGAACGAGATGGTGCCGGGCACTGAGGGTGGCGTTAGCAAGCACTACCCCTCGGGCGAGGTGGCGCCGATCTACAACGTGGCGATGAAGTACAAGGCCGAGGGCGTGCCGCTGGTGATCTTCGGCGGCAAGGAATACGGCACGGGTTCGTCGCGTGACTGGGCCGCCAAGGGCACCTTCCTGCTGGGCGTGAAGGCGGTGATCACCGAGAGCTTCGAGCGCATCCACCGCAGCAACCTGGTGGGCATGGGCGTGCTGCCGCTGACCTTCATGAATGGCGAGACCCGCCAGACGCTGGGGATCAAGGGCGACGAGGTGATCGACATCGTCGGCCTGGAAGACCTGAAGGCCCGCATGACGCTGGACCTGGTGATCACCCGCGCGGACGGCAGCAAGCACACCACGCAGGTGCTGTGCCGCGTGGATACGGCCGATGAGGTCGAGTACTACAAGAACGGCGGCATCCTGCACTACGTGCTGCGCGGCATGGCGAAGGCGGCGTAGGCCACTTCGCATCGGCGACGGTGATGGGGCGCGGTCCGCAGGGGCCGCGCCCTTTTTCATGCGTGGCCGGCAGCGCTGCGCGCATGAAAAAAGGGGCGCCCCCTCGCAGGGGCGCCCCTTCCATTCCCAGGCCCGAAGGCCCGGGTTCAGTCCTGGGCGGCGGCGCCCAGTTCGGCGCGCAGCTCGTCTTCGAGCGTCACGTCCTCCTCGCGGGCGATTTCCTCGCCGCGGCCCTGCTTCTCGGCTTCCTCGACCGAACGCGCCACGTTGACGCGCACGATGATCCGCACTTCCGGGTGCAGCTCGACGCTCACGTCCTTGACGCCCAGGGTCTTGATCGGCTCGGGCAGGATCACCTGGGTGCGGTTGACGGTCAGGCCGCCTTCCTTGCAGGCGTCGGCGATGTCGCGGCCGCTGACGCTGCCGTACAGGCTGCCGCTTTCGCCGGCCTGGCGGATCAGCACCACGGTCAGGCCCGCCACGCGCTCGCCGATCTTCTCGGCTTCGTCGCGGCGCTTGATGTTCTCGGCTTCCAGCTGCGCGCGCTGGGCCTCGAACTTGGCCAGGTTGGCCTTGTTGGCGCGGATGGCCTTGCCCTGGGGAAGCAGGAAGTTACGGGCGTAGCCCGGCTTCACCTTCACCAGCTCGCCCATCTGGCCAAGCTTGTCCACACGCTGCATGAGGATCAGATCGATCATGGTCTGTGCCCTCCCGCTCAGTCGTTGATGACGTAGGGCAGCAGCGCCAGGAACCGGGCGCGCTTGATCGCCAGGGCCAGCTCACGCTGCTTCTTGCCGGAGACCGCGGTGATGCGGCTCGGCACGATCTTGCCGCGTTCGCTGAGGAAACGGCTCAGCAGGCGGACGTCCTTGTAGTCGATCTTCGGCGCGTTCGGGCCGGAGAACGGGCAGGACTTGCGGCGGCGGTAGAATGGCCGGCGGGCGCCCACGGCGGGGCGGCGGCTGGCGATGTTGACTTCGGTGCTGTCGGACATCGGTGCTTATTCCTCCCCGTTCAGGCCTTCGGGGCCCATCTCGTCGCGCGGGCGGGCGCGGAATTCCTCGCGCTCGTCGCTGCGCTCGCGGCCGCGGCCGGAGCCGAAGCGACCGGCCGGGCGGGGCCCGCGGAAGCCGCGGTCACGCTCGCGCTCCTCGCCGCGACGCGACAGGATGGCCGAGGGGGCCTCCTCGATCGCCTCGATGCGCAGCGTCATGGAGCGCAGCACGTCCTCGTTCAGGCCCAGCTGACGCTCGACCTCCTGCATCGGCGCCGACGGCGTCTCGATGCCGAGGAGCATGTAGTGCCCCTTGCGGTTCTTCTTGATGCGGTAGGCCAGGCCACGCAGGCCCCAGTATTCCCGCTTCTTCACTTCGCCACCGGCTTCCGTGATGATGGCGGCAACCTGGTCGGCGATGGTCTCGACCTGTGCTTGGGTGATGTCGTTCCGTGCGATGAACACGGTTTCATAGTTCGGCATGGGGTCTCCCTATGGCTGGCTCAGCCCGGCCCCTTCGGCGGAATGCGTGGGGGAAATGGGCATAGCCGGCGCGCGATGCCTCCGCGGCCGGCAGGGAAGCGCGGGCTTAGAGCACAAGGGGCGGGGCGGGGCAAGCGGTTCGCAGGCGGTCCGCGGCCGGCGCAGGGCTGCATGCCGCCCAATATCCATGACAAAGCGCCGTCGCCGCTTTATCTCGGGCCGGTGATCCATCCTGTCAGGTACCCTGTCGTGTTCCCGCGCTCCCCGTCCGCCCTGCTGGTCCTGCTTCTGCCGCTCGCCGCCTGTGGCAATGGCTACAGCCCGGACATCTACGCCACCCGCGCGGTGCAGCAGGCCAACAAGGTGGAGCAGGGCGTCATCGTCGGCGTCCGCCAGATCAACATCTCCGCCGGCGGCGAGACCGGCGCCGCGGCCGGTGCCGCGGCCGGCGGGGTGCTGGGCTCGCAGGCGCCGTCGGGCATCTTCTCGGCGCTGGGCGGGGTCGGCGGCGCGGTCATCGGCGGCATCGCCGGCTCGGCGGCGGAACATCGCTTCGTCGATACCGTGGCCTGGGAATATGTGGTGCGGGTCACCGGCAAGACCGACCTGATCTCGGTGACGCAGCGCGACGAGCGGGCGCTGGCGGTGGGCCAGAAGGTGCTCGTCATCGCCGGCAACCAGGCGCGGATCGTGGCGGATTATAC
>CAIMOR010000557.1 GCA_903843125.1 uncultured Rhodospirillales bacterium
ACCGGCAGCAGCGACTTCGCGGCGATGAACTACGGCATGCCCGGCATGCCCGAGCACGACCTGCGCTACGACATGGCCGACGAGTACATGCAGGCGGTCAACGCGCTATGGGACAGCTGGGAGCCTGGCGCGATCGTTGCCGACAGTGCCAGCGGCGTGCTGGTGGACCACACCAAGGTCCACGCCGCGAACTTCGAAGGCAAGTGGTTCAGCACGCGCGGGCCGCTGAACTCCGGCCCCTGCCCGCAGGGGCGCCCGGTCATCGCCCAGGCCGGCGGCAGCCCGCGCGGGCGCAAATTCGCCTCCCTCCATTCGGACACCATCGTCGCCGGCGTGAAGGGCGCGGCGGGCATGAAGGCCTACCGGGACGACGTGCGCGCCCACGCCACCGCGCAGGGCCGCAATCCCGATACCATCAAGGTGCTGTTCCTGGTCAGCCCCGTCATCGGCGAGACGATGGAGGAAGCCGAGCTGCGCCACCGCCAGAAGCTGGCGCGGGCCGAGGCGCAGATTCCGCAGATGCTCGCCTTCTTCGGCAAGATCACCAACATCGACTTCGCCCGCTACGACCTGGACGCGCCAGTGGATACGCTGGACCTGCACACCAACGGCCACCAGCAATCGCTGGACGACTTCAAGCGCGTGGCCGGCAAGCGCAGCCTGCGGGAGGCGATGATGGCCTACAAGGGCAACAGCGGTTCGGTGCAGCTGGTCGGCACGCCGGAGGCAGTGGCGGCGCAGATGGCGGAGGCGATGGAGGAGGCCGGCGGCGATGGCTTCCTGATCTCGCTGAACGATGTCAGCCGGCGCGCGGTGGCCGAGATTGCCGATGGCCTGGTGCCGGCGTTGCAGGCGCGCGGCCTGACCCGCCGCGCCTACGCCCACGCCCAGTTCCGCGACAACCTGCTGGAGTTCTAGCCGTACCGGTTGGCCGGTACCTTCAGGCCCAGGTTGTCGCGCAGCGTGCGGCCCTCATAGGCGGTACGGAAGATGCCCCGCCGCTGCAGCTCCGGAATAACCAGCTCGGAGAAGTCCTGCAACGGCTTCGGGTAGTAGTTGCAGATCACGTTGAAGCCATCGGCCGCATCCTTCTCCAGCCATTCCTCCAGCTCGCTGGCGATGTAGTCGGCGGTGCCGACCAGCACGCGGTGCCCCTGGGCTGCGGAGACCGAGCGCGCGGTCTCGATCAGCGAGAGGTTCTGCTTCTTCGCCATGTCCATGATCAGCTTCTGCCGGCTCTTCGCCGAGTTCGCCTCCGGCAGGTCGGGCATCGGGCCGTGCAGCGGATAGCTGAAGATGTCGATGCCGCGGGTGAAGCGCGCCAGCGCCGCCAGCGCCACGTCATCGGGCAGCAGCGCCTGCAGCTCCTCGTATTTCTCCCGCGCCTCAGCCTCGGTCCGGCCGACAACCGGCGTGATGCCGGGCATGATCTTGATGTCGTCGGGGCCGCGGCCATAGCGCGCGGTGCGGCCCTTCACATCGGCGTAGAACTCCTGCGCGGCGGCCAGCTCGGTCTGCGCGGTGAACACCACGTCGGCGGTGCGGGCCGCAAGCTCGCGTCCGGGCTCGGAGGAGCCCGCCTGCGCCACCACCGGCCGGCCCTGCGGCGTGCGCGAGACGTTGAGCGGGCCGCGGACCGCGAAGTGCCTTCCCCGGTGATTGAGGAAATGCATCTTGTTCACGTCGAACCAGACGCCGCTGGCCTTGTCGCGCAGGAAGGCGTCTTCCTCCCAGCTGTCCCACAGCCCCGCGACCACGTCGTAGAACTCGATCGCACGTTCGTAGCGTAGCGCGTGGTCCACATGCGTATCCAGGCCGAAATTCCCCGCCTCGTCCTCGATCTGCGAAGTCACCAGGTTCCATCCGGCGCGGCCATTGCTGATATGGTCGATCGTGGAGAAGCGGCGGGCGATGTTGTACGGCTCGTTGAAGGTCGTCGTCGCCGTGGCGATCAGGCCGATGTGCTTCGTCCCCACCGCCAGCGCGGCGAGCGTCGCGGTCGGCTCCAGCTTCACGATGCGGCTCAGCCTGGTGCGGGTCAGGTCGCCGGCGGCCAACGCGTCGCTGCCGGCCACCGCCACCGTGTCCTGGAAAAAGATGGTGTCGTACAGCCAATGCTCGGCCAATTGCGCCAGGCGCATGTACCAGCCGAAGTCCATGTCGGTCTCCGGCACCGCATCGGGGTGGCGCCAGCCGGCCAGGTGGTTGCCCGGCACGCTGAGGAAGGCGCCCAGCTTCAACTGCTTCCTTGCCCTGCTCATCGCGCGCCTCTCCAGCTCATGGCAGCGGCCGGATGCCGGTTGCCATGGTATATTGGTCCCCGCGCGGCGTCAGCGTGAAGCCCCGCCGCGTGCCCCAGGCCGCACCGACGAAGAATACCGGCACCACCGGCGCCTCCGCCATCACCCGACGCACCGCCTGCGCGGTCAGCGCCTCCCGCGTTGCGTCGTCCAACTCGCGCTCGATCCGGCCCAGCAGGTCGTCCAGCTCGGCATCCGAGTATTTCCCGCGGTTGGAGGCGCCGTGGCCGAGCGCGGCATTCGGGGTGCGCAGCAGCGTGTTCATGCTCTCGGCGGCCAGGCCGGTGGTGGAGGCGAACATCGACATCGAGGCGCCGAACTCCGCATTGTTGGCGAAGCCGGTGCCTGCGCGGCGAAAGAAGATCGCCGTCGGCAGGGTTTCCACCTGGGTGCGGATGCCCACCACGCCCAGCATCTGGCCGATCGCCTGGCAACTGCGCGCATCGCCGGCGAAGCGGTCCGCGGTGCAGTGCAGCGTCATGCCGAAGCCCTGCGGGTAGCCGGCCTCGGCCAGCAATCGGCGCGCCAGCGCGGGGTCGAAGGCCGGCGGCGCCAGGCCGAGCACGTGGCCGATGAAGCCGGGCGGCGCGATCTGCCCGGCCGGCTCGGCGGCGCCCTCCATGGCACGCGTCGCCAGCGCGGTGCGGTTGATGGCGTGCGAGATCGCCAGGCGCACCCTGCGGTCGCGGAACGGGTTGCGGTCCAGCGGCCGGCCATCGCTGCCGGTGACGAAGGGCGCCTGGTCGCGGAAGGTGTCGAGGAACAGGTAGAAGTTGAAGCTGGAGGTGCCGGTCACCAGCCGTGTCCGCGCGTCGTCCCGCACGCGGGCGTGCAGCGAGGGCGGCACCGCGTCGATGACGTCGACATCCTCGGCCAGCAGCGCGGCGACCCGGGCGCTGTCGTTCGGGATGAAGCGGTAGGTCACCCGGCGCCACGGCTCGGGCGGCCCCCAGTGGCCTTCGGCGCGTTCCAGCACCACGTCGGCACCCTGGGTGAAGCGCACCCACCGATACGGCCCGGTGCCCACCGCGGCGCGGCCGCCGTTGAACTCGGCCTCTCCGGCGTCGGCCGCGGCGGCGGCGGAGACGATGGCGATGCCGGTCAGGTAGGCCGGCAGCATCGGCGTCGGCGCCGCGGTGCGCAGCACCAGCGTGGTCGGCCCGGTCACCTCCATGGCGATGATGCTGCGCAGCGACGGCCCGTAGGTGCGGATGCCCCGGGCGTCGCGCGCCCGCTGCATCGAGAACACCACGTCGGCAGCGGTCAGCGGCGAGCCGTCGTGGAACCGCACGCCTTCGCGCAGCTGGAACTCCCACGTCAGCGGGTCCAGCAGCCGCCAGGATTGCGCCAGCCCGGGGCGTGGCCGCTGGTACTCGTCCTGGAAGACCAGCGGCTCATAGACCTGCAGCTGGACATTGCGGTTGGGGCTGTAGCTCTGGTGCGGGTCGGAGCCATCGACCGCAGCCTTCATGCCGATGCGGAGTTCCTGCGCCGCGAGATGGCCGTGCGGGGCGGCCAGCAGGGCCAGGAGCAACCAGGCAATGCGGACTGCCGGGAAGCGCGATTGAGCCATGGTTCGGTGCCTTCCGTGCTGCGCCAGGGCAAGCAAACGCCGCGCCAGGGTGCCCCGCCGCCCGGGGGCCGCCCGGGGGGCCCAAAGTGGCACGGCCGAGTGCACCGTGATACGGCAGCGGCCCCAGACCTTGGCGACACCGCGGATGCCGTCCTTCAGTCGCCGGGCCTTCCGGCTAGCCCTGCTCCTGCTGCTGCTGGCGCCGCCCGCCAAGGCCGCGGTCTTCGACGAGTTCGAGGTGCATGGCACGGATATCGCCCAGCCGGGGACCCCGACCACCGACCTGTTCGTGAACTATGGGGTGCGGGGCTTCCGCAGCCCAGGCTTCCATGGTGGCCTGGCGACGGACCGGGCACTCTACCTTTCGCCGCTGCTCGGCCGCGGCATGACGCCCTGGTGGGAGACCGCGCTGGTCCTGCCGATGGCGATCGACCGCGCGGGCAGCTACAGCGCCGGCGGTGCGAAGGCACACAACGTGCTGGTGCTGCCGCATGACCCGCACGATGCGCTGACGCTGGGCGCGGTGCTGGAACTGTCGGCGCTGTCGCGGCGGTTCCAGCCGATGACCTTCGGCTGGGAGGTGCGGCCGCTGGCCCAGCTTCGCCGCGGCGACTGGACGCTGCATCTCACCTTCGGCTTCACCGGCGGCCTCGGCCGGCAGGGCGGCGTCGTGCTGGCGCCAGCGGCCAGTGCTTATTGGGCGGCAACGCCGCGGCTGTCGCTCGGCCTGGAGCATTACGCCGAACTCGGCACCGCGGCCCGGCCGCAGCCACCGTCGCATCAAGCGCACCAGGTGTTCCTGGCCGTGCAGGCCGTGGTCGGTCCGGTGATGCTGAACCTCGGCCTCGGCCGCGGCCTTACCCCGGCGACCGACCGCTGGGTCGCCAAGGCGCATCTCGGCTACCTGTTCTGAACCAGGCTCAGCCGCCGGGCAGTTGCGGAATGCGCTGGAATTTCGCGGTGTCGTAGCCCTGCGCGGCCAGCCGGTCGAGCAGCGACTGGTAGGTCGCGGCATCCATCTGCGGCTCGCGCGAGAGCACCCAACCATAGCCACGGCCCGGATAGCCCACCAGTGCGGTGCGGTAGTCGGGGTCGATGTAGAGGATCAGGTAGGAAAGGTAGAGCGGCCAGAACGGGCCTTCCCGCCAATACGCATTGCCGGTGCCGGGCTTGACGTAGCCGCGCATGGTGAAGCTCTGCAGCGGTGCGTCCAGCGTGGCCTTGCGGGCCCAGTACACGTCGTCGAACCGGTCCGGCGCGGTGAGGCGGATGTCGAAGGAACTGCCGACCATGCCCGCCTCGGCGAAGTACGGGATGTTGGCGATGATGTACCAGCGCCCGCTGTAGCGTTGCAGGTCGACATTCGGCTGCAGCGCCAGGGGCGGGTCGTCGCCGGCGCAGGCACCCAGCAGCAGCAGGCAGGTCATCAGCAGGCGGCGCATGGGGCGTCCTTCAGGTCCGGTGATAAGTGATGGTGGAGCCGTCCTTGCCGGGCGCCTGCAACGCACACCAGGTGTCGGCCTGGTCGTACCACAGCTGCATCTGCGGCTCTCCGGTCAGGGTGAAGCGACGGCAGGCGCAGCGGGTTCCGTCGGGCAACTGCATCGGTCCCGGCCCGGCACGCGCAACCGCGGGGCGGAACAGCGTGCCGTCCTGCGGATTGACCATCGGCGCGTCCACCTCGGCCGGGTTCCAGTGCGTGGCCAACAGGCTGCCGGCCGGCGCCAGGTAGCGCCCGCTGCGGGAGCCTTCCACCCACAGCCCCTCGGCGTCCCGCCGCACCCGCAGGAAGGCGGCGCGGCCGTTGTCGTTGGTGGTGACGTCCGCCTGCATTAACTGCCCGCCGCGCCATTGTTCGATGCCGCGCAGCCGGTAGCGGAACAGCACCAGCGGGCCGATACCGACGGCGATATCCACGGCGATGCCAACCTCCAGGCTGTCGTCGCTGCGGCTGAACGTCAGCGCATGCGTGCCGATGCTGCTGCCGTTGCGGAACACCTGGAAGCCCAGCCGGTCCGGCTCGGCCGGCGCGGCGCGGGCGGCACCGCCGCAGGCCAGGCCCAGCAGCAGCCCGCGCCTGGCGATGCCCGGCGCGGTCATCCCGCATGCTCCAGCTGCCACAGCCCGACATCGAGGGCGGCGGCGCGGAACCCGGCCTCACAGTAGCAGAGGTAGTAGGTCCACAGCCGGCGGAAGCGCGGCGGGAAGCCCAGCGCTGCGATGGCCGGCCAGGCAGCTTCGAAGCGGCGGTGCCATTCGGCCAGGGTGCGGGCGTAGTCCTGGCCGAAATTCTGCACCTGCACCACCCGCAGCCCGGCCTTCGCGACCTGCTCGTGCATCACCTGCGGCGAGGGCAGCATGCCGCCGGGGAAGACGTAGCGCTGGATGAAATCGGCATTGCAGCGGTACTGCTCGAACCGGTCGTCGGCGATGCTGATCACCTGCAGCACCGCCCGCCCGCCCGGTGCCAGGCAGCGCTTCAACTGGGCGAAGTAGGTCGGCCAGTAGGCCTCGCCCACCGCCTCCAGCATCTCGATCGAGACGATCCGGTCGTGCTGGCGGGTTTCGTCGCGGTAGTCCCTCAGGTGCAGTTCCGCGCCGGTGCCGGCCAAGCGGGCACGCGCCAGCTCCAACTGCGAAGGCGACAGCGTCACGCCGGTCACCCGGCCGCCGGCCTCCACCAACCGCTCCGCCAGGCCGCCCCAGCCGATGCCTATCTCCAGCACGCTCTGGCCGGGCAGCAGGCCGAGCAGTTCCAGCACGCGATCCTGCTTGGCCCGCTGCGCCTGTTCCAGCGTCAGCTCCGCCGAGGGGTACATCGCCGCGGAGTAGCTCATCCCCGCATCCAGCCAGCTGGCGTAGAAGTCATTGCCCAGGTCGTAGTGCGCCTGGATGTTGCGTCGGCTGCCGCTGCGGCTGTTGCCGCGGCGCAGGTGCATCAGCCGGTGCACGCCGCGCATCAGCGCGGTGCCCTGCACCAGCTTGTCGATGCTGTGGCTGTTGTGCGCCCCCAGCTCGATCAGCGTCGTCAGGTCCGGGCTGTCCCAGTCGCCGTCCATGTAGCTCTCGGCAAAGCCGACATCGCCGCCGAAGAACAGCCGGCGCAGCGTGCGCCAGCGGACCAGCACCACCTCCGCCTCCGGCCCCGGCGTGCTGGCGCGATGCACCAGCCGCACCCCCTCGGGCGTGGTGATGGCGAGGCTGCCGCAGCGCAGTGCCGCGCAGACCTTGCGCAGCAGGGCGGCGCGCAGGCCGCCGACCTGCAGCGAGGGCAGCGAGACGCTCAGGTCCAGGTTCTGGCTCATCAGCGGGTTCCGAAGGTCACGGGATGGGCGGGGGGCGCGGGGCGCGGCCGCAGGGCCAGGCCCTTGCGCCACAGCTTGAGGGCTTCCCAATGGATGCCGCCGAGCACCTTCAGCGCGAGCAGCGGATGTGCCAGGAAGCCGGCCAGCAGCCGCGCGTCGGTCAGCGGCTGGCGGCGGCCGGCGAAGGCGGCGAACAGGACCGCACCCAGGGCGTCGTGCACCTCCATCGCCAGGGAGACGGCCTCGCCCGGCGGCGCCACGCGGAAATGATAGGTCAGCGCCATGTCCATGAACGGCGAGACGTAGAACTGCTTCGCCACGCGCTGCCGCACCACGGCGCCACCGCCGGTCTGCACCGGCAGCAGGTAGGCGTGGCGCTGGCCGAAGGTGTTGTTGACCTCGTACAGCAGAGCCTGCAGCGCGCCGTCGGCCGCGTGGCAGAAGTAGACGGTCAGCGGGTTGAACACCATGCCGAGCAGCCGCGGCATGCACAGCACGCGGATGCTGCCGCCGGCCGGCTCCAGCCCGGCATCGCGCAGCTGCGCCTCCACCTGCGCCCGCAGCGGCGTGGCGCTGCCGTCGCCATGGTCGGCCTCGCGGAATTCGAACAGCGCGCGCCGATTGTGCCCGAACAGCCGCAGCCCCGCCTCCAGCGCGGGCAGTTCGTCCAGGTCCAGCAGCAGGTTCAGCATGCGGTAGCGCAGCCGATGCCGCACCGGGCGTGTGCGCGCGTGCAGCACGGTGCCGGGATAGATCGCCGAGGTGGTCATGCGGGCTCCTCCACCGTCGCTACGCGGCTGGGCGCCAAATGGATGCGCGCGGCGTTGGCCGGCACCGCCCAGGGCCGGGGCAGACCGCCGAGCTGCTCGGCCACCGCCAGCCCGGCCTGCAGCCCGTCCTCATGGAAGCCGGCGCCGAACCAGGCGCCGCAGAACCAGGTGCGCCGCGTGCCCTGCAGGCTCCACAGCGCCCGTTGTGCGCGGATGGCGGCGGCGTCGAACTGCGGATGCGCCAGGCTTTCCTCATGCAGCGCCCCGGGCGGCGTGGTGGCCGGGTTCAGCGTGACGAAGTGCTGGTGCGG
>CAIMOR010000558.1 GCA_903843125.1 uncultured Rhodospirillales bacterium
GGCGACGGACGCGCTGCGCCGGCTGCGCTGCCGCCGTGCCCTGCGCCGCCTGCGGGCCGGCCAGCTACCCGCCAGGGAACAGCAGCGGCTGGCGCGGTGGCTCGGGCTGGATCCCCTCGCGTTGGCGGGCTGCGCCGGGCGACCAGGCTTCCGCCAGGCCTGGGCCGAGTTGCAGCGCCTGGCGGTGCCGCTGCGAGACCGGCGGCAACTGCGTCTGCGCGACCTGGGGGGCGAGATCGGCCGCGCCAAGGCCATCCTGCGCGCCCTCCGCCGGCGGCTGGCCAGGCTGCCCCCGGCCGAGATCGGCGCCTGAGGCGCGAGCGGCCCCTTACCTCGGTCCCTTGCCGGCGCAACCGCTACCGTCCGCCAGGGCATGTGGCGCCTGGCCGAAGGCGCGCAGGCGATCCATCCGGTAGGCCGGCATTCGCTGGCTGAGCGTGACCTCGGCGCGACCAGCAATGGCAGCCAGGAATATCGCTGTCGCCTCGTCGCCCGAGAGCGGGTAGTCGGTCTCGCCGGTCCAGTGCACCAGCAGGATATCGCCGCCAGGCGCCACTGCCGCGCCGACCTGCTCCGCCAACCGCCGGACATCGGCCGCGTCCAGGTAGTAGACCACCTCGGACAGCAGGATCAGGTCGAAGCGTTCCGCCGGCGCCGGCCAGTCCCGCGGCACCTGCATCTGCGCGAACGCCACCTGCGCCAGGTCGGCGCAGCGCAACCGGGCGGCCGCCAGCGGCGCCGCCGCGGCATCCACCGCCAGCACCGCGTCGCAGCGCGCCGCCAGTTGGCGGGTGAAGACGCCGATGGAGCAGCCGACCTCCAGCGCGCTGCGGTAGCGCGGGTGCGGCAGCGCGGCCAGCGTGGCCGTGTATTTCTGCCGCTCGTAGTCGCTCTCGGCGAAGCGCCAGGGGTCCGGGTCGCCGGCGTAGAGGGCGTCGAAATAGGCCGGCGGCAGGCTGCCGTGGTGGCGGCTCATGCAGCCGGTTCCGCCAGGAACAGCTCGAACGGCCGCAGCGCCAGGGCCAGCGCCTCGGGCGGCAGGCGGAAGCCGCCGGCGTCGTCCTGGATCAGCTCGCCGAGTTGCGAGGCATGGGCGGAGATGGCGCGGCGCTTCGCCGCCAGGCGGGGCGCGATGTCCAGCCGCACCCCGCGCGGCGGCGCCGCCAGCAGCGGCGGGGGCGGCAGCGGGAAGCCAGGCACGGGATGCGCATGGGCCAGGCCCCAGACCGGGTAGGCGAAGAGCCGCGTGCCCGGCGGCAGCGCCGCGACGACCGCGGCGGCCAGTGCCCAGGTGGCGGCGTGGTCGCCGTGCGGGTCGTGCCGCCAGCTGGCGAAGACCGCGCCGGGCGGCGGCCCGGGCAGTGCCAGCACGGCGGCGACGGCGGCCTCGAACGCCGTGCCCTGCCGCGGCACCGCGGTATCCGGCAGGCCGAGGAAATGCAGGTCGCGCGTGGCATCCAGCCCCAGCGCCGTGACGGCGGCCCGCGCCTCGGCCTGGCGCAGCGCCACCAGCCGCGCCGGCGGGAAGCCGCGCGACCGGGGATGCGAGCCGGCGCCGTCGCTGACCACCACCACGCGCGCCGCCCGCCCCGCGGCGGCACAGGCGGCGAGCAGCCCACCGCAACCGAGGCTTTCGTCATCCGGGTGCGGAGCCAGCACCAGCGCGGCGGCGCCCGGCTCCAGCAGGGCGTCCACGGTCACCAGCGGCAGGTCGCGCTCGGCCGCGCGCAGCCAGACGCCGGCCGGCAGGTGGGCGGTGCTCATGCCGGGTCCCACAGGTCGCCGGCCGCCGGGGGCGCCGCCAGCACCTCGGCGGCAGCCATCGCCAGCGCCCGGTCCGGCGCCGGCTGGCGCAGGTAGGTGGCCAGGTCGCGGCCCAGCCGCTCCAGCAGGTTCGGCCGCAGGAAGGCGGCCAGGCCCACCGAACGCTGCGCCAGTTCCAGCACGTCGAGCGCGGCGCGCTCCACCGCCAGCCGGGCCAGGTTCACGTAGCCGGCGGCGTCCGGCGGCACCGGATCGGCCTCGGCCCGCGCCGCCGCCGCGGCCACCCAGAGCCGCGCCGTCTCCGCCGCCATGGCGGCCTGGCCAAGCCGGGCGGCCTGGTGCGGGTCGCCCCCGCGGCCGGTGTGCCTGAGGTGGTCGCGCAGCGCGTCCAGCACCGCTTCCACGCCGCCGCACTGCACCGCGGCGAAGCGCCAGGCGCCGGCCGAGAACTCCGGCTGGCGGGTGTAGTCGCCGGGCTCGCCGAGCCGCATCGCCGCGGTCACGGCGATGCCGTCGAACGCCACGGCGCCGGAGGCCGAGGCGCGCATGCCCTGCGCGGTCCAGCCCGCCAGCGCGGCGCGTTGGCCCGGCGCCAGCGCAACCAGCACCATGACGGGCGGCGCATCCGCCGCGGCCCGCGCCGTCA
>CAIMOR010000559.1 GCA_903843125.1 uncultured Rhodospirillales bacterium
CGCTGGCCGCCGCCCAGCTGCTTGGCGCGGTGCCGGAAGCGCTGCGCCGCTGGCTGGGCGAACCGACGCGCCGCCGGGCCGAGGGCAGCGCCGAGATCTGGCTGTACGCCGGCCAGGATTGCGCGCTGGACCTGGTACTTTACCGCGACGCCGGTGCGCTGCGCGTGGCCCATGCCGCCGCCCGGGCCAGCGGCGCCACGCCGCAGACCGAAAGCGCCTGCCTGCGCCAGCTCAGCGCCGCCGCCGGGGCCCGCCCGGTGCCTGCCGCCGGCGAACCCAGCCCCGCCAGCCACCGCGAACCCGGCGTCTGACGCCGGATGCTGGGCTACATCGACGCGCTGGTGCCGGCCTTCGGGCTGCTCGTGCTCGGCTGGCTGCTGCGCCGGCACCTGCTGCCGGATGTCGCGGTCTGGGCCGGCATCGAACGCCTGGTGTTCTGGGTGCTGACGCCCTGCCTGCTGGTTTCCGCCATCGCGCCGCTGAAGCTGGCGGAGCTGCCGCTCGGCGCCATGGCGACGGTGATCTGGGCGGCGCTCGGCCTCGGCGTGGTGCTCAGCCTCGGCCTGGCGCGCGCCTGCCGCACCGGGCACCCGGCGATGACCTCGGTGCTGATGGGCGGCATCCGGTTCAACCAGCTGATGGGCTTCGCCGTGGTCGGCGCGCTGTTCGGCCCCGGCGGGCTGGCGCTTGGCGCCGTGGCCACCGGGCTGATCGTGCCCTTCGTCCAGGTCATCACCACCATCGCCTTCGCGCTGGGCCCCAACCCGGCCGGCGGCCGGTTCAGCCTGGTGCGGCTGCTGCGCCAGCTGGGCATGAACCCGATGGTGATGAGCTGCATCATCGGCTTCGCCATCGCCGGCCTGGGCGGCCTGCCGCACGGCCTGGCGCCGCTGCTGCGCACGCTGGGCCAGGCCTCGGTCGCGCTCGGCCTGCTCAGCGTCGGCGCCGCGTTGACGCTGGAGGCGATGCGCGACCGGCTGCCGCTGCAACTGGCCACCGGGGTCATCAAGCTGGTGGCGATGCCCGGGCTGACGCTGCTGTTCGGCCGCGCCGCGGGGCTGGAGCCGATGCCGCTGGTCATCGCCGTCGGCTTCATGGCGCTGCCGACGGCGCCGACCAGCTACGTCATGTCCCGCGCCATGGGCGGCGACGCGCCGCTGATGGCCGCGGTGACCAGCGCCGAGCACCTGGCCTGCGTGCTGACCCTGCCGCTGTGGATGGCCTTGGCGCAGGGCTAGCGGTATAACGAAACCGTCAAGCGCGGGGGATCGAGCGATGCTGGGACGCAGGATGTTGGCGCAACGGGTCCTGGCAGGGGTCGCCGCCGGCACGGCCATGGGCGGCGCCGCCCTGGCGCAGGCCACCTACCCCGACCGCGCGCTGCGCCTGGTGGTGGGCTATCCGCCGGGCGGTGCCTCCGACCTGTTCGCCCGGTTGCTGGCCACCCACATGGCCAGCCGCTTCGGCCAGTCCGTGGTGGTGGAGAACCGGCCCGGCGGTGGCGCCGTGCTGGCCAGCGAGACCGTGGCGCGCGCCCCGGCCGATGGCTACACCATCCTGCACGTCGACAACGGCATCCTGACCTACAACCCCGCGCTCTATGGCCGGCTGCCCTACGACCCCGACCGCGACCTGACCGGCATCGGCTTCATCGGCCGCTTCCCGCTGTTCCTGATGGTGCGGCCCGACCACACCGCCAATACCTTCGCCGAGATGGTCACCCGCTCGAAGAACGGCACGCTGTCCTACGCCTCGCCCGGGGTCGCCTCGCCGCACCACCTGGCGATGGAGATGGCCAAGCGCCGCACCGGGCTGGAGGCCAGCCACGTGCCCTATCGCGGCACCCCCGCCGCGGTGCAGGACCTGCTGGCCGGCAACGTGGAATGCGCCGTGGTCGATTGCGCCACCGGCACGCCCTACATCGCCGCCGGCCGGGTCAAGACGCTGTGCTGCTTCTCGGAGGTCCGCAGCCCGACGGCGCAGCAGGTGCCCACGCTGCGCGAACTCGGCTTCGGCAACGCCGTGGCCTATGGCTGGCAGGGCATGAGCGTCGCCGCCGCCACCCCGGCGCCGATGGTCGCCAAGCTGAACGAGGCCCTGCTCGCGGCGGTGGCGGCGGCCGACGTGCAGGCCCGCTTCCGCGACCTGGGCATCGAGAACCGGGCCTCGACCCCCGCCGAGTTCGCCGCCTTCGTCGCCCAGGAGAATGCCGAGTGGCGGCCGCTGATCCGCGAGCTGGGCATCAAGCTGGACAGCTGAACTGCGCCCACTGCCCTCCCTCGACCGCATCTGGCCTGCCCTGCAGCCCTGGCTGCAACGCCTGGCGCAGGGCGGCCGCCGGGCCGAGCTGGTGCGCTGGAACGCCAAGGTGCTGGCCACCGGCCTGGCGCGGGAACGCTTCGCCGCCGGCCATGCCGGGCCGGACCTGGTGGCGCCGGCGGCCCCGGTGCGCGTCGGCCTGACCAGCCGGGTCTGCCGGCAGGCCGATATCGAGCATGACTGGCTGCGCCACTGGTGCCCGGCGCTGTTCTGCTACCCGCTGTATCACCGCAAGCTGTGGGAGGATTGCTTCGTCCTGCAGGCCCTGTGGGAGGCGGGGATGCTGCAGGAAGGCCGCCGCGGCCTGGGCTTCGCCGTCGGGCAGGAACAGCTCCCCTCCCTGTTCGCCGCCCGCGGCATCGCCGTCACCGCCACCGACCTGGACGCCGCCGACCGCCGGGCCCGCGGCTGGCTGGCCAGCGGCCAGCACAGCGCCGCCTCGGCCGAGCACCTGCACTACCCGCACCAGGTGGACCGCGCCGGCTTCGACGACCGCGTGCGCTTCCGTGCCGTGGACATGCGGCGCATTCCGGCCGACCTGCGCGGCTACGACTTCGTCTGGTCGGTCTGCGCCCTCGAACACCTGGGCACGCTGCAGCGCGGGCTGGATTTCGTCCGCCGGGCGATGGACTGCCTGAAGCCCGGCGGCATCGCGGTGCACACCACGGAATACAACCTGGCGCCGCACGGCGGCACCATCGGGCGCGGCTACACCGTGCTGTACCAGCGCCGCCACCTGGACGCGCTGGCCGCCGCGCTGGCGGCCGAGGGCCACGAGATGCTGCCGCTGGACGATGCCGCCGGCGACGGGCTGCTGGACCAGTTCATCGACCTGCCGCCCTATCCGCACCAGCGCTTCGTGCTGGGGCCGTTGCACGCGCCCCACCTGCGGCTGGCTTTCCGCGGGCGTATCATCACCTCGGCCGGAATCATCATCCGCAAGGCCGCGTGAGCGCTGGAGTCAGCCGCGGCGCCGCCTTCACATCGCCGCAACCGCGCCAAGCCTTTGGCAATCTTCCGCGTCAATACTGCCGAGCATCCCGGCGGCGAAATGCGCGGCCGGACGGTTCGACAGATGGAAAAACCGCCGATGCCCCTGCTCATGAGGACGCTGGCCGCCCGGCTGCGGCACTGGCTGCGCTACCGCCCGGAACGCACCTACATGCGGGGCCGGGCGCACTGAGCCGCCGCTTCCCTGGCGGGGCGAGGCAGGCGTAGGCTTCCGCGCAACCCGCGGAGGACTGCCATGCCCCTGTTCCCGCCCCGTGCCGTTGCCCCGGCCCGCGCCGGGCTGCGCGCC
>CAIMOR010000560.1 GCA_903843125.1 uncultured Rhodospirillales bacterium
GCCGGAGCTGTGCTATGCCGAGCATCGCAGCTGCGCCGAACATACCGCCATGCTGGAGGCCGAGGGCTTCCGGGTGACGAAGAACCTGGCGGGCATTCCGACCGCCGTGATGGGCGAGGCCGGCGAGGGCGGGCCGGTGATCGCCATTCTCGGCGAGTATGACGCGCTGCCGGGGCTGAGCCAGGAAGCCGGCGTGGCCGAGAAGCGGCCCCTGCCGGGCGATGGTGCCGGCCATGGCTGCGGCCACAACCTGCTGGGCAGTGCCGCCATGCTGGCCGCCGCCGCGGTGAAGGATTGGCTGGCCGCCAACAAGCTGCCGGGCCGCGTGCGCTACTACGGCTGCCCGGCCGAGGAAGGCGGCGCCGCCAAGGGCTTCATGGTGCGCGACGGTGCCTTCAAGGATGTGGACATCGCGCTGACCTGGCACCCCGCGGCCTTCACCGCCGTGGACGACATGAAGAGCCTGGCGAATACCCGCATCGACTTCAGTTTCGTCGGCCGCAGCAGCCACGCCGCCGCCGCGCCGCATCTGGGGCGCAGCGCGCTGGATGCGGTGGAGCTGATGAATGTCGGTGTCAACTACATGCGCGAGCACATGCCCAGCGACGCGCGCATCCACTACGCCTACCTGGATGCCGGCGGCATTGCGCCGAACGTCGTGCAGGCCACCGCCAAGGTGCGCTACCTGATCCGTGCGCGGGACCTGCCGGAGCTGAACCGACTGATCGCCCGCGTCCGCAAGATCGGCGAGGGCGCGGCACTGATGACCGAGACGCAGGTGACGACGAAGGTGGTCTCGGCCGTCTCCAACCTGCTGATGAATTCGCCGCTGGCCGAGGCGATGCACGCCAACATGATGCGCCTCGGCCCGCCGGAATGGGACGACGCCGACCGCGAGCTGGCGACGAAGTTCCAAGCCACGTTGTCGGAGGAGGACATCACCACCGGCTGGCGCAAGTATGGCCTGAAGGAGCGCCGCAACGTGCCGCTGGCGGACCAGATCGTGCCGCTGGAGGCCAGCTTCGCGCCGATGATGGGCAGCACCGATGTCGGTGACGTTTCCTGGGCGGTGCCGTTGATCCAGGCGCGTGGCGCGGTCTACGCCATCGGCACGCCAGGGCATTCCTGGCAGCTGACGGCGCAGGGGAAAACCCCGCTGGCGCACAAGGGCATGGTCCACGTGGCCAAGGTGATGGCCGGCACCGCGGTGGATGCGCTGAAGGACCCCGCGCTGATCGCCCGCGCCAAGGCCGACCACGCCGAGCGCACAGCGGCCACCCCGTACGTCTGCCCGATCCCGGATGACGTGACGCCGCCGATCACGATGAGCGCCTGAGGGCCGGGGCTCAGCCCAGCCCGTTCAGCGCCCGCCAGTGCCGCGCCAGGTCAATGCGGCGCGCTACCCAGACCGCACTTTGATGGCGGCGGACATGTTCCAGCACTTGCTCCAGCCCGCGCAGTCGGGCGGGGCGGCCGATCACGCGCAGGTGCAGGCCGATGCTGAGCATCTTTGGCTGCTTCGCACCTTCGCGCAGCAGCATGTCGAAGGCGCTGATGCAGTAGCGGGAGAAGTCTTCCGGCTGGACGAAGCCTTGGCCGGGGGCGAAGCGCATGTCGTTGGTGTCGAAGGCATAGGGCAGCACGACGTGGGGCTTGCCCTGCACATCCACCAGGCGGGGCAGGTCGTCGTCATAGGCGTCGCTGTCGTACAGGAAGCCGCCTTCCTCCAGCAGCAGGCGGCGGGTGTTGACGCTGGCCGATGACTTGGTGTGCCAGCCGAGCGGACGTTGGCCGCAGGCCTGCTCGATGGCCGCCACCGTGCCGGCGATGACCGCTCGCTCCTGCGCTTCCGCCATGCCGGCGTGGCTCTCCCAACGCCAACCATGGGCGCTGACCTCATGCCCGCGGGCCAAAGGCTCCCGCGCCAGCAGTGGCGCAGCGGCCACGGCGCGGCCGCAGCAGGAGAAAGTGGCCTTGACCCCGAAGGCGTCCAGCAGGTCCAGCAACCGCCACAGTCCGGCACGGGCGCCGTAGTCGAACTGGCTTTCCATGCACAGGTCCGGTGCGCCCTGCACCAGATGGCCGGTCTCCGGCATCGGCTCGTTGCGGTCGTCGTCCGAGAGCAGGGAGAATTCCGCGCCTTCCTCGACATTGACCACAAAGCTCAGTGCCAGCCGGGCACCACCTGGCCAATGCGGGTTGGGCGGCTTGCCGGCATGGCCGGTCAGGTCGCGGCTGGATGGGGGCATGCCGCCGGGCAGGCTCATCGGGCGTCTCCGTTCTGCTGGAGCGCAGCGTGACATCGGCTGTGCCAAGCTGCCAGGATGCGACCGAACGGAGGGACAGCCATGACCGGATCGCGTGAGGGCGCCATCGCCCGCGCCCATGCCTGCTACGATGATGGGCGCTACCTGGAAGCGCTGCGCACGCTGGTGGCGGTGCCGACCGAGAGCCAGATGCCGGAGCGCCGGCCGGACCTGTACCGCTACTGCCAGCAAACCCTGCCGCCGATGCTGACGCCGATGGGGTTCGCGTGCGAGACGCTGGACAATCCGGACCCGCGCCACGGCCCGGTGCTGCTGGCCACGCGCATGGAAGGCGCGGCCCTGCCGACCATACTCATCTACGGCCATGGCGATGTGGTGCGCGGCCTGAAGCCGCAATGGACCGAGGGCCGCGACCCCTGGGAAGTGCGGGTGGAAAGCGACAAGTGGTATGGCCGCGGCACGGTGGACAACAAGGGCCAGCACCTGATCGCGCTGGAAACGCTGCGTGCCACGCTGGCCGAGCGCGGCAGCCTCGGCTTCAACGTGAAGTTCTTCATCGAGACCGGCGAGGAGGTCGGCTCGCCGGGGCTGCTGGATTTCCTGGAGATGCACCGGGAGAAATGCGCGGCCGATGTCTTCATCGCGCTGGACGGGCCGCGGCAGACCACCTTCATGCCGGAGATGACGCTGGGCGCCCGCGGCGGCTACGCCTTCGACCTGGTGGTGGACTACCGCAAGGAGGAGCACCACTCCGGCCATTGGGGCGGCGTGCTGGACGACCCGGGCTTCGTGCTGGCGCACGCCTTGGCCAGCATCGTCACGCCGCGCGGTGCCATATTGGTGGATGGCTGGCTGCCCAAGGCGGTGCCGGCCAGCGTGACCGAGGCGATCGAGGCGCTGGTCTTCGAGGAAATCCCCGGCACGCCGGAAGGCAGCCCGGATTGGGGCGAGCCCGGGGTTTCCAAGGCGCAGCGCATCTATGGCGGCACTGGCGTGATCGTGCTGGCGAGTGTGTGCGGCCACCCGGATGCGCCGACCAACGCGGTGCAGGGCAGCGCGCGGGCGCGCCTACAGGTGCGCCACACGGTGGACGTACCGGCCGAGACCATCGTGCCGAACCTGCGCCGCCACCTGGACGCGCGCGGCTTCCAGATGGTGCGGATCGAGGAGAAGATGACCCGCGGGATGTTCCCGGCCAGCCGCACCAACCCGGACGACCCCTGGGTGAAGGCGGTGGCGCGCAGCATGGCGCGCACCGCCAACCGCACGCCGAACATCGTGCCGAACAGCAGCGGTTCCTCGCCCTCCGGCCTGTTCCTCGACGTGCTGGGCACGCCGGCCATCTGGATCCCCAACAGCTACCCCGGCTGCAACCAGCATGGGCCGGACGAGCACGCGCTGGCACCGCTGCTGCGCGAAGGTCTCGGCATCATGGCCGGTCTATGGTGGGACATCGGCGAGCGGGGCGGGCCGTGATCGCGCGCCGGGCGCTGCTCGGCGCGGCCCTGGCAACGCCGGCGCTGGCGCAGCCGGCGTTCCCCGATCGGCCGGTAAGGCTCATCGTCAGCTACAGCGCCGGCGGCGTGGCGGATACCTGCTGCCGGATATTGCAGCAGAAGGTCGGCGAGGCGCTGGGCCAGCCGCTGGTCATCGAAAACCGCACCGGCGCTTCGGGCGCGCTGGGGGGCGCCTTCGTCGCGCAGAGTGCGCCGGATGGCTATACGCTGCTGGTGGAGGGTGTCACCAGCATCACGCTGCCCGCCGCCAACAAGTCGCTGCCGCTGGACTACAGCACGCTGGTACCGGTCACGCAGATCACCCAGGCACCCTACGTGCTCGGCGTCCGGCGCGACTTCCCGGCCGAGGACCTGCGCGGCTTCCTGGCCGAGGCACGACGACGGCCGGGCGAAGTCACCTTCGGCACACCTGGCATCGCCCATATCGGTCACCTGATGGGCGAACTCATGCAACACCTTGCCGGGGTGCGGCTGGAGCACGTGCCCTATCGCGGCGGGGCGGATGCGGCGCGCGACCTGATCGGCCAGCGGATCGACGCCGCGATCATCAGCGAGAGCAGCCTGCAACCCGCCTTCGCCAATGGCGCCAGGCCATTCGGCGTCACGGGCGCTCGGCGCCGGCCCAACCTGCCGGGCACGCCGGCGATCGGCGAGGTACTGCCGGGCTACGACCTCGCGACCTGGATGGTGATCTTCGCCCCGCCGGCCACGCCGGCGCCCCTGGTGGAGCGGCTGGGCGCCGCGTTCCGCCACGCCACCGGCGACGCCACGGTGCGGGCCAGGCTGGACCAGACCGGCAATGATGCGGTGGTCTCCACCGCCGCCGAAGCCGCCGCCCTGGTGGCGCGCGACCGGGTGATCCTGACGCAGTTGATCCGCCAGGCGGGACTGTTGGCAAGCGGCTGAGGCTGGACGATATTGCGCCCAATCCCCGAGGAAGACGCACCATGACCAAGCCGCGCGGCCGCCAGTTCTTCGCCAATCCGGGCCCGACCAACATCCCCGATTCGGTGCTGCACGCCCAGGCGCACGTCACCATCGACTTCAACGACCCGGCCTTCCTGGAAGTGTACGACCAGGTGGTGCTGGGGGTGAAGCAGGTGCTGAAGACGCAGCAGGAGGTGTTCTTCTACAC
>CAIMOR010000561.1 GCA_903843125.1 uncultured Rhodospirillales bacterium
GCGGCGCCGGTGGCGGCGGCTGCCAGCACCAGCCGCGGGTCGTTGGCCAGCGGGCCGAGCGCCGCGGCCAGCGCGGCGGGGTCCAGCGCGGCCTCGGGCGCCAGGCAGAGCTGCCAGTGCGGGTAGAGCTGGCCGGCGATGCTGGCCAGCGAGGCGGCCAGCCCGGGCAGCGCGGCGGCGGTGACGGGCAGCAGCAGGGAAACCAGCGGCCGCTCCGGCCAGGCGGCCGGCATGGCCTGCAGCTCGGCCAGCGCGGCACCCGCAAAGCTGTCCTGCGTCGTCGCCCAGTCGGCGTAGGCGAGGCGCTCGGCGGTGGTGGCGCCGGCGGCCAGCTCGGCGCGCAACGCCTTCTCCTCGGCGAAGCTGAAGCTGCGCGGCGCGATGACCTCCACCTCGAAGCTCTCGCAGGTGACGTCGCGGCCGTCCTCCGCGGTGCGGCTCAGCCGGCGGGCGGCGAGGTCCAGGCTGTAGCGGCCGGCCTCGGGCGGCGGCAGCAGCGGCAGCACCACCACCTCGGTGCCCTCGGCCGGCAGGTCCAGCACCACCCGGCGGGCGCCGCGGGCCAGGGGCGGTCGGCGCAGGTCCAGCCGGGTCCAGCGCTGCACGACGATCAGCGTGTCCTCGCCGCGCGCCAGCAGCGGTGCGGCCGCGCGGTTGCCGACGCGCAGCGCCACCGGCTGCAGTTCCTCGCACAGCAGGCGGGCGGGCGGCTGCTGCGGCGCCAGTTGCAGTTGCAGCAGGTCCTCGGCGGCGACGACCTCCAGCGGCAGGCTGCCGAGCGGCACCGGTTCCTGCTCGGTGTCGCCCAGCCGCAGGATGGCGCTGAAGCCCAGCGCGGCCTTGCCGGCCAGGGCGGCCAGGCCGAGCGGCAGTTCCAGCCGGCGGCTCGCCTCCGCCGCCAGGCGCAGCGGCAGGGGGTGGCGGCCGGCGGCGACCAGGGCCGGGCCGCTCTCCATCGCCCAGGTCAGCGCCACCAGGTCCACGGGGTGGCGGCCCTGGTTGGTCAGCTCCAGCGGCAGCAGCAGCGGCTGGCCGGCGACACCGACGGCGGCGGCGGCGATCGGCGCCAGGGCCAGCCGCGGCGCCTCGAGCGCGAAGGCCGGGTCCACCTCCAGCGTGCCGGCGGGGGCGAGGTCCAGCGTGAAGTCCACCGCGGAGAAGCCGTCGTGGTCGTTGAAGGTCAGCAGCTGCGGCCGCACCAGGCTGAGCCGGACCTTGTGGCGGCCGGGCTGGGCCGGCAGCAGCACCGGCATGTCGAAGGCGAGTTCGTCGCCGGCGCCGACATCCTCGGCCAGCGCCATCACCACGCGTTCGCCGCCGATGCGGGCCCAGAGGTTCAGGCGATAGGGCGGGCGGGCCAGCCATGGCACGGCCGAGAGGTTGCTCAGCAGCAGCGGCAGCCGCACCCGGGCACCGGCGGGCAGCTTCGGCGCCGGCACCGCCAGTTGCAGCACGCCCTTGGCATAGGCCTCGGCGCCCAGCAGCGTCGCGGCTTCCTCCCAGCTGGCCAGCGTGGGCCGGCCGGCGGCCTCGGCCATGGCGATGCGCAGCCGGGCCGCGCCCTGGTGGCCCTCGGGTGGGGTCAGTTCGGCCAGGATGATGCAGGCCTCCCCAGGGCCGAGCGGGTCCGCCAGCGTCAGCGGCGCCGGCGCGGCCGGGCATTCGCGGCCCTTCGGCAGCAGCCAGGTCAGGGCCGCAATGGTTCCCGCGGGCCAGGCCGTTGCAGTGGCGTTGGCAAGCCGCAGCCGCACCCGCTGGGGCCGGTTGGTGACACAGAGGATTTCGGCCGCCAGGGCAGGGTTCAGCGGCGGTGGGGCGAGCATTCAGCCTCGGCGAACCTGGTTGATGCAGGGGACCTGCCTGCTGAAGCCTCTACAGATCGTGACCACGCGGGTAAAGATTTGATCGGCGGCGGCTGGGCGCTTCCCCCCTTGCCTCGGCCGGGGGCTATCGCCTAGGGTCGCCGCCGACATGACGCGGCGCGCACCCCTTCCTGCCCTGCTGACCGGCCGCTTGGCCGGTGCGGGCCTGCGCGCGCTGCCCGGCCTCCTTCCGCTTCGACTTACCCGCCCCTGAGCGTGAAGCCCGGCTGACCGCCGGCATCGCACTCAGGGGAAGCTGAGGCCGCGCCCATGCGCGGAACGCGCCGCACACGGCGTGCCAGGGTAACCGCAAGAACGCTCAAGGAAATGCCACCATGGCCATCAATCACCCCAGTTTCGGCAGGTTGGACGAAAACCGCGTCATCTTCTTCGACACCACGCTGCGCGACGGCGAGCAGAGCCCGGGCTTCTCGATGAACCTGGAGGAGAAGCTGCGCATGGCCGATGCGCTGGCCGAGCTCGGCGTGGATGTGATGGAGGCGGGCTTCGCCATCGCATCCCCGGGCGATTTCGAAAGCGTGCAGGCGATTGCGCGCAGGTTCGCCAAGTCCGGCCCCGTGGTGGCCAGCCTGGGGCGGTGCAACCAGGCGGACATCCTGAAGAGCGCCGAGGCGCTGAAGCCGGCGGCGCGCAAGCGCATCCACATCGTGCTGGCGACCAGCGACCTGCACATGCGGGTGAAGCTGAACATGAGCCGCGAGGACGTGCTGCAGCTGACGCATGACAGCGTGACGCTGAGCCGCAACCACGCCGAGGACGTGGAGTGGAGCGCCGAGGATGGCAGCCGCTCCGACCCCGACTTCCTGTGCAAGGTGGTGGAGGTGGCGATCCGCGCCGGTGCCACCACCATCAACATCCCGGATACCGTCGGCTATTCGCTGCCGGCCGACATGGCGACGATCTTCGCCGACCTGCGCAACCGCGTGCCGGGGATCGAGAACGTCGTGCTCTCGGCGCACAACCACAACGACCTGGGGCTGGGCGTGGCGAATACGCTGGCCGCCATCCAGGCCGGGGCGCGCCAGGTGGAGGTGACGATCAACGGCATCGGCGAGCGCGCCGGCAATGCCAGCCTGGAGGAGGTCGCGATGGCGCTGCGCACGCGCCACGACGCGCTGGCCTATTCCAACGGCATCGTCACGCCGAACATCCTGAAGACGTCGAAGCTGCTGGCGACCATCACCGGCTTCGACGTGCAGCCGAACAAGGCGATCGTCGGGCGCAACGCCTTCGCGCATGAAAGCGGCATCCACCAGGATGGCGTGCTGAAGGACCGCACGACCTACGAGATCATGACGCCGGAGAGCGTCGGCTGGTCGAACTCGTCCCTGGTGCTGGGCAAGCATTCGGGCCGCGCGGCGTTCCGCGACAAGCTGAACGCGCTCGGCTACGGCGATATCGGCAACAACCAGCTGAACGATGCCTTCCGCCGCTTCAAGGAGATCGCCGACCTGAAGAAGGTGGTCTACGACGAGGACGTCGCCGCGCTGGTGGATGAGGAAGTGCGGCAGAACGACCGGCTGAAGCTGACCGCGCTGACCGTGGTGGCGGGCATGGGGCCGAAGCCGATGGCGTCGCTGAGCCTGGAGGTCGATGGCGAGGTGGTGGAGGGCGTGGCCAAGGGCGACGGCGCCGTGGATGCCACCTTCAAGGCGTTGCAGCAGGCCTTCCCGCATGACGCCGAACTCAAGCTGTTCAGCGTGCAGGCCATCACCGAGGGCAGCGACGCGCAGGCGCGCGTGACCGTGCGGCTGGAGGAGAACGGCAAGCTGGTGGACGGCCAGGGTGCCGACCCCGATACCATCGTGGCATCCGCGCGGGCCTATGTGCACGCGCTGAACAAGCTGGTGGTCAAGCGCGCCCGCACCGCGCCGCAAGCGCTGACGGCCTGACGCGGCGGAGGGGGGCCGGTGGCCCCCCGTTCACTTGCGCGGCGCTGACTTGTCCTGTTCGATCAGCCGGAGCAATTCCTCCGGCAGGGGTTCCTTGGCCACGTCGTCGTAGAGCTGGTGCAGCCCGCGATGCAGCCACACCTCGAAGGCCTGGTCCACGCCGCTGGGCGCCGCGCCCCGGCCCGCCATGCCGGCGCCCTGTGGGCCGGCATGTCGCCTGATGGGCTTGCCGCCCCGACCGTTCGTACCCTGCGCCATGCTGCCCGCCGCACTCGACGGCGCGGCAGGCGGATGCTGAAGCTCCGCTGCCTCGCTCGGTGTCATGGCACCCTACACCTCCGCGTGGGTTTCGCCAACGTCGGTCAACCAGCGGCTCCGCACCAGGGCCGGCGCGCTGGCCTGGCGTTCCTCGCCCATCAGCCAGGTCTGCAACTGGCGGCGGGCGCGGAACACGCGGCTTTTCGCGGTGCCGACGGCGCAGCCGGTCGCCTCGGCGACTTCCTCGTAGGACAAGCCCTGCAGCACCACCATGAACAGCGCCTCGCGCTGGTCGCTGGGCAGGCGGCCCAGCGCGGCGCCGAGCTCCTTCAGGATCAGCCGGTCCTCATGCGCGCCGCTGACGGCGAAGGCGCTGCTCGGCAGGTCCTCGATGTCGGTGGTCTCGCGCTGCTTGCGCAGCGTGGAGATGAAGCGGTTGCGCAGGATGCGATGCATCCAGGCGGCGAAGTTGGTGCCGGGGGTGAAGCTGTTCTGCGCCGCCAGCGCATTGGCCACCGCGTCCTGCACCAGGTCCTCGGCCGCGGCGCGGTTGCGGGTCAGCGCCAACGCCTGCACCCGCAGCTTCGGCAGCAGCGCGATCAGCGCCTGGTGGAACACGCGCTGCGCTTCGCGTTGTTCCTCGGGCGTCAGCGGTGGGCGAACCTCGGCGGGCACCTCCGTCATCGGCTCGTCCAACTCGACCATGGTCTGGTTCGTCGCGTCCATGCGGGGCATTCCTTGCTCGCTCTACGAAGACCAGTGATCCGCAGGGCCGGCGGGTTGCATCCGGCGCGCGTCAGCCGGTCACAGCACCGAGAGCGCTGCTGAGCTGGCGCCGCGCGCGGGAGACGCGGGCCTTCATGGTGCCAACGGGAACGCCGCAGACCGCGGCGGCTTCCTCGTGCGAAAGCCCCTGCGCGCCCACCAGCAGCAGCGCTTCGCGCAGCAGCGGCGGCAGCGTGGCCAGCTGGCGTTGCAGGTCGCGCATCGCGCCCGGGGTTTCCTGCAGCGGCGGCGCGGGCGCCGGCTCCACGCTGTCGCGCAGCCGCGCCGCCTCGCGCTTCCTCAACCGCAGCTGTTCGTGGAAGGTGTTGCGGATAACCGCCAGGCACCACGCGCGCAGGTTGACGCCGTCGCTGCGGCCATCCAGCGAGCGCAGCGTGCGCAGCACGGCTTCCTGCACGAGATCGTCCGCCTCGGCCCGCGTTCCCGCGAGGTAACGGGCAAAGGCGCGAAGCTCCGGCAACAATGCCGCGAGCGCGTTGCGCAATGCGTGGTCCGTGGCTTGTTCCTGCACGGCAGCCTGCATATCAACATGCAGGATGGACGTGGATGAACACCGCATGAGCGAGACCCGATGATGGACGCCGACCGCGCCGCGCTGCTTCGCGCGCTGCCCTACGCCCGGCGCTATGCGCGCGCGCTGACCGGCAGCCAGCAGCATGGCGACGCGCTGGTGGCCGAGGCGCTGCGGTGCCTGATGGCGGTGGCGTTGCCGGCCGGCGAGGGCGCGTTGCGCGTGGCGCTGTACGGCGCCATCAGCGACGCCGCGCCGTACGAGGATGCCGGGCAGGAGATGACCAGCGTGCAGCGCAAGCTGCTGCTGCTGACCGCGCTGGAGGAGCTGACGCTGGCCGACGCCGCGCGCGTGGTTCGCCTGGAGCTCGAGATCGCCGAGCACGAACTGCGCGCCTCGCGCGATCGGCTGCGCGCCGGCGCCGCCGCGCGGGTGCTGATCATCGAGGACGAGCCGATCATCGCGCTGGATATCCAGGAGCTGGTGGAGCGCTGCGGCCACAGCGTGGTCGGCATCGCCGCCACCGAGGCGGAGGCGGTGGAGATCGCGCGCCGCGATCCGCCGAGCCTGGTGCTGGCCGACATCAACCTGGGTGCCGGCGGGGACGGGGCGAATGCGGTGGCGCGCATCATGCGCCACATCAGCGTGCCGGTGATCTTCGTGACCGCGTATCCCGAACGCCTGCTGACCGGCGAGGTGGTGGAACCCGCCTTCGTCATCACCAAGCCGTTCGACCCGACGACGCTGGCGGTGGCGACCTACCAGGCGGTGACGCGCGGCCTGCGGGCGCTGTAGCGGCGGCCGGCTTCCTCCTGCCGGATTGAAGGAACCGGCGGCGGCGGCGGCGTTGTGGCCAGGCTGAGCAACCGCAGGGTGGACGCCATGCTTTACTGGACACTGATCTTCCTCGTCATCGCACTGGTCGCCGGGCTGTTCGGCTTCGGTGGCATCGCCTCGGCCTCAGCCGGCATTGCCAAGATCCTGTTCGCGATCTTCCTCGTGCTGTTCCTGGTGTCGCTGATTTTCGGCGTGGCCCGCGGCGCCTGAGCGCCGGGTGCCTCGGGCCGGCGGGCTAGCGCCAGGCCGGCCGGCCCAGGTTGACGTCGCGGTTGCTGGTCAGCCCGCCGGTGGCGGCGCCGGCCAGGCCGCCGAGCAGTGCGCCGGTGCCGGCGTTGCCGCCCACGATGGCGCCGAGCGCCGCACCGCCACCGGCGCCGAGCAGGCCGCCCGAGACGGCGCGGTCCCCGGTGGTGTTGCCGCAGCCGGGCAGCGCCAGCGTGGCGACGGCGAGGGCGAGCAGGGTCAGGTTGGGCTTGCGCATGGCTGGGGCTCCTTCTCCGCCCGCCGAAACGCCGCGCCACCCCCGGCGGTTTACGCCGCCTTGGTCGCGGCGCCGCGACGGGTCCCAGGATGAAGGCTTGAGCGCGAACGCCCGGGCGGGTAAGCCACCCTGACAGCAGCATCCCCGAACTCGTGATGTCGGACCCCGCGGGGGGCTGCGGAACCGATGGCAGCGTGGCGCAAGCCCGGCACCCGGCGGTTCAGTTGGGGGAGGGGTCCCACCTGGAAGGCTGCCGCCACATGTTTTCTCGCCTGTTCGGCTTTCTGTCGGCGGACATGGCCATCGACCTGGGAACCGCCAATACCCTGGTCTACGTCAAGGGAAGGGGCATCGTGCTGAACGAGCCGAGCGTGGTCGCGATTGCCGACCTGCGCGGCCGCAAGCAGGTGCTGGCGGTGGGCGAGGAGGCCAAGATGATGCTCGGCCGCACGCCGGGGAACATCGCCGCGATCCGGCCGTTGCGGGACGGCGTGATCGCCGATTTCGAAGTCGCCGAGGAAATGATCAAGCACTTCATCCGCAAGGTGCATAACCGCCGCGGTTTCGCCTCGCCGCTGATCATCGTCTGCGTGCCCTCCGGCTCCACCGCCGTCGAGCGCCGCGCGATCCAGGAATCGGCGGAATCGGCCGGGGCCCGCAAGGTGCTGCTGATCGAGGAGCCGATGGCGGCCGCGATCGGGGCCGGGCTGCCGGTGACCGAGCCGAGCGGCTCGATGGTGGTGGATATCGGCGGTGGCACCACGGAAGTGGCGGTCATCAGCCTGGGCGGCATCGTCTATGCCCGCAGCGTCCGTGTCGGTGGCGACAAGATGGACGAGGCGATCATTTCGTACATCCGCCGCACCTTCAACCTGCTGATCGGCGAAAGCTCGTCCGAGCGGATCAAGATGGAGATCGGCGCCGCCGCCCCGCCCGAGGATGGCGAGGAAGGCCCGGCGACCGAGGTGAAGGGCCGCGACCTGATGAACGGCGTGCCGCGCGAGGTATACGTTTCGCAGCGGCAGATCGCCGAGTCGCTGGCCGAGCCGGTGACCGCGATCGTGGAGGCGGTGAAGGTGGCGCTGGAGAACACGCCGCCGGAGCTGGCCGCCGATATCGTCGACAAGGGCATCGTGCTGACCGGCGGCGGCGCGCTGCTGTACCGGCTGGACCAGGTGCTGCGCGACGCGACGGGTCTCCCTGTCGTGGTGGCGGAGGATGCGCTGTCCTGCGTGGCGCTGGGCACCGGCCGGGCGCTGGAGGAAATGAAACGGCTTCGCCAAGTGCTCAGTTCGATGTATTGAGAGGTTGATTGAGGCAGCGTCGGCAAAATCCGCCCGGGGGTGTGTGGGCGGCCGGGAGGCCTGATTGCTTCGACTGAGTATTCCCCTGCGGCAGGCGTTGTCTCGCCTGACCCTGCCGGTGCTGATCGCCGCGGCGTTCGGGACCATGCTGCTCGGCAAGGCTGACACCTTGCTGGCCGAGCGGCTGCGTACCGTCATGACCGACGTGCTGACGCCGGTCTGGGGCGCCCTGCAGGAACCGGTGGCGGCGACGCGCCAGGCCTTCGACGACCTGGCGAACCTGGCCAGCCTGCGCAGCGAGAACGCCCGGCTGCGCGAGGAGAACGAGCGGCTGTGGCGCTGGCACAGCACGGCGCTGGCGCTGGAATCGGAAAACCAGCTGCTGCGGCGCCAACTGGACTTCGTGCCGGAGGCGGCGCCGAGCTACCGCACCGCCCGCGTGGTGGCCGATGCCGGCGGCGTCTATGCCAAGGCCGTGCTGGTGGCGACCGGGCCGACCCAGACCTTCCGCAAGGGCCAGGTGGCGCTGGATGAGCGCGGGCTGGTCGGGCGCATCACCGAGGTGGGCAGCCGTTCCGCCCGCGTGCTGCTGGCCACCGACATGAACAGCCGCATTCCGGTGACGCTGGAAGGCAGCCGGGCGCGCGCGATGATGGTGGGCACCAACGGCAACCGGCCGCGGCTGCAGCACTGGCCGGAAGGCAACGTGCCGCAGGAAGGCGAACGCGTGGTGACCAGCGCCGAGGCCAATGCCTTCCCGGCCGGGCTGCCGGTGGGGGTGGTGCACTGGACCCCCTCGGGGGCCGCCGAGATCGAGCTGTTCGCGCATCTGGACCGGCTGGACGTGGTGCGCCTGTTCGACTATGGGCTGGGCGGCATTCTGCCGCCCGAGGCGGTGGCCCGGCCCGAGCCGCGCAACAACCGCCGCTGATGCCGGGCATGCCGCGCCGGCCGGGGCGCCCGCCATGCGCGGGCTGAGCGAGCCGCCCTCAAGCCTGATCCGCCAGGCGGATGCGTTGGCGCGGGCGATCTTCCCGGCGGGGTTCCTGATCTTCCTGCTGGTGCTGGCCAGCCTGCCGCTGGGGCTGCCGGGCCTGGTGCCGGCGGTGTGCCTGCCCTGCGTGTTCTTCTGGAGCGTGTTCCGCCCGGGCGGGCTGCCGCCGCCGGCGGTGTTCGGCATCGGCCTGCTGCAGGACCTGCTGATCCAGGCGCCGCTGGGCTCCTCGGTGCTGGTGCTGCTGATCTGCCAGGGCATCGCGCTGCGCTGGCGCGGCTTCCTGGCTGGGCTGTCCTTCCTGATGATCTGGCTGATCTACATCGCCATGGCGCTGGGCGCGGCGGTGCTGTCCTGGGCGCTGCAATGCGTGCTGAACCTGCAGCTGCTGCCGCCGGCGCCGGCGCTGTACGGGGTGGGGCTGACGGCGGGGCTATACCCGTCGTTGTCCTACGTGCTGGCCAAGGTGCACCAGGTGATGCGGCAGGCCGAGGGCGCGGTCTGACCCGGCAAGGCGGCTGATCCGCCGCGCAGCGGCTGGCCGGGGCAGCAACGCTCGCACGCACCCTGGCGAGGGCAGGCGGCCGGCCACCGACTCCCTTGCGCGACCGATGAAACCAACTAGGTTCCATCGAGAAGTTAAATCATGAGTAGGCAACAGTGACGCATTCCGTGCCGAAAGGCCTCTACCTGTCCACCAGCGGTCCGGTCGTTGGCGGCAACGCCGGCGCCATCATCGGCACCCTTTCCACCGTGGATGCCGACCCCACCGCGACCTTCACCTACACCACCTCCGACCCGGTCGTCGTCGTCAGCGGCAACCAGCTTTCGCTGGCACCCGGCGTGGCGCTGTACGACGTTTCGGTGCCGCTGCTGGTCACGGTGACCACCACGGACCAGGCCGGCTCTTCCTATACCAAGGCGCTGAAGGTGGCTGTGGGGCCGCTGGACTACAGCGAAGCCCAAAGCGCGGCGGGATCGGACCACAGCGGCCATTACAGCGGCGCCTACGGCACCAATTCCAACTATGGCGTCACCACCTGGGCACCGGGCACCAGCCACGCGCTCATCACGTCGGTGGCCTATGGCGGCGGCAGCGCCAGCACCAGCGTGGCCGTGCCGACACTGGCTGGCGGCAGCCTGGCCGATACGGTCGCCGTCGCTGACACCGCCACGGGCGGCGGCGGCTTTTCGGGAGGTGTCCCGGTAAACCCTGGAGCGACCGTCTCCATAGCCTCCTACCAGGATCCGCACTCGGTCCCGAATGGGTTCCTCGGCATCTTCGGCGGGGCCGGCGGCGCGGCAACCGTCAGCGGCACGGGCGGCAGCATCGCCCTTGGCACCGGCAACGACCTGGCCAGCCTGCTCTTCACCGCCAATGGCGGCCGCGGGGGCGACGGCGGCAACGGCGAAGCGGCGGTCACCGTCTTTCAAGGGAGCGGGCCCTACGCCCTTCGGTACGACCTGGCGCCCGGGTTCGGCGGGACGGGTGGCGCCGGCGGCGATGCCACCACCACGGCGCAGGGCTACGTGCTGACGGATGGCGGGTCGTTGCACGGCAGTATCGGGGCCGTGGCCATTGCCGGCAATGGCGGGACCGGCGGCAATGGCGGCAGCGGCGGCAGTGCCCAGCGCGGCACGGACACCGCCCAGGTGGGCGCCGGCGGTGCGGGCGGTTCGGCGCATGGCAACGTGGACGGCAACCAGCTCAGCGTTGCCAAGTCGGGTGGCGCGAGTGACATCGGGCTGAGCCTGGTGGTAACCGGCGGCGACGCCGGCGCCGACGGCGCCTCGGGACATACCGACCATCCGCAGGGGGCCGTGGCCGATCTGGCGGGCAGCGCGGTCGCCAGCATGACCGGCAACGCCATCACCACCGGCAATGGCAACGACTCCGTCACCCTGCTGGCGCATGGTGCCAGCGGGCACGGTCTTGGGGCCAGCGCCACGCTGGCGATGTCGCTCAACATCGTCGGCCTCGGCGCTGGCAATGACCTGCTGAGGCTGGATGTGGCGCTGACTGTGAACGGCACCGCCGATTTCTCGGCCAGCCATTTCAACTTCGGCTGGAACCAGTTCGACGGCGGGGCCGGCTTCGATACCCTGGACCTGAGCCACTTCGGCGCGCCGCAGGGGCTGACGATGGATGTGTCGCTCGGCAAGCTGTTCGTCACCGGGCAGCCGACGAACGCCAGCCAGGTGAGCGGCTTCGAGGCCTTCATCGGTGCCAGCAACGACCAGTTCATCGACGGCAAGGGCAACCAGGTCTACACCGGCGGCGACCATGCCCAGTTCACCTTCGCCAGTGGGCATGGCGTGGATATCGTGACGGATTTCAGCGATACCGACCTGGTCATCTTCAAGGGGTTCGGAACCAAGTTCCACACCGCGGCGCAGGTGACGGCGGCGATGACGGACCACGCCATGGTGACCGGAGGCGACGGCGTGACCTATGTCGGGGTCAGCATCGCCACCCCCGGCGGCGGCAGCGTGATGCTGGCCGGCACCGACCAGGCCAGCCTGGTGGCGCAACTGTCCGACTTCCTGTTCGCCTGACCCGCACCCCTTCCGGCGCCTGGACCCCCGGGCGCCGGATGGTGTGATGCACGCCGCCGCGAGCGCGCTATAATACCCCCTCTCCTGGGACACTGAGGGCAATGGCCAAGGCTGGCGGTGGCATGCGCGGCGTGCGGCGAGAGGAAGAACAGCGCCGCGGGGTGTTCACCCGGCGGGCGCTGCTGCTCGGGCTGGGGCAGGTCGGCGCGCTGGGCTTCCTCGGCACCCGGCTGTGGAAGCTGCAGATGGAGGAGGGCGAGCGCTATGCGACGCTGGCCGAGGAGAACCGGCTCTCCGCCCGGCTGCTGAGCCCGCCGCGCGGCCGGATCATGGACCGCAACGGCGTGGTGGTGGCCGGCAACCGGCTGAATTGGCGCGCGCTGCTGGTGGCCGAGCAGACCCAGGACGTCTCGGCGACGCTGGAGACCTTCACGAAGATCGTCCCGCTGCAGGATTGGGAGAAGGGCCGGATCGAGCGCGAGGTGCGCCGCCGCCGGCGCTTCGTGCCCGTGGCGGTGCGCGAGTTCCTGACCTGGGAGGAGATGGCGCGGATCGAGGTGAATGCGCCGGACCTGCCGGGCATCGTCATCGATGTCGGCACCACCAGGCTGTACCCGGAAGGCGAGCACCTGGCCCATATCGTCGGCTACGTGGCGCCGCCGGCGGAACGCGATGTCGGCGACGACCCGCTGCTGGAACTGCCGGGCGTGCGCGTCGGCCGTTCCGGCGTGGAGCGCCAGCACGACCTGCTGATGCGCGGCCGCGCCGGCGCGGTGCAGCTGGAGGTCAATGCCGTCGGCCGGGTGATCCGCGAGGTGGAGCGGCGCGAGGGCGTGCCGGGCCAGGACGTGCAGCTGACCGTGGATGCCGAGCTGCAGCGCACGCTGCGCAACAAGATCGAGGAAGGCACCAGCGCGGTGGTGATGGACTGCCGCAACGGCGAGGTGCTGGCCATGGCCAGCCAGCCGAGCTTCGACCCCAACCTGTTCAACTCCGGCGTCTCGGCCGAGCAGTGGCGGGAATGGACCCGCAACCGCGCGACCCCGCTGATCAACAAGTGCACCAACGGCCTCTACGCGCCCGGCTCCACCTTCAAGATGATGGTGGCGCTGGCGGCGCTGGAGGCGCGCGTGGTCAGCCCGGGCGAGCGGATTCCCTGCCCCGGCTACATGGACCTGGGCGAGAGCCGCTTCCACTGCTGGTCCCGCTACGGCCATGGCGCGCTGGACCTGCGCGGCGGGCTGAAATATTCCTGCGACGTCTATTTCTACGAGCTGGCCAAGCGGGTCGGCATCGACCGCATCGCCAACATGGCCAACCGGTTCGGCCTGGGCGTGGAACCCGAGATCGACCTGCCCGGCGCCCGCAAGGGGCTGATGCCGACCCGCGCCTGGCGCGCCGCGCATGGCCATGGCTGGAGCCTGGGCGACACGGTGGTGCACGGCATCGGCCAGGGCTTCTACCAGCTGACGCCGTTGCAGCTGGCGACCATGGTGGCGCGGCTGGCCAGCGGCAAGGTGCTGGTGCCGCACGTCACGCGCGCCATCGCCGGCAAGCCGACGCGGACCGATTGGCCGGCGATCGGCGTCTCCGACCGCGACATGCGCCTGGTGCGGGACGGCATGTGGGCGGTGGTGAACGAGGGCGACGGCACCGCCCATACCAGCAAGCTGCCGCCGGGCTATGGCAACATGGGCGGCAAGACCGGCAGCGTGCAGGTGCGGCGCGTCACCCGCGAGCAGCGCGAGCGCGGCTACAAGACCGAGAACCTGCCGCGCGAATATCGGCCGCACGCGCTGTTCGTGGCCTTCGCCCCGTTCGAGAACCCGCAATACGCGGTCTCGGTGGTGGTGGAGCACGGCAACAGCGGCGCCGGGGCGGCCGGGCCGCTGGCGCGCGACATATTGGTGGAGACCTTCAACCGCTTCCGCGCCCCCACCGGGCCGGGGCCGCGGGTGGCGGACGCCCAGGCGCCGGGGCAGGGGACGCAACGATGAGCGGCGTACTGGAAAAGCGGTTCTTCACCCGGGACCGCGGCCAGGGCGTACTGCACAAGCTGTGGCAGGTGCCGTGGCTGTTCGTGCTGCTGCTGTGCGCCATCGCGGCCTGCGGCTACGTGGCGCTGTATTCGGCCGGCAGCGGGCCGGAGGCCTATGCCTCCAAGCACGCGTTGCGGTTCGGCTTCGGCCTGGTGCTGATGCTCAGCATCGCCATGGTGGACGTGCGGTTCATCGCCCGCTTCGCCTGGCTGGGCTATGCCTTCGGCATCGGCATGCTGGTGCTGGTGCTGGTGGCCGGCAATGTCGGCAAGGGGGCGCAGCGCTGGATCGATGTCGGGCCGCTGCAGTTGCAGCCTTCCGAGCTGATGAAGATCCTGCTGGTCATCGCGCTGGCGGACTGGTTCAGCCGGGCCACGTGGGAGCGCGTGGGCAACGTGTTCTTCCTGATCCCGCCGATCATCGCCGTGCTGGTGCCGATGGCGCTGATCTTGAAGCAGCCGAACCTGGGTACCGCGATGATCACCTGCATGATCGGCGGCGCGGTGTTCTGGGCGGCCGGGGTGCGCTGGTGGAAATTCGCGCTGGTGCTGGGGGCGGCCGGGGCGGCGGCGCCGATCGCCTATTCCAAGCTGCATGACTACCAGCGGCAGCGGATATTGACCTTCATGGACCCCGAGAGCGACCCGCTGGGCGCCGGGTACAACATCATCCAGAGCAAGATCGCGCTGGGCAGCGGCGGCATGTGGGGCAAGGGCTTCCTGCAGGGCACCCAGGGGCACCTGAACTTCCTGCCGGAGAAGCAGACCGACTTCATCTTCACCATGATCGCCGAGGAGTTCGGCCTGGTGGGCGGGCTGACCGTGCTGGGGCTGATGTGCCTGGTGATCCTGTTCTGCTACGTCACCGCCATTCGCTGCAAGCACCAGTTCGGCCGGCTGGTGGCGGTGGGGCTGGGGACGAATTTCTTCCTGTACGTCTTCGTCAACGTGGCGATGGTGACGGGCAGCATCCCGGTGGGCGGCGTGCCGCTGCCGCTGATCAGCCATGGCGGGTCGGCCATGCTGACGACGATGCTGGGCTTCGGCGTGCTGCTCTCGGTCTACATGCACCGCGACGCGGAGTTTGGCCCCGTACGCGAATAGCGTGAGGGCAGCGGGGCGTACGCGAACAGCGTGCGGGCAGCGGGCCGTACGCGGATGGCGTAAGGGCAGCGGGCCGTGCGCGGATGGCGTGAGGCCGGCGCGGAGGCGCGAACGGGGCCGGCGCCCACAAGGGGGCTGGACAAAGCCGCAGCGATGGCTATTTAGGCCCCCCTCGGCGGTGGCGACACCGCACGCGGTTGGTACGGGCGCCTAGCTCAGTTGGTAGAGCAGCTGACTCTTAATCAGCGGGTCGTAGGTTCGAATCCTACGGCGCCCACCA
>CAIMOR010000562.1 GCA_903843125.1 uncultured Rhodospirillales bacterium
GGGGTCAACGCGCCGGTGTCTGGGTGGACCAGGGCCACGCCATGCGCCAGCCCGGCCACCAGCCAGCCGTCCTGCGCCAGGCCCAGGCTGGCGACGGGCTCTGGCGTCTCCACCCAGTGCTGCGCGCCGGTGGCCCAATCCACGGTGTGGATGCGGCGGGCATAGATTTCCACGAAGTGCAGGCGCTGTGCCACCGGGTCCCATAGCGGGCATTCAGTGACCTGCGCCGGCAGTTCGGCCAGCGTGCGGAACACGCCCTTCAGCACAGCCCTGCGGCCCTCAGCCTGGTGATGCTTTCGGCGCGGCGCGTGGTGTGCGGCATGCCCGCGCTGCCCAGCGTGATCTCGGTGACGATGTCGCAGACCTGGTTCAACAGGCCCTCGTCGTCATTGCCACGCGGTGGCAAGTGCAGCACCGTGTCATGGGCGAAGGTGGTCAGCACGCCGTCATGCGTTGGCGGCGGCGTTGGCGCAATGCCGCGGGCCAGGTCGGCGATGCCGTGGCGCAGGTTCTGCCTGAGCATGCCGATGCCGGTATCGGTGCGGCCCAGGTTCTCCAGTGCATGCACCGCGATCGGGCGCTGTGATACCTGCGCGTCCCAGTCGCCGGGTTCGCGCTGGCGGTCCGCATAGGGGCGGTCGGGTGTCTGGCCGAAGAAGTCCACCGTCTCCAGTCCGATCTCGTCCACCTTCGTGCGGCCGTCCGGGTCCACCTGGTCGTTGGCGTGGCGCCAGCCGATGGTCATGCAACTGGTGTCGTCATGGGGCACGATCCAGCGGGTGATGGCGGGCGGCACAAACAGCTTGGGGGTCCTTCCATCCTCCCAGGGCGGGCCGAACTGGGCGATGTTGGGGGTCAGCTCGTCATTGACGCGCGCCCAGACCATCTCGCCGATGCGGCGTACGGCGGTGGAGGTGACGCCGAGCGGCGTGCGGCGATACTGCACCACCGGAAGCGCGCCGAAGGCCTCGGAGAACTGCACGCCGCTCATGCGGGTGTGCAGGAAGACGCTGTGCAGCGGGTCCATGCTGTTCTCGTGCACCTGCAGCCAGTTGCAGTCGAAGGTCAGCAGATAGGGATGGAAGCGGTTGCCGGGGACGCTGGCGGCGTCGGTCAGGAAGAATGGCGGCATCGCCTCGGGCGGGCCGAAATACGCGAAGACCAGGCCGCCATGCTCCCGCAGTGGATAGGCACCATGGGAGATGCGGTGGCGGATTGGGCTGTCGGCCGGCTCGCCTGGGGTGTCGAGGATGGTGCCGTCCGGGGCGTAGTGCCAGCCATGGTAGCAGCAGCTGATGCCGCTTTCGGTCGGCAGGCCGAATTCCAGCGAACTGCCGCGGTGGCTGCAATGCAGGTGCAGCAGGCCGAGCGTGCCGCCGAGGGTGCGGAACAGCACCAGGTCCTCGCCGAGGATGCGCAGGCGCTTGGGCAGCGCCGTCACCTGCAACGCCATGGCGATGGGGTGCCAGAAGCGGCGCAGATACTCGCCGCCCGGCGTGCCCTTGCGCACATGGGTCAGGTCTGCGGCCTCGGGCTTGGCCAGGTCCTTGTGGTAGCCGGCGTAGGCCGCGGTGGGGGATGCTTGGCTCATCAGGCGTATCCCGGCGGGGGCAGACGGCATCGTGTGTGGACGACCCCTTGGATGCAAGGCGTTTTGGATGTGAAGGCGCCGCGGTCAGGTGGGGTCGTGCGTGCAGCCTTTCCTTACGGTGCACACGGCCGCTGAACGCGAAGCGCAACGCAACCCCGAGCTGATGTGGCTCACCGGCCGGCTGGCGCCCGACTTCAAGACGATCGTTGATTTACGCCGCGTGGCCTGCTGCCGGTTTGGTGGACACCTGGATAAGGTTTCCACCCGAGCGGAGGCTTCAGGATGGGACTGACCTGCCCCGCGGCTGCATCCAGGCTTGGCCGATGTCTACCGCACCCGGGTGGTCGAATTGACCGCGGCGCTGGCCGCCGATGATGGCGCTGAACTGCGCGAGCGGGTGCGCGGGCTGGTTGAGACCATCCGGCTTCGCAGTGAGTTGGGCACAATCCTCCGCCTAGCGGAGGGGGCGAAGAACGCCAAAAGCCCCGGCGTAGTTGCCGAGGTGTTCATGGTGCAAATCAAGGGAGATGCGGGGACAGGATACGGCTTATGCCGAACGGTGCTGTCTTAGCCAGTACCCATACCTTGGATGCGAATCCCTCTTCCTCCGCCAGTTTTAACCGACGTCAGGCTCTCCGCCGCCGGGAGTCGGTGGAAAAACCCCAGGTTTGGCCAAGGTTTGCGGCGGGACCTGTTGACCGGCAGGGGCGGAACGACCGCCGAAATCGGCTCTCCGACGGCCCATTCTCTCTGGACCTGTTGACTTGGCCGATTTGGTACGCTTTTCAAAAACTCTTATATTTCAATCTCTTGGACGTGACGACGGGGCGGCCTGGTTCGAATCGCACTTGCCTGAAA
>CAIMOR010000563.1 GCA_903843125.1 uncultured Rhodospirillales bacterium
GCCGACTGTATGACGCGCCCTGCATACGTCGTGAGCCTGTCATACCCGAGGAGGGGTGGCCGAGTGGCTGAAGGCGACGGTTTGCTAAACCGTTATAGGGGTAACACCCTATCGAGGGTTCGAATCCCTTCCCCTCCTTTCGTGAGGCGCGCTTTTTTGGCGGCGATCCGCCGATTCTCATGACCCCGAATTTCCAAGCCCACAACAGCGCCCGAAAGCGCTGGTTGGTCACCGGGGGACGGTTTGCCCCGTCGCCCCACGGTTCAGCCGATCCAGGTATCAAGTGTAAATCGGCGCGCAATCAGGGCGCCGATCGGCTTGGCAAATCATTGAGAATATTCGCTGAAGGTGGATCAGCACCGCGCCAGGGAAGTCCATTGCGATGCAGTCAGCGGAAAAAATGTTCTAGCCGCGTGCCGCCGCAAGCGTGCGGAGCAGGCGGTCGAAGCGATCGCCCGCGATCGACACCGAATCCAGCAGGCTCGCTTCCAACTCGTCAGTCTGCGAATGGGCCGAATTGTCGAGCGAGACCTTGCCCCCGCTAGCCTTGCGCTGCTGCGAGGAGCGCAGGCGGTCGGACAGGAACATGGCGATGGCGCGGTAGAAGCGGACCCCGAACTGGGCATCCGCCTCGATCTTGTCGTTCAGCGCATCCTTCTGCACATCCAATACCGTGGCGGGGCCAAGCGCGATGACCGTGGCCGACGGCAGGGCGTTATCCACAAAGCTCATCTCGCCGAGGATCTCGCCGGACTGCAGCACCGCCACCCGGCCGACGCCCGCCACCTCCACCACCAACTCGCCCTCGATCAGCAGGAACACTGAGCCGCTGGGTTCATCCTGGCGCAGGATCGCCTCGCCATCGGCAACCCGCCGCTTGCGGCCGACACGCGCCAGCCACTGCGCGTCGAGATCGTCCAGCTGACCCAGCACGTAGAGCACTTTTCTCATCGTTGCCTTCCTCAGGTTAACTGGCGGCGGGCGAGTTCGCGGAAAAGCCCTGGCGTACTGGCCAACTCCTCGAAGCTACCGCTCTGGATCAAGCGGCCCCGGTCAAGCACCAGCACCCGGTCCACCATCTCGATGGTGGACAGACGGTGGGCGATGACGATCCGGGTCAGCCCCAGCGCCGCGACGGCGTTGGTGACGATGGCCTGGGTCTTGTTGTCCAGCGCGCTGGTGGCTTCGTCCAGCAGGAGGATTCGCGGCCGCCGCGCCAGCGCGCGGGCAATCATCAGTCGCTGGCGCTGACCGCCCGAAAGCGTGCTGCCGCCGTCGGTCAGCACGGTGTGCATGCCCATCGGCATGGCCTTGATATCGGCTTCCATGCCAGCCAGGCGGGCGGCATGCCAGCCTTCCTCCAGCGGAATCGGCCGGCCACCGCCGATGTTCTCGATCAGGTTGCCCGGCTGCACCCGGCCATTTTGCAGCACCACGCCGACTTGGCGGCGCAGCGCGACGTTGTCGAGCGTGGCCAGGCTGCGACCGTCGTAGAGAATCTCCCCGGACTGCGGCTCTTCGAAGCCCAGCAGCAGCCGCATGATGGTGCTCTTGCCACAGCCCGAGGGGCCAACGATGGCGACGAACTCGCCCGGCCGGATGCTGAACGACAGCTCCTGCAGCACCGGCGGCGAATCGCTGTTGTAGGCGAAGGTCACGCCGCTGAACTCGATGCCGCCGGTCAGCAGGCCGGGCGCCTCGCGCGGCTGCGCCGTCTCGGGTCTGGCTTCCAGCAGCGGCCGGGCCCGCTCGTACAGGGGCATCAGTCCCATCATGTCGGTTGCCGCATGCACCACGCTGGCCAGGCCCGTGGTGAGTTGGCCAAAGGCGGCGCTGAACGCCACCCAGGCGCCCAACCCAAAGCCAGAAGGCGGTACCGGCGGCGTCAGCCCCCCATCCAGCGAGGGGGCGGGCGGCGGCACGTGCAGGGCAAGCCCGGCGGCCACCAGGAACAGCACCGCGGTGCCCAGCGGCAGCAGCACGGAGAGCACCACGTCCTGCATCACCCTGGCCCGCTGCACCTGCAGGAAGGCCTCGCGCTGGGTGCCGAACAGCTGCGCCCACAGGGCGAATGCGCGGTCGCAGGCCGCCGCCACCTTCAGCTTGCTGACGCCGGAGATGCACTGCAGCACGAAGCTCTCGGCCTTGCCGCGGCGCTCGGCCAGCCGGCGTTCGCGCCGCAACTGCACAAGGGCGAGCGCCCCTCCAGCGCCGGCTTGCACCATGGCTATCAGCAACCCAATGGCAGCCAGCGGCGCGCTGCAGCCAAGCATCACCGCCAGGTTGACCAGCGACAGCAACCCGGCGAACAGCGCCGCCAGGGTGTTGCCGGTCAGCGCTCGTCGCATCTCCTGCACGCCCATGGCGCGGTCGGCCAGGTCGCCGGCGGCGAAGCCCTTGAAGAACGAGGCATGCAGCCGCAGCAGCCGGTCGAACAGCGCCGGCTGCGAGTTGAGGTCCAGCCGGCTTTCCAGCTGCAGCAGCATTATCGCGCGCACCACGCCGACCGCACCGGTGCCGAAGGCGGCCGCCGCCAGACCTATCGCCAGCATGCCGATCTGGTCCGTGGCGGAGGCAGGGATCACGGCTTCCACCAGCACCCCGGTGGCCAGCGGCACGCCAAGCCCAAGGATCGCCCCCACCAACGAAGCCAGGACCAGCCGCAATCCCAGCCTGCCACCGCCGGTCAGCGAGAAGCGCAGCAGCCCGAACGGCCCCGGCGCGGTGTCGGGCATGGCGCGGTACAGCATCCAGCCGGTGGCCGAGAGCTCGTCGGCCACCGCCTCGTCCACCGGCGTTTCCTGCTTGGTCGCGGGGTCCCACAGCAGGTAGCGACGGCCACCCAGGGGCAGCAACGCCACGGCAGCGGCATCGGCGCGTCGCAGTCCGATCAGCGGGCCGTTGTCGCGGCGCCACCAGCGGTCTCGCAACAGCACGCGGCGCGCGCGCAGGCCAACCTCATCGATCATCGCGTCAAGCCGTTGCGGCCCGGGCGGCAAGGCCGAGGGCGGCCCGGTCAGGGCCGCCGGCACCTGCCCGATGGCCGCAGCCACCCGCGCTATCGCCTGCAGGTCCGGATTGGTCCCGGTCACGCCCTCGACGTCGCTGCTGCCGAAGCCGCCGAGCTGCGCCAAGCCACCTGCCAGCATCCGGCGGCTCTCCGCCGCGCTCTGGCTGAGCTGGGCGTTCAGCACCGCCTGGCGGGCGGCCACCAGGGTGGCGATCCGCTGTAGCAAGGTGCGGTGCCAGCCGCCCAGCCCCGCGGCCAGCGCCGGTTGGCCCAGCAGCTCCTGCGTGGTTGCCAGTCGCAGCCGGCTATCCTGCTCGGCCTGCAGGGGAGAGGCGGCGGTGACCGGGGCGATCGGACCGCCGGGATCCACCGGCGCTCCGGCCGCGGTCAGCAGCCGACCCTCGCGGATGATGGCCCAGAGAACCTGCTGGCCCTGCGCGGCCACGCTGCCACCGGCGATCAGCGTCAGCGGCCCCGGCACGGCCAGTTCGGCCGAGCCCCAGCGGCTACCTTGGTCGCGGAACACCTCGTCGCAGGCCGCGATCCATTGCTCCAGCGCCTCGGCCTCGGCCTGGCCGCCGGGCGCCACCGGCACCCCCTGAGCCCCCAGGCTGCCTACCGCCAACAGGGTCCATGCAGCGTCCGGTAGCACCAGGTCCAGCCCGGCGAGGGGCATGCCGTCGGCCAGCCGCAGCAGAAAGTGGCGCCGGCCCGCCGGTCGGCCCTGGCGTAACTGCACCGCGAACAGGTCCACGAAGCCGTGGCGCACTCGCCACAGGCCGTCGACCTCGTGCAGGGCGAGCGGGGCGTCGGCGGAGAGCCGCAGCTGCCCGGCTACGGCGGAGGCAACCGCGCCGCTCAATGCGCACCTCTCCCGAACAGCTCGGCATAGGTCCCGCCAGCCGCCATCAGGTCCGGGTGCGTGCCGCGCTCCACCACCTTGCCGCGGTTCAGCACCACGATCTCGTCGGCGTCGCGCACGGTGGAAAGCCGATGCGCGATGATGACGCAGGTGCAGCCACGCCGGCGAATGCTTTCGTCGATGCACTGCTCGGTGACCGGGTCCAGCGCTGCGGTGGCCTCGTCCAGCACCAGGACCGAGGGATTGCCGACCAGGGCGCGGGCTATCTCCAGTCGCTGCCGCTGGCCGCCGGAGAAGTTCACCCCGCCTTCCATCACCGTGCTTTCCAGCACACCGGGCCGCACCGCCACCTCGGCGTGGATCTCGGCATCCTTGAGCGCCTCCACCAACGTGGTCTCCGGCTGGGTCCGGTCCCACAGGGTCAGGTTGTCGCGGATGGAGCCGGCGAACAGGAACACGTCCTGGTCGACATAGCCGAGCGACGCCGCGCGCAGCGCCGGCGGAATTTCCTGGATCGGGTGGCCATCCACCAGCACCTGGCCGGACCATGGCTCAAGCAGGCCGCAGAGGATCTTGCCGATGGTGGACTTACCGCTGCCCGAGCCTCCCACCAGGGCCACCCGCATGCCCGGTTCCAGCACCAGGTTGAAGTCCCGCACCAGCGGTTCGTCGGCCGGGCTGTAGCCGAAGGTGATGTTGCGGAACTCCACCCGGCCTTCCAGCCGCGGCTTGTCGAGCACCACTGCGCTGGCCACCGGTGGCGCGTTGCCGTTCAACAGGTCGTTGATGCGGTTCAGGTCGCCGGCGGCCTGCTGGGCCCTTTCCGCCAGCGCCACCAACTGGTTGAACGGGCTGACGAAGTTGGCCATCAGCACCTGCAACGCCAGCAGCGAGCCGATGCTGAGCACGCCATCGATGACCCGGTAGCCGCCGACGATGAGCACCGCGCCCGAACCCAGCACGGCCAGAAGCGTCGGCGCCACGCCGACGATGCCGTTGAGCAGCCCGAGCGACTGCTGCCCCGACATCGCCCGCGCGTGGAAGCCGGCCCAGCGGCTGAACGCCTCGCCCTCGCTGCCCGAGACCTTGATGGTTTCGATGCCGACGATGGCGCCGATGGCGGCACCGGTCATGCGCGCATGGTCCAGCGCGATGCCGCGGTTCAAATCGGCGGCGCGGAGGCGCAGCAGCCGCAGCAAGGCGAAGTTGCAGACCGGCACCACCAGCGCCACGGCGGCCACCAGCGGGTCGAACGCCGCCATGGCGGCAGCATAGACCACCACCGCAATCATGTTGAAGCACGTGGTAGCCACCTCGCCGGAAAGCAGCCCGGCGACCTTGTCGGCACAGGCCACACGGGTGGCCAGTTCGCCCGCGTAGCGCTGGGTGAAGAAGGACATCGGCAGCGTCATCATCGCGCTCATCACCCGGCCGGAGAGCAGCGCTGCCAGCTTGCCTTCCAGCTTCAGCAGGTAGTGCTGCTGCAACTGCACGATCAGTGCCCGCAGCACGCCCGTCGCCACGACAATGGCACAGAGCGGCAGCAGCCAGTTGCCCAGGCGCTCCAGCAGCACCTTGTCCACGAACAGCTTCGACAGGCCGGGGATCAGCAACCCCGGCACCACAAGCATCAGGCTGAAGGCGCAGACCAGACCCACCGCGGGCCAGGAACGCCGCAGCAACCGCACGATCTCGCGCAATGGCCGGGGCGGCGCCCCCCCCCTGGTGAAGCCGGTGTCCGGCGTCAGCGCCAGCACCACCCCGGTGAAGCTCTGCCCGAACTCGGCGCGCCGATAGCGCCGGCGGCCCCGCGCCGGGTCGTTGACCACGGCATACTCGCCCTGGAAGCCTTCAAAGACGACGTAGTGATTGAAATTCCAGTGGATGATCGACGGCATAGGCAGGTCCGGCAGCCCCGCCGGTTCCTTGCGGAAGCCTTTGGCCTGCAGGCCGAACTGACGGGCCGCCTTGACGATGTTGCTGGCCTTGCTGCCGTCGCGGCTGACACCGCAGGCTATCCGCAATTCCTCCAGCGGTACCCACCGGCCGTAGTGCGCCAGCACCATGGCCAACGAGGCGGCGCCGCATTCCACCGCCGCCATCTGCAGGATGGTGGGGGTCCGGACCGGGCCACGCAAGCGCTTCAGCCAGGCCCGCACCCGCCCCGGCCAGGTGCCGATCGCGCCCCAAGGCTTCATGACCCGCTGCCGGCTCGCAGGAAGGGCACGATGAGGTTGATGGGCGGTTCCTCGCGCACCAGGATCCAGACCCTCACCGTGGTGCCACTGGTCAGGTCGACGGGCGGCCCTTCTCCCGAGGTCCAGCGATAGCCGGAGGAAGTCGGCGCGGCTGGCAGATCGATGCGCGTTTCGTAGGGGGCGCCGGCGGAGGCGAAGCTGTTGACCAGGTTCTGGTTCTGCAGCACCGCCAGCATCCCCTGGGGCGTGGCCGGAAACGCGGAGACGTCGCGCACCTGGCCCAGCATGGTGCCGTATTCCTCCTTGCGCACGGTCGAAGGCGCCAGCCGCGTGCGCATGCCGGGCCGCACCTTCTTGCCATGCTCCGTCGGCACGTAGATCACCGCCTGCAGCCGGCGGCCACTGGTCTCGACGTTCAGCACCAGTTGGTTGGCAGCCACCAGCTGGCCTTCAGAAACCGCCAGCTCCGTTACCCGGCCGCTGGTGGGCGCCACCACGGCCTGGCGGTTCTGCAGGCTGAGGCTCAACTCGGCCACCACGCGGTCGGCGTCGCTGGTGGTGCGGCGGGCTTCGGCCATGTCGCGTTCCGCCTGCGATTGGAATTGCAGCAGGGTGCTGCCGAGTTCCGCCATCTTGGCCCAGGTTTCGCTGATGTCCTGGCGGCCCTGGGCGATGTTGACCCGCACCCCCTCCAACTGGTCGGCGGTGACCAGGTTTTGCCGACGCAGAACCTCGCGGCCGCGCAGTTGCTCCTCAAGCCGCCCTAGCCGCTCCCCGGTCAACTGGATCACTTCGCGGTAGGCGGCGCGGCGCTCCTCCATGTTCGCCACCAACGCGGCGTTCTGGGCCGCCAGGGCGGCCTGGCGGCGGGCCAGTTCCCGGTGCTGCTCGGCGGCCGCGGCCTCGGCATTGCGCAGCCGTAGCCGCGTCTCCTCCTGGTTAAGGCGGGCAATCGGCTGGCCCCGCTCCACCACATCGCCGGGCTTGGCCAGCAACGCCTCGATCGTGCCGGCGGCAGGAGCGAGCGCGCCGATGACCCGGCCAGCCTCGCTGACCAAGATGCCGTCGGCCTGCACCTCGGTGCGGATGGTGCCAAGAAATCCCCAGGCCATGAATGTCAGCAACACCAAGCCCAGGCCCGACGCGCCGATCCAGCCTCGCGCGTCGGCCACCGAGACCAACTCGTCGAGTTGTTCGGGGGAGGCGAGCTTGTCCAACGCCGCCTGCCGGAAAATTCGATTTGGCGCGGATTCGGTCATCGGCCCCTCACGTCAGATAACGGTCCACCATGTGGAAGACGCCGTCGCCCCCAGGCATGCCGTGATCCGTTCATGGGGCACCTCAAGGTCCGATTCCCTCCCATCGCGCATCCGGTCGGCAATGAACCGGCGTTCACGGTGCCACGTCGCCCTGGCGACCCGGGGTGAACGGAGGAGGCATCCCATGGCGCGCCTGGATGGCCGCCGACTGCTGCTGATCGAGGATGAGGCGCTGATCTCGACCCTGCTTGCGGAAATCCTGGTCGATGCCGGCGCGGTGGTGGTTGGGACGGCCAGCATGGGCGAGGCACAGGAGATGCTGCTGCGGCTGCATCCGGATGGCGTGCTGATGGATCTCAATCTCGACGGCATCAGAGCGCTCCCCCCCACCCCCGGCAGACCGGTTGCACGATAGGCACGTGCCCTTCGTGGTGACCACCGCCTACGATCCCGAGGCGATGCCGGCGGGCCTGACGGAGGAAGTAAAGCTGAAGCCGTACGACCTGCCGCCGCTGGTGGACGCCGTGGGGCGGATGTATGCGGCACCGCCGTGGCGGGACAGGTGACACTCGTCGAAGCGGCCGAAGCGCACTCCAGCCGGACAAGATGTCTGCTTTGGTCGACTGCGGCTGTCCACGCACCCGGTTCCGCTGGCCACTCCACGCCGCTATCGTCCGTTCAGGTCTGCAATCCGGCGCCCGGCTCAGCGCTGAGATCGGGTCGGGATACCCCTTCAATCGTACCTCGCGGCCCAAGTCACGGTCCGATCGATCCGCCACGGGCAGAATGGGCGCCCGTTGGCTAAGGCGCCCGCGCGCCGCTCAGGCGGCGGGGCGACCTCTCGACATGATAAGGGCGACAGCCGGTGGCGCCGAGGTGGCTGGTCTCCAGGCCGCGGCGCGCCTACCCTCCGCCAAACCGCGCTTCCGGCCGGCCGGCCACGTCCACCTCAACCGCGAAGACGCTGCCGGCCAGCGGTTGGCGCTCGATCTCGGCCGCTGTCAACGAACCTCGGGCAGAGGTGACGACCAGCGTGGTCAGGTTTGGTCCCGCGAAGGCGCACATGGTCGGGTTCTGCACCGGCATCGGCACCACCAGCAGTTCGCGGCCATCGGGCGCGTGGCGCACCAGGCGCCAGCCATCGTAGCGGGCGGCCCAGTAGCAGCCCTCCGCATCCACCGCGGCGCCGTCGGGGCGGCCCTCGCCAGGCACGGAGACGGCGAAGACCCGGCGGTTGGAAATCTCCCCGGTGGAGGGAGCGTAGTCGTAGGCGAAGACCGTCGAAAGCCGGGAATCCGCGTGGAACATGGTGGCGCCATCCGGGCTCCAGGCCAGGCCATTGGAGCAGATCAGGCCGGACACCATGGCAGTGGCCGTGCCGTCCACCCCCACGCGGTAGAGCGTGCCGCCCGGGCGGTCCAGCGCCTCCACCATGCTGCCCACCCAGTAGAAGCGGCCATCGGGCGCGCAGCGGCCGTCGTTCAGGCGGTTGGCCGCGCCCTCATCGATCCGCGCCAGCGGGGTCAACGCGCCGGTGTCTGGGTGGACCAGGGCCACGCCATGCGCCAGCCCGGCCACCAGCCAGCCGTCCTGCGCCAGGCCCAGGCTGGCGACGGGCTCTGGCGTCTCCACCCAGTGCTGCGCGCC
>CAIMOR010000564.1 GCA_903843125.1 uncultured Rhodospirillales bacterium
ACGTCGATGACGGCCTCGCTGCCGCCATGCGCCATGGTGCGCGCCTGGCCATTGCCGAGGAACAGCATGGACCCCGGCACATTGCTGAACATGATCGGGATGCGCCCGGCCACCATGTCGGTCCGCCCCGCGGCCACCTCGCGGTACGGCACGTGGTTGATCCGGGTGCCGGCCAGGCGGTTGAACAGTTCCAGCGACATGTGCTGCAGGCTGCCGATGCCCGGCGAGCCGCAATCGATCCCGCCCGGCTGGGCCTTGGCCAGCGCCACCAGCTCCAGGATGGTCTTCGGCGCGAAGGCGTTGTTGGCCAGCAGCGTGCTGGGCGTGACCATGGCGTGGAACACCGGCATGAAGTCGCGCCGCGTATCATACGGCAGCCGCGGGAACAGCGTCGGGTTCACCGAATGCGCCGTCGCGTCATGCAGCAGCGTCGTGCCATCCGGCGTGGCGCGCGCCACCGCGCCAGCGGCCAGGGTGCCGGCCGCACCGGGGCGGTTCTCGATGACGAAGTTCTGCCCCAGCACTTCGTTCAGCCGCGCGAACAGGATGCGCGCGGTCGCATCCGCGGTGCCGCCGGCGCCATAGGCGACGACGACCCGCACGCTGCGCCCCTGCGCCCGCGCCACGGCCGGCGCCGCCAGCGCGGCGAGCAGCAGCGCGCGCCGTGGCGTGGCGCCAATCATCTCAGTGGCCCTTGAACACGCCGGCGCGCTTCTCGCGCTGCGCCAACAGGGCTTCCTTGTGGTCGTCCGTGCTGTGCGCCAGCGCCTGGTAGGCGGCCGATAGATCCAGGATCGCCGCCAGCCCCAGCCCCTGCGACTCCCGCAGCAGCCGCCGCGTCATCCGCACCGCATGCGGTGAGTTCGCCGCGATCTTGTCGGCGATCTTCCGCGCCTCTGTCATCAGCTGGTCGTCCGGCACCACCTTGCTCACCAGGCCGCAGGCCAGCGCTTCCTGCGCGCTCAGCATGTCGCCGGTCAGGCTCATCTCGGCGGCCTTGGCGAAGCCGACAATGCGCGGCAGCAGGAAGGCGCCGCCATCGCCCGGCACGATGCCGACCTTGACGAAGCTTTCCGCGAACCTGGCGCTCTCGGCGGCGATGCGGATGTCGCACATGCAGGTCAGGTCGCAGCCGGCGCCCACAGCCGCACCGTTCACCGCGGCAATCAGCGGCACCTCGGCCTTCTCGATCGTCATCGGGATGCGCTGGATGCCATGGCGGTAATAGGCGCGCGTCATCGCCGGGCTGTGGTGCGCCAGGCCGCCACCGCTGCGGTCCGCCATCTTCTTCACGTTGCCGCCCGAGGAGAAGGCGCGGCCGGCGCCGGTGATGATGCCCACGCGCACGTCGTTGTCGCGGTCCATCCGCTCGATCGCGGCACAGAGCTCGTCGATCATGTCGGAAACCGGGTTGCGGTTCTCCGGGTCGTTCAGCGTCAGCGTGACGACGTGGCCGTCCTGCTCGTACTTCACAATGTCGGTCATGCGGCGTTCCCTGGCGTTCCTCGCCGCAGGTTAGCCAGCACCGGCAACAGCGACAAGCTGGCGTCCCCGCTGGCGGCGGCTTGCCACACCGCCGCGTGCCGGCGAAGCTTGGCGCAACCGCACACTGGAACGTCCCATGCTGCCGCTCGCCGGAATCCGCGTCATCGAATTGGGCCAGAACCTGGCCGGCCCCTTCGCCAGCGAAATCCTCGGCACCCTGGGCGCCGAGGTGGTGAAGGTGGAGCGCCCGGAAGGCGACGACGCGCGCGGCTGGGGCCCACCCTTCCACGACGGCGCTGCCTGCACCTTCCAGACCATGAACCGCGGCAAGCAGAGCATCGCGCTCGACCTGAAGAACCCCAGGGCGCTGGCCTGGCTGCGCGAGCACATCGGCCAGTACGACGTGCTGGTGCAGAACCTGCGGCCCGGCGTGATGGAGAAGATGGGACTTTCGGCTGAAACGCTGCGCGCCAGCCACCCCCGGCTGATCTACTGCTCGCTCTGGGCCTTCGGCGCCAAGGGGCCCATGAAGCTGAACCCGGGCTACGAGCCGGTCATCCAGGCCTTCGCGGGGATGTTCAGCGTCAACGGCGCGGCCGGCGAGAAGCCGTCCCGCTTCGGCGCGCAGGTACTGGACCTGGGCACCGGCGTCTGGGCCGCGCTGGGCTGCCTGGCGGCGCTGTACCGCCGCGCCCAGACCGGCGAAGGCGCCACGGTGGATGCCAGCCTGTTCGAGACCGCGATGGGCTGGCTGACCGTCCACTTCGCCGGCTTCAACAAAACCGGGGTGCAGGCCGAGCGCCACCGCACCGGCAACCCCCGCGTCGTGGTGTTCCAGGCCTTCGATACGCTCGACGGTGAGGTGGTGATCGCCGCCGCGAATGACCGCCTGTTCGCCAAGCTGGTGAAGGAGCTGGGCCATCCGGAATGGGCCGCGCAATACCCCACCAACGCGGACCGCTACGCCGCCAAGCCAACGCTGATCCCGGCCCTGGCGGACATCCTCGCCACCCGGCCCACCGCCGAATGGGTGCAGCGGCTGGAGGCGCTGGACATCCCGTGCTCGCCGATCAACGACCTGCGCGGCGTCGCCGCCGAGCCGCAGACCGAGGCGATGGGCATTTTCCAGGAACCTCCCGGCCTCGGCCTGAAGCTGGTCGGCCTGCCCATCAGCCTGGACGGCGCCCGCCCGACCGCGCGCAGCAAGGCGCCCACCATCGGCCAGCACAACGCGGCGCTGGGGGTGCCGAGCTTCGACTGAGGCCGGCGGAGCGGGCGGTTCGCACGCCGCGGACCACCGCCTGCTACTCCGGCACCACACCGGCAACCTGCGTCACCCGGCGCCAGCGCTCGCGCTCCTCGCGCATCAGCGTGGCGCAGTCCTCCAGCGTCACCGGTGCCGGGGTGAAGCCGAACTCCAGCAGGCGGCCGTGCATCGGCTCGCTCATCGGGGCGTCGTTGCACAGCGCGTTCAGCCGCTGCTGCACCGGCAGCGGCGTCGCCACCGGCACCGCCAGGCCCAGGAAGCCGCTGAACACGAAGCCGGGATAGTAGCTCTCCACCGCCGGAAGCCCCGGCCGCGCCGCCCAGGTGCCGGCGCGGGTGTGCGCCAGGGCCCGCACCTGGCCGGCCTTCAGGAAGGCATCGGCCGCGGCGGGGTCGACGAAGATAACCTGCAGCCGGCCGCCCAGCATGTCGGTGAAGGCCGCGCCGATGGTGCGGTACGGCACCGGCTGCATCTCGATGCCGGCCATGGCGTTCAGCAGCAGCCCCGGCACCTGGCTGGTGGCGTTGAAGTGGCCGAAGAACACCTGGCCTGGCGCCGCCTTCGCCGCCGCGACCAGCTCCGGCAGGCTGTGCCAGGGCGAGTTGGCCGGCACCAACAGGTAGCCACCGGCCGAGCCGAAGCTGCTCACCACCGCGAAGTCGCGCCCGGGGTCGTATGGCAGGTCCTTCACCAGGAAGGGATTGGCATTGTGCGTGCTGGTGGTGGCCAGCAGCGCGGTATAGCCGTCCGGCGCCGCGGTCTTCACCGCCATGGTGCCGATGATGCCGTTGGCGCCTGGCCGGTTGTCGGTCACCACGCCCTGCCCGGTCGCGCGCTCGATATGCTGGCCCACCAGCCGCGCGGTGATATCGCCCGAGCCGCCCGGCGCGAAGGGCACGATGATTCGGATGGGCCGGGCCGGAAAGGCTTCGGCCCGGGCCACCCCGGGCAGCGCGGCCATGGCCGCAATCAGGCTTCGGCGATGCATGGTGTCTCCCCCGGTATTCACCGCAGGCTCCCGCGGCGGGCTGCTGCTGTCCAGCCCGCCATGGTAGGGTTGCGCCAGCTGCGTGGAGGCCATGGATGCTGCGTCATGCCTGGGTGCCGGTTGCGGCGGAAGTGGCGGAGGCGCATCCGCTTCATGGCTTGCGCGGCTGGCTGCGCCTGGTCTCGCTGTTGTCGGCGCTGACCGCCATCGCCGGCCCGATCATCACGCTGGTCTACGCGGTGAAGGTAGCGGCGCTGCCGCCCGCGCAGCTGCCGGCCGGGCTGGTGGTGGTGGCGTTGCTGGCGCTGGGCGGCGGCATCTGGATTGCCGGGGCGGTGCTGTGGTTCCGCCTGGCGCGACATTTCCTCGCCGCCTGGGTCGAGCTCAGCGCGCTGTCGATGGCGCTGGACATTGCCGCCGACCTGCTGCTGCGCGCCTGGGGACCGCTGCCGCCTGATTTCGGCGTCGAAGGCGGCAGCATGCTGGAGGAAACCGCCACCAGCCTGGTCTGCGCCGCTATCCCCTATGTCCTGCTGTGGCGCAGCCGGCGCTTCCGCGTCACCTTCCGGCACGAACTGCGCGACGACGACCCGTTGCTCACGCGCTGAGGCGGGCGCACACCCGGTCCAGCGCGGCGATGGTCGCGGCAAAGTCCTCGTCGGTATGCGCGCTGCACACGAAGCGGCGGGTGCCGGGGATCAGGAAGATGCCCTCCGCCAGCATCCCGCGGTCGATCGCGCCCTGCTTCGCGGTGTCGCTGGCCAGGATGTCGCGGTAGGTGCGCGGCGCGCGGTCGGCGCAATGGAAGGTCCACATCGCCCCCTGCCCGATCACCAGCGTGGCCATGCCGTGCCGGTCCAGCACCGCCTGCATGCCCTGCTTCAGCGTCTCGGCGCGGGCTTCCAGGGTTTCGTAGAAGCCAGGCGCCTCCAGCACGTCCAGCGTGGCCAGCGCGGCGGCGCAGCCCAGCGGAAAGCCCTGCAACGTGCCGTTCTGGTACACGTAGCCCGCCGTCCCCTTCTGCCCCGGGTCGGCCTGGTCCATGATGTCGGCGCGCCCGGCCAGGAAGGCCAGCGGCAGCCCGCCGCCGATCACCTTGGCGAAGCAACCGAGGTCCGGCGTCACCCCCGTCCGCCCCTGCATGCCCGCAAGCCCGTGGCGGAAGCCGGTGACGACCTCGTCGAAGATCAGCACCACGCCGGCTTCCCGCGTGATCTCGCGCAGCCCTTCCAGGAAGCCCGGCGCCGGCGAGATGATGCGCTGGATCGGCTCCACGATGACAGCCGCCAGCTCATGCCGGTGCGCCATGATGATGCGCCGGGCGGCGTCCAGGTCGTTGTACGGCGCCACCAGCATCAGCTCCGCCACCACGTCGGGAATGCCCGCGGTGTCGGGTATCGGCGCGTAGTCGTTGCTCACCTGCTTCGGCGCGGTGGCCAGCTGGGCGTAGTCATGCGTGCCGTGATAGCCGCCCTCGAACTTCAGCAGGCGCGGCTTGCCGGTGAAGGCGCGCGCCAGGCGGATGGCGTGGAAGGTGGTCTCGCTGCCTGTCGTGGTCAGGCGGATGCGCTCGGCACACGGGATGATGCGCTGCAGCCGCTCGCACAGCGTCAGCGCCGTTTCGTTCAGGTAGTTGAAGAAATGCACCCCGCGCAGCGCCTGCGCCGCCACCGCCTGGTGAATGGCCGGGTGCGCGTGCCCCAGCAGCATCGCCCCGCTGCCCAGCGCATAGTCGATGTAGCAGTTGCCCGAGGTATCCCAGAACCGCCCGCCGGCGCCGTGGCTGATCACCAGGCGGGCGCTCTCCGGCAAGGCATTGCCGCCCAGCGCCCCGCCCGGCAGCACCTGCCTGGCGCTGGCGATCTGCGCGGCTTCCAGCCCTGCAACAGGGGTGGCGCGGCCGAAATGGGTCATGCGCGGTGGCTCCGGCGGAAGGGGTCGCCCCCATTCTGCCGGTTTGCCGTTGGCTGGCTAGCTCAGGAAGTCACGAAACGTCTTCACCGCGAAGTCCGGGCGTTCCCGCACGCTGGCATGGCCGGCTTCCGGCACCACCACGGTGGCCTTGCAGCCCGGGATGTTCTCGCCCATCCACACCGCGGCGTCCTTGAACGGCTGGCCCTCGTTGCTGCCCAGCATCACCAGGGTCGGCATGGTCATCCGCTTCGCCTGCTCGCGCGCATCCACCATGCCCAGCATCTCGCAGGCCAGCGCATAGCCCTCGCCGGAACAGGCCGCCCAGGTCTCCTTCACGTAGCGCACGTTCGGCCCGTTCTCGGCCAGGGAGGCCGGGGTGAAGAACACCTTCTCCAACGTCGGGATCAGGCTGGCCACGCCGTTCTTCCGCGCGGCTTCGGCGCGCACCGGCCAGTTGGCGCGGCTCTCGTCGTTGTAGCGCGGCGTGCAGTCGCACAGCAGCGCCTTGTCCACCATCTCCGGATACGTGCCGGCGAAGTGCTGCACCATGGACCCGCCCATGGAGATGCCGGCGAAATGCGCCTTCGTCACGCCCTCGCGGTCCAGCAGCGCCTTCAACTGCACGGTCAGCTCCTCCGCCCCGTATTGGCCGGCCGGCAGCTTCGTGTCGTGGTGGCCGGGCAGGCTGTAGGCGATCAACTCGAAGCTGTCGCACAGCGGCTCCAGCACGTCCCAGAAGTGCCAGTCCATCCCGAGGCAATGGATCAGCACCAGCGGTGCGCCCTTGCCGCGGCGGTGCACCGTGACATCGGCCGGGTTCAGCGGCTTCGGGTTCCAGTCCATCTCTCTCTCCTTCATCAAAGGTCGCCGAACGCCGCCCGCGACCCGTGTCGCGTAAGCCACGGGCGCGGATGCGCCCGCCCGGCGTTTGAGGGCATTCTAACGTGGCAGGTCGGTCGCGCGCAGGTCAGGCGTGATGCCGTGCGCGGCAGCCTCCGCACCGGGAAAATTCAACTCCACCCGCACGCCATTGGGGTCCAGCATGAACACCTGGAACAGCCCGCCATCATGCGACTGCCGCGCGGTGTATTCCACACCATGCGCCCGCAGCCGCGCCAGCATGCCCGGCAGGTCCGTCGCGTGCCAGGCCACGTGGTCCAGCACGCCGGTGCCATGCACCGCACGGCTCTCCGGCTTCAGGTAGGCTTCGCGGTTGGCGGAAACGGCCGCCCCGCCGGCGGTGATGTGCAGCACATCCCGCCCTTCCAGGTACATCCACACCACCGGGAAGCCGAAATCGGGATGCGGGCCCTGCTCCATGCCCATCACCTGCTCCCACCAGGCCACCGTGCCGTCGATATCGGCGGTCTGGATCAGCACGTGCTGGAAGTGGTGCGCCGGCATCAGGCGAAGCAGTCGCTGATCGGATACAGCTCGAACCCCGCCTTGCGCCCGGTGCGCATGGCACTCGCCGCCGGCGGAATGTCGGCCACCCAGGTATTGGCGTCGAAGCGGTAGCCGTTGACCTTGTCGGCCTCCGCGCTGACCACGAACAGCAGCGGCGCCACCATGTCGTCCGGTTCCACCAGCTTCGGCTTCTCGCCGCTGGCGGACCAATCGCGCATGGTCTGCGCCATGCCCGGCGTATTGGCGCCGGCGCCGGGGTTGACGATGTTCACCGTAACCCCGGTGCCGGCGAGTTCCTTCGCCCATACCTCGGTCGCCATCTCCAGCGCCGCCTTGGACGAGCCATAGGGAATGGCCCCCAGCATGTTCATCGTGCTCAGCTTGGTGGTGACGTTGATGATCCGCCCCCAGCCGCGCTGCAGCATGACGGGCGCAACGCGGCGGCCGAGCTGGTCCGCCACCATGTAGTTGGTATCCATGGTGTTCTGGATGATCTCGTCGCTGAGCTCATAGAACTTCTTCGGCCCGTTGGTGAAGCGGTCCGGGTCGGTGTAGGTGAAGGTCAGGCCGGCATTGTTCACCAATATGTCGAGGCCGCCGAACGTCGCCTGCGTCTCCGCCACCAGTTGGTCGCAGGCGGCGGGCTTGCGCAGGTCCAGCGCCAGGCAATGCAGGTCGCCGGCCAGGTTGCCGGCCTCCCGCATCACCTCGGGGATATCCTCGGCAATGTGGCCAACGGCGACCACCTTGCGGCCGGTGCGCAGCAGCCCCAACGCCATGGCCTTGCCAAGCCCGCGCAGGCCACCGGTGACGATCGCGACCTGTGCGGTCATGGCTCGCTCTCCTTACTGGGCCGCCGGGCCCATGGGGTGATGCACCTCGCCGGTGCGGTACTGCGCCGGATGCAGGATGACTTCGGCCGAGGGGCTCTTGAACTGGTCGACGCCCTGGCCCTTCAGGCCGCGGAACTGCACCGTCAGCATGCGCGGCTCGGTCCATTCGCCATCGGCACCGAACTTGATGTCGCCGACGATGGTGTCGAACTTCGTCGCGTGGATGTACTTGCCCAGCTTGTCCTGGTCCAGCCCGCCCACGCCCTTCACCGCCTGCTCCAGCACCTCCATGCTGCAATAGGTGAAGGGCGGCGAATAGTAGCCGAGGGTATCGACGCCATTGGTCGCCGCCAGCGGCTGATACTTCTCCAGCATCGGCGCGACGCGCGGGAAGTGCCCGGCCGCGGCGGGGCAATACAGCTCATAGCTGACCACATCGTTCAGCATCTCGCCCAGGTCGCCCTTCAGCGAGGCGTTCTGCGTGCCGACCATGCCGCCGCCGAACAGCTTGGGCCGGAAGCTCAGCTCCCGCGCCGAGCGGATCAGCCCGGTGGTGTCCAGGGGATAGCTGCCGATATAGACCAGGTCCGGGTTGGTGGTGGCGATGCCGCGGATGATCGGCCCGAAATCCACGGTGGAAGGCGGGTAGGTCCGGTCGTACACCACGCGCAGCCCGTGCTTGCGGGCCTGTTCGCGCGCGCCGGCCACGGCGTTCTTGCTGAACTCGGCATCGGCACCCACCAGCGCCACCGTCATCGGCTTCGGCGTCATGCCCATGGCAATCTCGAAGAAGCCGGCCGAGATCGCCGCCTTGCCATCGGGACCATAGGGCATGGTCTGGAAGAAGCGGTCGTAGTGGAACTTCTCGTTGATCGCCAGGCTGAACATGCACATGACGACCTTGCCGCGTTCCATCGCGATCGGCATGGCCGGCACGGTGAGGTTGGTGCCGTTGGTGACGATGAGGTCGACCTTATCCACGTCCAGCAGCTTGGTGTAGATGCGCGGCACATTGGCCGGGTTGGACTGGTCGTCATAGTACACCAGCTGCACCGGCCTGCCCATGATGCCGCCCTTCGCGTTCACCTCCTCGGCCCAGATCTGCATGGTCAGCAGCACGGCCTTGCCGTTGCTGGCCAGCGCGCCGGTCTGCGGCATGGAGCAGCCGATGGTGATGGGGTCGGCGCCCCAGGCCAGCGGTGTCCGCACCATGGTGGCGGCAACGCCCCCCAGCGCGGTGGCGAATACGGTGCGGCGCGCGATGTTCTGCGTCATGACGTTCTCCCTTACAGGCCCATGTAGAGCTTCTTGATGAGGTCGTTCTCGTTCAACTCGGCCGCCGAGTTGCCGGCAAAGGCAATCTCGCCATGCACGATCACATAGCCACGGTCGGCGATGCGCAAGGCCTGGTGGAAGTTCTGCTCGGCCATCAGCACCGTCAGCTGCTTCTCCTGCTTCAGCTCGGCGATCTTCTCGATGGTGCGCTTCACCAGCAGCGGCGCCAAGCCCACCGAAGGCTCGTCGATCAACAGGATACGCGGCTCGCTCATCAAGGCGCGGCCCAACGCCAGCATCTGCTGCTCACCGCCGCTCATGCTGCCGGCCAGCTGGGTGCGGCGCTCCTTCAGCCGCGGGAAGGCCTCGAAGCAGAAGTCGATGTTGCGCGGCAGCACCTTGCGCGCCACCCGGCGGAAGGCGCCGATGGTCAGGTTCTCCTCCACCGTCAGCCGCGGGAACAGCCGCCGCCCTTCCGGCACCAGCGCGATGCCGAGCGAGACGATGTCCTCGGTCCGCATCCCCGCCAGCTCATGCGTCACGCCGTCGATCTCGGCCTTGATGCTGCCCTCGGCCGGCGTCAGCAGCCCCATCACGCACTTGATCAGCGTGGACTTGCCGTTGCCGTTGGTGCCCAGCAGCGCGACCGTCTCGCCGGACCGCACCTCCATGCTGAGGTCCTGGATCACCCGCACCTTGCCATAGCCGGCGCCGAGATGGCTGATCGTGATGCTACTCACCGAGATAGGCCTTCAGCACGTCGTCGTTGCGGATCACGTCCTGCGGGTCGCCATCGGCGATCTTGCGCCCCGCCACCAGGCAGACAAGGCGCTGCGAGAACGCCATCACCGCGCGCATGATGTGCTCGATCAGCACGATGGTGACGCCCTGATCGTTCAGCCGCAGCAGCAGCGCCAATATCTCATCCACCTCCGAATTCGAGAGGCCGGCCATCGCCTCATCCGCCACCAGCAGGCGCGGGCTGGCGGCCATGGCGCGGGCCAGCTCCAGCTTGCGCATTTCTACTTGTGTCAGGTCACCCGGGCGCTGTGCGGCCTTGCCGCCAAGCCCCACCATCTCCAGCAGCTCGGCCTCGGTATCCGTGCCACCCCGGCCGGCATACAGCATCGGCACCCGCAGGTTCTCCGCCACCGTCAGGCTGCCGAAGGGCCGCGGCAGTTGGAAGCTGCGCGCCAGACCCAGCCTGGTCCGCTGGTGTGATGGCAACCCGTCCAGCCTTCGCCCGTCCAGCGTCACGCTGCCCGCATCGATCGGCAAGGTGCCGCTGATGCAGTTGGTGAAGGTGCTCTTGCCTGAGCCGTTCGGCCCGATCAGCCCCAGCCTCTCGCCGGGTTGGATGCGCAGCGAGATGTCGCTCAGCGCGGTGAAGCCGCCGAACCGCTTGGTCAGGCCGTCCACCACCAGCAGCGCGTCGGTCATCGCCGGTCTCCGCGCAGCTTGCGCACCATGCCGACGATGCCGTTCGGCGCCAGCGTGATGAAGCCGACCATCAGCAGCCCCACGATCAACAGGTTGGCGGCCGAGGAGATGGTCACCATCGCCGTCTCCTGCACCACCGTCAGCAATATCGCGCCCAGCACCGGGCCTATCCAGGTGCCGGTGCCGCCGACCAGCGGCATAGCGATGGTGTTGACCGCATAGGCCAGGTTGAAGGCGGAGGGCGGGTCCAGGTACGCCACGTAGAACGGCAGCGGCGCCCCGGCCATGCCCATCAGCGTGCCGGACGCCACCGTCGCCAGCAGCTTCAGCTTCAAGGTCGGCACGCCGCTGGCTTCCGCCGCGGCCTCGTCGTCGCGGATGGCGGCCAGGCCGAACCCCAGCTTGGAGCGTTCCACCGTGCGCGCCAGCGCCACGGCGGCCACGGCCATCACCAGCATGGTGTAGAACAGGTACTCGATATAGCTGCCGCCCAGCGGGCCCACGCGTGGCCGCAGCACATAGGCGCCGGACGACCCACCGACGAACTCCCAGTTGGTGATCACCGCCTGGGAGACGATGGCCAGCGCCAGCGTGGCGATGGAAAAGAACACGCCCCGCAGCTTCAGCGTCAGCGAGCCCATCAGCAACCCGATCAACCCCGACGCCACGCCGCCGGCCACGATCAGCACCGGCAACGGCGGCGCGTACAGCTTGTTCAGCGCCACGCTGACATAGGCGCCCAGCGCGAAGAAGGCGGCGGTGCCGAAGTTCACGTAGCCGGCATAGCCGCCCAGGATGTTCCACGCCGTGGCCAGCAGGATGTATTGCAGCACCGAATAGCCGGCGAAGAAGGCGTATTCATTGCTGACCAGGCGGCCGAGCAGCCAGCCGACCAGCACCAGCAGCAGGCCGCAGGCCCAGAAGCGCAGGTTGCTCACAGCTTGCGCCCCAGCAATCCGCCGGAGCGGAAGGCCAACGTCGGCAGCAGGAAGCCGAAGGCGATGGCCGGCGCCCAGCTCGGGTTCCACATGTCGGAGACGATGCTTTCGGTGATGCCGAGGATGATGCTGGCGATCAGCATGCCCCAGAAGCTGCCCATGCCGCCCAACACCACCGCGGCGAAGGCCCGGCCGATGAAGTCACGCCCGATGGAGGGCTCGACCGGCTGGATGATGATGAGCAGCGAGCCCGCCACGGCCGCGGTCGCGATGGAGATGCCGAAGGCCAGCGCCTTGATCCGCGTCGGGCTGACGCCCATCAGCTGCAACGCCAACTTGTCCTGCGAGACCGCCAGGATCGCCCGGCCGGTGAAGCTGCGCGACAGGAACTGCTGCAGCGCCAGCAGCATGCCGATGGAGACGACGAAGGGCACCACCATGCGCAACGGCAGCGTGACGCTGCCCAGGTTCACGCTGACGCCGATGTAGTCGGCCTGCACGCTGCGATAGTCCGCGCCGGCGGTCAGCACCAGCACCACCTCGGTGATGAACAGGATACCGAAGAAGAAGGCCAGGCCCTGCAACGGCGCCTCGCCGCGGCTTTCGAAGCAGGTGTGGTACAGCCGGTACAGCAGCACGCCCAGGATGAAGAAAGGGCCGGTCATGATCAGCCCGGCCAGCACCGGGTCGATGCCGAAGGTGTTGTTCAGCACCCAGGTGGCGAAGGCGCCCATCACGACGAAGGCTGGGTGCGACAGGTTGGGAATATCCAGCATGCCGAAGGCGATGGCGATGCCCAGCGCCACGGCGGCATAGAACCCACCCAACAGCACGCCGGCCACCACCGCGTTCAATACGGCTGACGGATCTGGCATCCGGTCGTCGTCCCCCCACTTGTATTATTCAGTCCCGGCAGCATGGGCCAGCCGGAGCGGTTGCGTCATGGCCGCTGGCCGCAAAACACCTGTGAAATTTTGGCTCGAATACCAGCTCGCACCCGGCGATTGCCGCTTAAATCGGCGGTATCGGCATTTAGGACAGATCGGCAAGGCAGATTTGCCGATTTCGGCCTTTCCTTCCCAGCCCGCCAGGCCGCACGATGGCCCGCAAGTTCAACCCGGGTCCAAGGGAGCCGTCACATGCGGTTTGGTTTGTTCGGAGGCGCCCGCACCAAGCGCGGCACCGGCGATGTCAGCGACAGCCACGGCTACCAGGACTACATCGACTACGTCTGCGAGGCCGACCGCCTGGGCTACCACAGCCTGTTCATGGTGGAGCACCATTTTACGGGTCAGGGCCAGGTTTCGGCCTCGATGACCCTGCTGGCCTATCTCGCGGCCAAGACCCAGCGCATCCGCCTCGGCACCGCCGTGGTCGTCATGCCCTGGCATAACCCCGTGCTGGTGGCCGAACAGGCGGCGACGCTCGACCTGCTGACCGGCGGCCGCTTCGACTTCGGCGTCGGCAAGGGCTACCGCCAGGCCGAGTTCGACGGCTTCTGCATCGACATCAACGAGGCGACCGAGCGCTTCGACGAGGCGATGGAGATCATCCGCAAGGCCTGGACCACCGAAGGCCGCTGGAGCCACCACGGCAAGCGCTGGAACCTGGAGAACGTGGTGGTGGAGCCGGAGCCGCTGACCCGCCCGCACCCGCCGCTGTGGATGGCCGCCGGCAGCGAGGGCAGCATCCGCCGCGCTGCGCGTGAGGGCTACAACGTGCTGTTCGACCAGTTGGCCAGCGTGAAGCAGGTGATCGAGCGCACCGCGATCTTCCGCGACGAATGCGCCCGCGTCGGCCGCGCCTACGACCCGATGATGGTCGGCGTGACCCGCGCCCTGCAGATGTTCCACACCGAAGCCGAGCGCGACGCCGCCATCGCCACCCGCAAGCGCGTGGTCAGCGTCATCGGCGACCTGGCCAAGGGCGAACGCCCAAAGAGCATCGAGGAAGACGACGCCCCGCTGCTGGGCACGCCGCAGGAAATCGTCGCCCGGCTGCGCCGGCTGCAGGCCGGCGGCGTCGAGAACATCCTTATGGCCGACCCGACCGCGACTCCGGCCGGGCTGCGCGCCTTCAAGCAGGAGGTCATGTCGGCCTTCGAGAACGATGCCGTGCAGGCCGTCGCCGCCGAATAGCGCCAGCCGCATTGTACCCGCACGGCCCGTGGCGCAAGCTGCGGGCCGTTTGCAATTGCGCCCGACGCAACGCACCGAATGGGAGAGAAACATGCGCCTGCCAGAGATCAGCTACGACCAGTTGGACGACGCCCAGAAGGTCGCCTACGACCGCATCGCATCGGGCGCCCGCGGCGGCGTCGGCGGCCCGTTCAAGGCGCTGCTGACCAGCCCGGAACTCTGCGCCCGCGTCGAGCAGCTCGGCGTCTTCATCCGCTATGAATGCAGCGTGCCGATGCGGCTGCGCGAACTGGCCATCCTCTGCGTCGGCCAGCACTGGAAGGCCGCGGTGGAATGGCACGCGCACGCGCCCATCGCCGCCAAGCAGGGCGTGCCGCAGGCGGTGATCGACGCCATCGGCCAGGGCCAGACGCCGCCCTTCACCGAGGACGCCGACCGCATCGTGCACGACTTCGTTCGCGTGCTGCTGCGCGAAGGCAAGGTGCCGGACGCCACCTTCGCCGCCGTGCAGGGCCTGTTCGGCAACAAGGGCGCGGTCGAGCTGACCGGCCTGGTCGGCTACTACAGCCTGCTGGCGATGCAGCTGAACACCTTCCAGATTCCGGCGCCCGGCGGCGTGCCGATCCCCTGGGAGAAGTGACGTGCAGGGCATGGCGGGCACCGACCCGCCATGCCGCTACCCCGTCCGGGTGATCGACACCAGGAAATCGATGAACGCCCGCAGCTTGGCCGGCAGGTGCCGCTGCGGCGGGTACAGCACCGAAACCGGCGCGCCCTCCACTTCCCACGGCCGCAGTATCGCGCGCACGTCGCCGCGCTCCAGGTCCTTGCGGTACAGCCACCAGGTGCCCTGCGCCACGCCGGTGCCGGCCACCGCCGCCTCACGCAGCGCGTCGCCGCTGTTGATCACCGCGTTGCCATGGACCCGCAGCGTGAAGGGCCGGCCATCCTCGCCCTTGAAGCTCCACTCAGGCCCAAACCTGCTGATGAGGCAGTTATGGCCCTGCAGATCCTGCGGCGTCGCCGGCTCGCCATACTTCGCCAGGTAGTGCGGCGAGGCCACGGTCACCTGCGCGCCGCGCGTCAGCAGGCGTGTGGTCAGCCGCGAATCGGTGAAGTTGCCGGTGCGCACCGCCAGGTCGAACCCCTCGGCGATCAGGTCCACGCTGCCATCGCTGAAGTGCAGTTCCAGCGAAATCTCGGGGTAGCGCTCGAAGAAGGCCGGCAGTTCCGGCATCAGCGTCACCCGGCCGAAGCTCAGCGGCACCACGGCCCGCACCCGGCCACGCGAGACCACGCTGCCGCGCTTCAGCGTGGCTTCCGCATCCTCCAGGTCGGCCAGGATGTGGACGCATCGCTCATAGAACTCCTGGCCGAAGTCGGTGGTGCGCAGCCGGCGCGTGGTGCGGTTGAACAGCTGGGTGCCGACCTCGTCCTCCAGCCGCGCGATGGTCTTCGTTATTGCCGAAGGCGAAAGCCCCAGCTTGGTCGCCGCCGCGGTGAAGCCGCCATGTTCCACCACGCGGGCGAAGACGGTCAGCGCCATGAACTTGTCCATCAACGCAACTCCGCCAGGAAGGCTTCGAGGCTCGCCGCCATGCGCGCCCCCACCTCGGCATCCCACAGCGGCGGGCGCACCGCATGCGGCCAGGCGCCGGCCAGCACCTCGGCCACCGCATCGGCCAGGGCTTCGGGCGCCACCAGCCGGCTGCCGCTGAGCGTTTCCGGCCGTTCGGTGCTCTCGCGCAGGGTCAGGCAGGGCAGGTCCAGCATCGTCGCCTCCTCCTGGATGCCACCGCTGTCGCTGGCCACCAGCCGGGCGCCGGCCAGCAGGCCGAGGAAATCCAGGTAGCCCAGGGGCGGCAGCACCCGCACGCCGGCCGGCATCGCCAGCCCGGCCTCCGCCATGCGCTTGGCGGTGCGCGGGTGCAGCGGCCAGGCCAGCGGCAACCGCTGCGCCACCTGCCCGACCGCGCCCAGCCAGTGCTCCAGCCGCGCCGGCGTGTCCACGTTCTCCGCCCGGTGCAGCGTCAGCACGCCATAGCCGCCCGCCACCAACCCCGCCGGCAAGGCGCGCGCCCGGGCGGCCGGCAGCGCCGCCAGCAGGCTCGCCGCCATGGTATTGCCCACCGCCACCACCCGCGAGGCCACGTGCCCTTCCCGCAGCAGCGTCTCGGCGGCGCCAAGCGAGGGCGGCCACAGCAGCGTCGCCACCGCATCCACCGCACGCCGGTTGATCTCCTCGGCCATGTCGGGGTGGCCGCCGCGCAGTCCGGCTTCCAGATGCACCACCGGAATCGCCAGCTTGCGCGCCGCCAGCGCCGCCGCCAGCGTGCCGTCTACATCACCCACCACCACCACCAGCGCCGGGCGTTCGCGCTGCCACAGCTGCTCGCAGGCCAGCATGGTGCGGCCGGTCAGCTCGGCATGGCTGCCCCCGGCCATCCCCAGCGCATGGTGCGGCGCCGGCAGGCCCAGGTCGCCCAGGTGGTCGCCGAACATCGCACTGTCGTAGTGCTGCCCGGTATGCACCAGGCGGGCCTCGGTCAACCCCGGCTGCGCCGCCAGCGCCGCCCACAGCACCGAGAGCTTGGGCAGGTTCGGCCGCGCCGCGGCAACCAGGTGCAGCAGCGGCGCGGTCACCCGCCACCTCCCCGTGTGTGGACAGCCCCACCCCCTGCCCCTAGAAGCGCCGATGGAACAGGCGGCAACAGCATGAAGATCCTCGTCACCGGCACGGCTGGGTTCATCGGGTTCCACCTGGCGCGCCGGCTGTTGGCGGAAGGCCACCAGGTGGCCGGCATCGATGCCATGGTGCCCTATTACGACGTAACCCTGAAGCAGCGCCGCCACGCCATCCTCGGCCAAAGCAACGGCTTCCGCGCGCACATCCTGAACCTGGCGGACATGCCGGCCACGGCCGCGGTGGTGGAGGCCGAGAAGCCCGAGGTCATCATCCACCTGGCCGCCCAGGCCGGCGTGCGCTACGCCATGGAGCACCCGGAGAGCTACATCGAGAGCAATGTCGTCGGCAGCTTCAACCTGCTGGAGCTGGTCCGCCGCCATCCGGTGAAGCACCTGATGCTCGCCTCGACCAGTTCCTCCTACGGCGCCAATACCAGCATGCCGTTCGAGGAGAACGACATCGCCGTCACCCCGCTGACCATCTACGCGGCCACCAAGACGGCGTCGGAGCTGATGGCCCACGCCTATGCGCACCTCTGGCAGCAGCCGATCACCGCGTTCCGCTTCTTCACGGTCTATGGCCCCTGGGGCCGCCCGGACATGGCGCCCTACAAGTTCACCAACGCCATCGCCCGCGGCGAGCCGATCGACATCTACAACAACGGCGACATGAAGCGGGACTTCACCTACATCGACGACCTCGTCGAAGGCATCGTCCGGCTGGCGGCCAGCATCCCGGTCCAGGGCCAGCCGGTGGCCGAGTTCGACAGCCTCAGCCCGGTGGCGCCGTTCCGGCTGGTCAATATCGGCCTGGGCGAGCCGGTGCAGCTGCTCGACTTCATCGCCGAGATCGAGCGCTGCGTCGGCCGCCCCGCCATCCGCAACTACCTGCCGATGCAGCCCGGCGAGGTCACCGCCACCTTCGCCAATACCCGCCTGCTGCAGGCGCTGACAGGCTTCCAGCCCCAGGTGCGCGTCGCCGAGGGCGTGGCCAACTTCGTCGCCTGGTACCGCGAGTACTACGGCGCCTGAACGCCACCGCACCGGGTGGATTCCTTGTCACATCCGCCCCCGCTTGGTATCACCACGCGGCATGAGCATGGCCCCTGGTGTCCTTCCACCCGACCAACCGGCCAGGTCGCAGCGCGCCCCCGCCACGCCGGCATGAACGTCAGCCCGGTGCCGCCCGCCGAGGACCAGGCGCTGCACGCCGCGGCGCTGGAGGCGACGGAACTGCGCGACTGGCCGCAGGCTGCCGCCCTCTGGGCGCGGCGCGCCGCAGCATTGCCGCAGGATTTCGAAGCCCAGCTCCGCCTGGGTGAGGCGCTCTACTTCGGGCAGCAGCCGGTCGAGGCGGTCCGCGCCGCTCGCCTCGCCGCCCGGCTGCGGCCGAAGGACCACCGGCCGCTGATGGTGCTGGCGCGCGCCGAAGCCACGCTGGACCCGCAGGCGGCCATCGTCGCCTGGCGCGGCGTGCTGGCGCTGGCGCCGGGCGAGTTCGAGGCCTGGGCGCGGCTGGCGGAACTGCAGGGCCAGCAGGGCCGTGTCGCCCCGGCGATGGATGCGCTGCTGCGGGCCCTGGCGCTGCGCCCGGACCACCCCTTCGCCCTGGCCCTGGCCGCCCGGCTGCTGGGGGAGATGCCGCCGCGCCAGCGGCACGACCGGCTGCGGCATGCGCTGGCGGTAGCCAGCCCGGATGCCGCCCTGGCGCTGCTGCACGTGGATGCCCAGCTCCAGCCGCAGGAGATGCGGGTCCAGGCGGCGCTGGCCCAGGCGCTGCTGGCGCGCCAGGCGCACGCGCAGGCGCTGCCGCCGCTGCGCGCTTTGTCCCAGGCCAACCCCCAGGCCCCCGAACCGCTGGCCGAGTTGGCGCGCGCGCTGCACCGCAGCCAGCGCTGGCCGGAGGCCGCCCGGAGCTGGCGCCGGCTGCTGCAACTGCGGCCGCAGGACGCCGAGGCGGCGCTGCATCTGGCCCAGGCGTTGCGCCAGGCAGGCCAGGCCGGCGCCGCCCTGGAAGCGGTAGGCCGTGCCCTGGCCCTGCATCCCCTCGACCTCGGCCTGCTGCATGAACAGGCGCGCTGCGCCGCCGAGCATGGCCCGGCGGAGGCCGCCGATGCCGCCTGGGATGCCGCGCTGGCCGCCCACCCGCATGATGGCGCGCTGCGGCTGGACCACATCGCGCATCAGCTCCGCCTTGGCCGCACCGCCGCGGCATTGGCGGCGCTGGAGCCGTTGGTCGGCCCGGCCGCCGGCTTCGACCGCGCCTCCCTGCTGCTGCTGCGCCTGGTGCAGCGGCGCCTGCCGGCGGAAGCGGTGCTGGCGCGCTTCGGCGCCGCTCTGGCGCATGGCCTGCCGCCGGAGCCCGACGCCTTCGCCGTGGAGGTTGCGCTGCGCTGCGGCTTGCTGATGCTGGGCTGCGGTCGCCTCGCCGAGGCCGCCGCATTGCTGGAACCGGCCCGCAGCGCCGCCGCCACGCTGCCGGCCACGCTCGGGCATCTGGCACTGCGGGCCGGGCTGCGGCTGCTGCTGGCCCGTGGCGAGGACGCGGCGGCCCATGCCTTGGCGGAGCAGGCCCTGGCCAGCCATCGGCGCCAGGCCTGGGCATGGCAGGAAGTGCTGCGTGCCTTTCAGGAACCGGAGCATGCCGAGTTCGCCACCGCCGTCTTCCGCCGCGCCAGCCCGCTGTTCCAGGATCGTCCGGCGGATTGGCTGCGCCTGGCCGAGGCCGGCCACCAGGCCCTGCCGGGCGCCGACCTGCTGCACCGGCTGGAACAACTTTCTCCGCAGGGCGCCGAGGAAGCGCTGCGCGGCTCCCGCCTCGCACTGCGCTGCGGCGACCTGGCACTGGCCGCCAGGCTGCTGGCCGGCGCCGTGCCGGAGCCCGTGCTGGAGGCCGCCTGGCAGCGCCATCGCGCGCTGCTGGACCACGCCGGACGCCTGGCGGCCGAGGCCACGCTGCCGGACTTCACCGCCGCCCTGCTGCAGCGCCTGGCCAGCCTGGCCGCGGCGCAACCCGCCCAGGCCGACTGGGCCGCCGGGCCGATCGTGCTGGCGCACCAGGCGCTCGGCGCCGGCGGCGCCGGCCGGCCGATCGCCGCCACGCTGCGCGGCCTGGCCGAGAGCCTCGGCAGCGCGGCCCGGCTGCACCTGGTCTGCACCCGCCTGACCGACAACCCGGAGCGCCGCCTGCACCTGGCCGCGGTGGAGGAAGCCGGCGCCGCCGTCACCGACCTCAGCGGGCTGGACGTCGCACCGCTGGAGGCCAGCGGCCTGGGCGCCGAGGCGCAGCACCTGCTGGCCCTGCTCGGGCCGGGGCTGGCCACCAGCGTGCTGCGGCTGCACGCCGCCTTCCTACGGCTGCGGCCGGCTGTGGTACATTTGTGGCACGACGACGGGGCGCTGGCCGGTGCCATCGCCGCGCTGCTGGCCGGGGTGCCGCGGGTGCTGCGCGCCGCTCATGCCAGTCGGCCGCGCTCCCGCAATCCGCGGGCCTGGCAGGCGCTCGGCGCCTCTCCCCGGTTGGCGCTGGCCAACAGCAGCGCCGCCGGCGCGGCCGAGGATGCCGAGTGGCTGGACCTGCCGCCCGGCCGCATCCAGGTGCTGCGCCACGGCTTCGACTTCGACCGGCTGCTCAGCCGCGCCGCCCCCGCCCGCGCCGCCGCGCTGCGTGCCGAGAGCCGCATTCCGCCGGAAGCGCCGGTGGTTGGCGGCGCCATGCGGCTGACCGAGGCCAAGCGCCCGCTGCTCTGGGTCGCCGCCGCCGGCGCCCTGGCGCGGCGCCGGCCGGACGCGCATTTCGTGCTGCTAGGTGAAGGCCCGCTGCGCGACCAGGTGCTGGCCGATGCCGCCGGGCTGGGCCTGGCCGGGCGGCTGCACCTGCCGGGCCGGGTGGAGCCGGCGCCCTGGCTGCGGCTGATGGACGCCGTGCTGCTGACCAGCCGGCTCGAAGGCCTGCCCCGCACCATCGTCGCCGCCCAGGCGCTGGGCCGCCCCGCCGTGGCGCCGCGGGTCGGCGGCGTGGCGGAAACCCTGCTGGAGGGTGTCACCGGCCACACCGTGCCGGCCGAGACGCCTGACCTGGCCGAAGCGCTGGCCGAGCGGCTGCACGCCGTGCTGGCCGATGCCGGCTGGCGCGCCCGCGCCCGCGTCGAGGCGCCGCGCTTCATCGGCGCCCGCTTCAGCCTGCAGGCCATGGCGCAGCGCACGCTGGCGCTTTACGGCCTGGCCGAGCCGCTGCCCGAGGGCGCCCTGCCCGCCTGGCAACCGCCGCCCGGCGAGTTGGAACGCGAGGCCGCCACCGCGGCCACCCAGCGCCGCGACTGGCCCGACGCGCAGCAGCACTGGGACCGGCTGCTGGGCCTGCTGCCGCGGGACGAGGAAGCCCTGCTCGGCGCCGCCGGCGCCCGGCTGCAGCAGAACCTGCTGGCCGATGCGCGGGTGCTGTTCGCCCGCGCGCTGCGCGAAGGCGGCGGCCCGGAGGCGTTGCGCGGCCTGGCCCGCACCCTGCGTGCGCTGCGCGAGGACCGCGAGGCGCTGCCGCTGTGGGAAGCCCTGCTGCGCCAGGCCCCGCGCGACCTGGAGGCGATCCAGCGCTGCGCCGAGACCCGAGCGCGCATGGGCGAGCTGCCGGCCGCCATTGCCGTGGTCGAGGAAGGCCGCCGGCTGCTCGGCCAGGACGCCCGGCTGGTGCGGCTGCTGGCCCGCCTGCACGCCGAGGCGGACAATCCCGCTGAGACCCTGCGCCACTGGAACGCCCTGGCCGAGGCAATGCCGCGTGACGCCGAGGCGCAGTTGCAGGCCGGGTTGGCTGCCCAGGCCATCGGCGACGGCGTGCTGGCCGAACGCCGGCTGCGCGCCGCGCTGGGGGGCCCGGCCACGCCGCGCG
>CAIMOR010000565.1 GCA_903843125.1 uncultured Rhodospirillales bacterium
GAGAAGGTCACCGCCGTGCTCTCCCTGCCGCAGGAAGAAGCGATGTGGGAGAACCTGCACCTGGTCTTCGCCACCGCGCAGGGCAACGTCCGCCGCAACAAGCTGTCGGACTTCCGCAATGTTCGCGCCGTTGGCCTCATCGCCATGAAGCTGGACGAGGGCGACAGCCTGATCGGCGTGGCGTCTTGCCGCGAGGGCGACGACGTGATGCTGGCGACGCGCACCGGCAAGTGCATCCGCTTCACCGCCGAGAGCGACACGCTGCGGGTGTTCGCCGGGAGGGACAGCTCTGGCGTGCGCGGCATCCGGCTGGCGCCGAAGGACGAGGTGATTTCGCTGGCCGTGCTGCAGCATGTGCCGGCCACGCCGGATGACCGCGCCGCCTACCTGAAGGCCGCCGCGCAGAAGCGCCGCGCCGCCGGCGAGGAAGCCGAAGCCGTGGCCGCCACGCCGGAGGAGGACGAAGAAGCCGCCGCCGGCGACACCACCTTGCCGCCGGAGCGCTTCGAAGCGCTGGAAGGCGCCGAGGAGATGATCCTGACCGTGACCGATGGCGGTTTCGGCAAGCGCAGCAGCGCCTATGAATACCGCGTCACCGGCCGTGGCGGGCAGGGCATCACCAACATCGCGCTGGGCGCCCGCAATGGGCGGGAGGTGGTTGCCACCTTCCCGGTGCGCGACAGCGACGACGTGATGCTGGTGACCGATGGCGGCCAGCTGATCCGGCTGCCCGCGCGCCAGGTGCGGCTGACCGGTCGCCAGGCCATGGGCGTGACGCTGCTGCGGCTGAGCGGCGGCGAGCGTGTGACCAGTTGCTTCCCCGTGGCCGACGAGCAGGGCCAGGACCCGCCTGCCGCACACGAACCGCCGGCCGGCGGCAACGAAAACCAGGAGACGCCTGATGCCCCTACGGCGGAGCCGTGACCATGCCCAGCGGCGGAGCCGTAAACATGCCCAGCGGCGGAGCCGTAATCATGCCTCGTGAGCGCGTCGGGCTTTACCCCGGCACCTTCGACCCGGTGACCAACGGCCACCTGGACGTCATCAGCCGCGCCGCGCGGCTGATGGACCGGCTGGTGGTCGGCGTGGCCATCAACAACGCCAAGGGGCCCCTGTTCAGCCTGGAGGAACGCGTCGAGCTGGTGAAGGCCGAGACCGACGTCATCGCCGCCCGCACCGGCTGCGCGATAGAGGTGCGGCCGTTCCAGGGGCTGCTGATCCACTTCTGCGCCGAGGTCGGCGCGCAGATGCTGGTGCGGGGGCTGCGCGCGGTCTCGGATTTCGACTACGAGTTCCAGATGACCGGCATGAACCGGCGGCTGAACGACGAGATCGAGACCGTCTTCCTGATGGCCAGCGAAACCAACCAGTTCATCGCTTCCCGCCTGGTCAAGGAAATCGCCATGCTGGGCGGCGATATCCGCAGCTTCGTGCCGAGACTGACGTTCGACCGCACGATGGCGCGCGTCTCCAAGCCCGCCGGTTAGAGAAAGGCCTTTCCCATGTTCCGTCGCACCCTCGCTGGCCTGGCGCTTGCCGGGCTGGCCGCCCCTTCCGTGCTGCGCGCCCAGGCGGCGCAGGAGCGCCTGGTGTTCACGCTGAAGGATGGCGACGTCACCATCCAGTTCCGCGAGGACGTGGCGCCGCTGCATGTCGAGCGGGTCAAGACGTTGACGCGCCAGGGCTTCTATGACGGCACGCCGTTCCATCGCGTCATCGAGGGCTTCATGGCCCAGGGCGGCGACCCCACCGGCACCGGCACGCGGGGTTCCTCGCTGCCGGACCTGAAGGCCGAGTTCACCAACCGCTACCGCTTCCTGCGCGGTACCGTCGGCGCGGCGCGCACCAGCAACCCGGACAGCGCCAATAGCCAGTTCTACATCATGTTCGCGCCCTCGCCGAACCTGGACGGCCAGTACACCATCTGGGGCCAGGTCATCGCCGGCATGGACGCGGTCGACAAGATCAAGCGCGGCAGTGGCCGGGACGGGATTGTGCAGAACCCCGACCGCCTGCTGAAGGCCCGCCTGGTAAACGCCTGAACACGCAAGGACAGAATGATGAGCGACGAGACCAACCCGGAAGCGACGCCGGCGACCGAGACGCCCGCCGCCGACGTGCCGATGGAAGCCCCGGCGGAAGCGGCCGCACCGGCCGCACCGGCCCGCGTTGCCGACCCGAAGGACGAGGACACGCTGGTGCTGGAGATCCCGCACGGCAAGATCGTCATCGAGCTGCGCCCGGACCTGGCGCCGCTGCATGTCGAGCGGATCAAGACCCTGGTGCGCCGCGGCTTCTACGACGGCACGCCGTTCCACCGCGTCATCGAGGGCTTCATGGCCCAGGGTGGCGACCCGACCGGCACCGGCACCGGCGGCAGCGATCTGCCTGACCTGCCCGCGGAGTTCTCCTCGCCGCAGAAGGCGCGCTTCCAGCGCGGCACGCTGGGCGCAGCGCGCACCAACAACCCGGACAGCGCGAACAGCCAGTTCTTCATCATGTTCGCGCCCAGCAGCCACCTGGACGGCCAGTACACCATCTGGGGCAAGGTGACGCAGGGCATGGAGAACGTCGACAAGATCAAGCGCGGCAGCGGCGGCTCGGGCATGGTGCAGGGCCCGGACAAGATCACCCGCGCGCGCATCCTTGCCGACATCCCGACCGACGAGGCCTGATTCGAGGCTTGGCTTGACAATACCGGCGGCCGGGGCTTTTCACGCCCCGGCCGGTGCCACCTGCGGCCCCGGCTACGTGCCCGTAGCTCAGTGGTAGAGCATTCGACTTTTAATCGAATGGCCGTGGGTTCGAATCCCACCGGGCACACCACCTGCACGAGCAGGGGTCACCGCGCGCCGTCGGGCCATCTCATTCGGGGTTTGTTAACCTCGGGCCGGTACATTCCCTTAATCGTATACGTGAAGCGCCGTCTCGCCGGACCCTGTCCAGGCGTTGTCGGGCTGTGTCTGAAGATGTCGCGGCCTGTGGGGCGCCGGCGCGACCCCGCACCGCCGTGTCTACCCCGAAAAGGCGGCCAGCACGGGGTGGACTGCGGCGGATGCGAGGATTTGCCTGCAACCCGACCCGGGACCGTA
>CAIMOR010000566.1 GCA_903843125.1 uncultured Rhodospirillales bacterium
GGTTGCGCTCGACCACGGTGATGCGCGCCTGCGGGTGGTCGCGCTGCATCAGGATGGCGAAGTAGAGCCCGGCCGGGCCGCCGCCGATCACCGCGATACGCATCGCCTGAACCTCCGCTGGGGTTGCCCGATAGTTTAGGCTTCAACCAAATCGGCGCAAGGGAATCCGTTCTTGCGCAGCGGCGCGAAATCGCTTTAGGCTTCAAGCATCGAGGAGGTCGCATGGCAGGATTGCTCTCCGGGCGGAAGGTGCTGGTCACCGGCGGCGGCAGCGGCATCGGCCTGGCCTGCGCCCGGGCGCTGAGCGAGGCCGGCGCCGGCGTCACCGTGCTCGGCCGCCGCGAAGCGCCGCTGCGGGAGGCCATCGCCACCGGCGCCGCCTCGGCGTTCCTGGTGGCCGATGTCACCGCCCTGCCCGCGCTGCCGTTCTGCGACATGCTGGTCAACGCCGCCGGCGCCGCGGAATCCGCGCCGTTCCTGAAGTCGGATGCCGCACTCTGGCAGCGCATGCTCGGCGTCAACCTGCTCGGCGCCGTCGCCGCGACGCAGGCGGTGCTGCCGGCCATGCTGGCGCAGGGGTTCGGCCGCGTCGTCAACGTCGCTTCAACCGCGGCGCTGAAGGGCTACGCCTACGTCACCGCCTACACCGCGGCGAAGCACGCGCTGCTCGGCTTCACCCGCGCGCTGGCGCTGGAGGTTGCGGCCAAGGGCGTCACCGTCAACGCGGTCTGTCCGGGCTTCACCGAAACGCCGCTGCTGGCCGAAAGCATCGCCCGCATCGCCGCCACCACCGGCCGCGACGCTGACCAGGCCCGCGCCAACCTGGCCGCGCACAACCCGCAGCGCCGCCTGGTGCAGCCGCAGGAGGTTGCCGAGGCCGTGCTCTACCTCTGCCTCGCCGGCGCGGTGAACGGCGTCGCGCTGCCCATCGCCGGGGGCGAGGCATGAGCCCCGACGACCAGCGCCCGATCGACGCCGAAACCGCCTTGGCCGACAGCCCCGCCGGCCACAAGGACGAACTGCGCTTGTGGCTGCGGCTGCTGACCACGACGACGATGGTGGAGGCGGAAATCCGCCGGCGCCTGCGCGTGCAGTTCGCCACCACGCTGCCGCGCTTCGACCTGTTGGCGCAGCTGCAGCGCGCCGGCCCGCTGACGCTGGGCGAGGTCTCCCGCCGCATGATGGTGAGCAACGGCAACGTGACCGGCCTTGCGGCGCGGCTGGAAGCCGAAGGGCTGATCGAGCGGCGCGTGAACGCGGCGGATCGGCGGGAGCAGAGCCTGCGGCTGACCGCGCGCGGCCGGCGCGAATTCGCCCGTCAGTCGGCCGCGCATGAGGGCTGGGTCGCCGAGCTGTTCGCGGGGCTGGGGCCGGCCGACCAGGCGGCGCTGCACAAGCTGTTGGGGCGCGCCAAGGCGAGCATTTCAGCTGCCCTGCGGGAGGAAGCAACATGAGCCTTGCGGCATTCAGGCCGGAGCATTTCCTGCTCAGCGTCGAGGGCGCGGTCGCCGCCATCACGCTGAACCGGCCGGAGCGCAAGAATCCGCTGACCTTCGACAGCTACGGCGAGCTCGCCCGCCTGTTCCGCGCGGCAACGCAGGACGAGACGGTGACAGTCTTCACCATCACCGGGCAGGGCGGCAATTTCTGCTCGGGCGGCGACGTGCACGAGATCATCGGCCCGCTGCTCGGCCGCGACACCCGTGGCCTGATGCAGTTCACCGCCATGACCGGAGAGCTGGTCAAGGCCATGCGCGCCTGCCCGCAGCCGATCATCGCCGCGGTCGATGGCGTGGCCGCCGGCGCCGGCGCCATCATCGCCATGGCCAGCGACCTGCGTCTGGCCACGCCGCGCGCGAAGGTGGCCTTCCTGTTCAACCGCGTCGGCCTGGCCGGCTGCGACATGGGCGCCTGCGCGATCCTGCCCCGCATCATCGGCCAGGGCCGCGCCAGCGAGTTGCTCTACCTCGGCCGCAGCATGGGCGGCGAGGAAGGCCACGCATGGGGCTTCTTCAACGCCGTCCACGCGCCGGAAGCCCTGGCGGACGCCGCGCAGAAGCTGGCGCAGGAGATCGCCGCCGGCCCCGCCTTCGGCCACGCCATGACCAAGCGCATGCTGGCGATGGAATGGGCCATGAGCGTCGAGCAGGCGATCGAGGCCGAGGCCGTCGCCCAGGCGCTGTGCATGACGACGCAGGATTTCCGCCGCGCCTACGACGCCTTCGTGGCCAAGCGGCGGCCGGAGTTCAAGGGAAACTAGGGCGGATCGGCCGAGGCGGCCACCGAGGAACGCAGTCACGCGGCGCAACCGAGCAACGGAGGCGGCCATGCATGGGATGACGAACGAGAGCGGCCATCGCGACAGCTTCTGTCGCGACAACCTGCCACCGCGCGAGCAATGGCCGGAGCTGCGCTTCACCCTGCCGGCGCTGCGCTACCCGGCGCGGCTGAACTGCGCGACGGCGCTGCTGGACGCCAACCTGGCCACGCGCGCCGACCACCCCGCCCTCATCACGCCGGCGGAAACCCTGACCTACCGTCAACTGGCCGAGCGGGTGAACCGCATCGCCAATGTGCTGGTCGGCCAACTCGGCCTGGTGCCCGGCAACCGCGTGCTGCTGCGCAGCGCCAACAACGCCTGGATGGTCGCCGCCTACTTCGCCGTGCTGAAGGCCGGCGGCGTCGTCGTCGCCAGCATGCCGCTGCTGCGCGCGCGGGAACTCGGCGCCATGCTGGTCAAGGCGCGCATCAGCCACGCGCTGTGCGACGCCCGGCTGGCCGCCGAGCTGCACCAGGCCGAAGCGCCGTACCTGCGCAACACCACCTGCTGGGGAGACGGGACGCTGGAAGCGCTGTGCGCCACGGCCAGCCCCGACTTCACCGCCTGCGACACCGCGGCCGACGACGTCTGCCTGATCGGCTTCACCAGCGGCACCACCGGGGAGCCGAAGGGCACGCTGCATTTCCACCGCGACATGCTGGCGATCTGCGACGCCTACGCCGCCGAGGTGCTGAAGCCGCAGCCGACCGACATTTTCATCGGCTCGCCGCCGCTGGCCTTCACCTTCGGCCTGGGCGGGCTGGTGCTGTTCCCGTTCCGCGTCGGCGCCAGCGCGGTGCTGCTGGAAAAGGCCGGCGCCGAGGAGCTGCTCGTCGCCATCGCCCGGCATCGCGCGACGGTGTGCTTCACCGCCCCCACCGCCTGGCGCGCCATGGCCGCCGCCGCGCCGGCGCACGACCTCGCCAGCCTGCGCCGCTGCGTCTCGGCCGGGGAGGCACTGCCGAAGCCGGTGTTCGAGGCCTGGGAGCGCGCCACCGGCCTGCGCCTGATGGACGGCATCGGCGCCACCGAAATGCTGCACATCTTCATCGGTGCGCCCTACGAGGCCCTGCGCCCCGGCAGCACCGGCCTGCCCGTGCCGGGCTACGAGGCGCGTGTCGTGGACGAAAGCGGCGCCGAGGTGCCGCTCGGCACCGTCGGCCGGCTGGCCGTGCGCGGCCCGACCGGCTGCCGCTACCTGGCGGACCCGCGCCAGGCCGCCTACGTCCAGCACGGCTGGAACCTGACCGGCGACAGCTACATCCAGGATGCGGATGGCTATTTCTGGTACCAGGCGCGCAGCGACGACATGATCGTCTCGGCCGGCTACAACATCGCGGGGCCGGAGGTGGAATCGGCCCTGCTGGCCCACCCGGCGGTGCGCGAATGCGGCGTGGTCGGCGTGGCGGATGAGGAGCGCGGGCAGATCGTGAAGGCCTATGTGGTGCTGGAGCCAGGCGAGACCGCCGATGCAGCGATGGCGGCGGCGCTGCAGGCGCATGTGAAGGCGACGATCGCGCCCTACAAATATCCGCGCGCGGTCGAGTTCGTCGCCGCCCTGCCGCGCACGGAAACCGGCAAGCTGCAACGCTTCGCCCTGCGCCGGGGTCTCGGCGCATGAGCCTGAAGGTGCTGCAACCCGCCGGCTGGCCGCTGCCGAAGGGCTACGCCAACGGCATGGAAGGCCGCGGCCGCCACATCATCGTCGGCGGCATGATCGGCTGGGACAGTCATGGCCGCTTCGCGCCGGGCTTCGTCGGCCAGGTCAAGCAGGCGCTGGTCAACGTGATAACCGTGGTGCGAGAGGCCGGCGGCGGGCCGGAACACATCGCCCGGCTGACCTGGTTCGTCACCGACATCGCCGAATACCGCAGCAGCCTGGCCGAGCTGGGGCTGGCCTACCGTGCGGTGCTGGGCCGCCACTTCCCGGCGATGACGCTGGTCCAGGTCGGCGCGCTGGTGGAGCCGGAAGCGCGGGTCGAGATCGAGGCGACCGCGATCATTCCGGACTAGGCACGCCGGGGTGCGGCTCATCGTCGCCGGACAGGCTGGCGACGATCTCGTCGCGCTCATCCTTGCCGCCCTTGCCCCAGTTGCCGCGGCGCTTCATGGCGCGCCGTGCGACGCAGGCGGTGCCGACGGCAGCCAGCCCGAGGCCAAGGCCGGCGGCGGCACCCGCGGCGAAGGCCGCACCGCTGAAGGCAACGGCTGTGGCCATGGCGGCATTGCGCAGGAACATGCTCGGCTCCGTCCGAAGGTATGTCGGCAAGGTTGGTCCGCGCGCCGCCGATGGCAAGGGCAGCCGAGCCCAAGGCCCGAAGCGGCCGGGCTCAGGCGGCCCGGCTGAGCAGGCTGGCCAGCGCGGCGTCAACCTCGGGCGGCAGGGCCCGGGCGGCCAGCTGCAGTTCCGGCACCCGCTGCGCCCGCGCCGAGGCTTCCAGCGCCGAGAGGCTCTCGGCCAGCGCCGCCAGCCCGAAATTGGCGGCGACCCCGCGCATGGCATGGGCTTCCGCCCGGGCCTGCCCGGCATTGCCGGCCGTTGCCGCCTCCAGCAGCAGGGGCAGGCGCTTGCGCAACTCCTCGGCGCAGAGGTCGGCCAGCGCAGGCGTGGCGACAGGCCGCGACTCGTGCGCCGGTTCCGCCACCAGGCGGCTGGTCAGCAGCAGCCCCTCCTCCAGCCAGGTCCAACGGTCCTGCACCCGGCTGCCGTCCGGGCGGAACCGCATGGCGCAGCCGTTCCGGCGCGCCTGAACCTCGCCCAGCCGATGCGGCAGCGCGGTGCGGATGGCGCCCGATTCGCGCGACGGGGTGCCGCCGGCCGTGTCCAGCTCGTCCATTGCCACGCCGCGGCGCAGCGCCTGGGGCGAAACCCCGGCCAGCGCGGCGAAGCTGTCGTTCCAGGCCAGCAGGCGCAGCTCGCCGTCCAGCAGGCAGGCGCCCAGGTCCAGCCCGTGCAGCACCTGGCCCAGCAGCCTTTCCTTCGCGGCCGCCCGCTCCAGCGCCGCGCGCAGCCGCGCATCCGCGGCCACGGCGCCGGCCAGCGCCGCGGCGCGTTGCCGCCGGCCATGGCGCAGCAGCAGCCCGCCGGCCAGCGCCAGCA
>CAIMOR010000567.1 GCA_903843125.1 uncultured Rhodospirillales bacterium
CCGGGCGTGGCCTACCTGGCCCGGCCGGACCTGCATGTCTGCGCCCGCTGGCCGGCGCCGGCCGCCGCCGATATCGCCGCGGCGCTCGCCATCGCCTGCGGCAGGGCCGCGGCATGAGCGCGAAGCCGTTGACCGTGGCGGAGCTGGAGGCGGTCTACGACCTGCTGTCCGAGGCGATCGACGCGGTGCCGCCCGACCGGCGCGAGCTGTTCCTGGCCAAGCTGGCGCTGCTGCTGGCCAACCTGGTCGGCAGCCCCGGCCAGGTTGCCGCCGCGGTGAAGGCGGCCGCCGCCAACCTCAGTCCCGGGCCGTCAGGCTAGCCGCCGCCGCGGCGAAGCGCGCGGGGTCGGCGATGACGCGCGGTACCTTGTGCTGGCCGCCCAGCTTGCCCTGCGCCCGCATCCAGGCGTTGAACCGGCCGGGCGGCAGCCGCGTCACCACCGGCGCCAGCAGCTGCCCGCCCTGGCGATGCGCCGAATAGTCTGCATTCAACGCCGAGAGCTTCGCATCCAGCGCCGCGGCGTCCACCGCCGCCTCGCTCTCCACCAGCCAGTGGTGATGCCCGCGCGCGCCGGCGAACACCGGCCCCACCGTGTATTCCCGCACCGCCGGCGCCACCGCCAGCAGCGCCGCCTCGATCTCGGCGCCGTGCAGGTGCTCGCCGAAGGCCGAGAGCTGGTAGCTGGTGCGCCCGGTCACCAGCAGCCGCGGCGGCGTGCGGGAGACGAAGCGCACCGTGTCCCCCAGCACATAGCCGAACAGCCCGGCGCAGGTGGTCAGCACCACCGCGTAGTCCTGCCCGGTCTCGATCGTCTCCGCCCAATGCCGCACCGGCCGTTCGCGCCCCAACTCCTCCACCGGCACGAACTCGAAGAAGATGCCGCGGTCCAGGTTCAGCCGCAGCCCCTCGCCTTCCCCGGCATCGGCGGCGGCGATGAAGCCCTCGCTGGCCGGATACACCTCCCGCGTCTCGCAGCCCGGCGGCAGGAAGGGCGCGATCCGCTCGCGATACGGCCCCCAGGCCACGCCGCCATGCACCAGCAGTTCCAGCTTCGGCAGCGGCGGCAATTGCTCCAGCAGCATCAGCAGCCAGCTTGGCGTGCCGGTCAGCACGTGCACGCGGCTGGCCGGCGTCTGCCGCGCCAGGGCGGCCAGCTTGCGGTCCCAGTCGGCTTCCAGCGCCAGCTCGGCCGGCGGCCAGCTCCAGCGCCGCAGGCTGCGCGGAATCTCGGCCGCGGCAATGCCGGAAAGGTCGCCCTGCCGCACGCTCGGCATTCCCTTCGGCGCCACCTGCTCCAGCGCCGTGCTGCCGCCCAGCATGAAGGCCAGCCCGGCGAAGATGTGGCTGCGCGGATGGTTGGCGAAGTGCCAGGCCAGCGTGTCGAAGCCGGCGCGCCGGTTGGCCCGCACCATGGCCGCGGTCACCGGGATGTACTTGGTCCGCCCGCTGGTGGTGCCCGACGACAGCGCGAAATACGGCACCACCCCGGGCCAACTGACGTCGCGCAGCACCGGATAGGCCGGCTGCCACCATTCGCGCCAGAACGCCTCGTAATCGCGCAGCGGCACCGCCGCCTGATAGGCCGCGACATCGCCGATGCCGGCAAAGCCGTGCGCCTCGCCGAACCGTGTCCCGGCGGCCCGCTTCAGCAGCCGCGCCAGCACCCGGCGCTGCGCCGCCACCGGGTCCAGCCGGCGCAGCTGCGCCACCCGCGCCGTGGCCAGCGCGCGCATGAACGGCGTGGCGTCGAACGGCGGTGGCTTCAAGGCGCCGGGTCCAGCCGGGTCACGGTGGGGAACTCCGCCGCCACGGTCTCCGGGCGCAGCGGCATGCGGATACCCTCCCGCCGCTGCCACAGCGGCACCTGGTCGGCGAAGCCGGCGCTGCCGAGCCAGCCATCCTGGCCGCCCCACAGCGTGAACCAGTTGGCGTCGGGGTCCGCCATGTCGCTGACCTGGCGCGCCATGGAACCGAAGCTGACCTCGTGCGGGCCGGTGACGAAGCCATGCCCGGTCTTCATCGGCGTCTCCCGCGAGCCACCCACCGGCGAGGTGCCCAGCACGAAGCGCCGCCCAAGCAAGGGCAGGTTCACCAGCCAATGCGCCGCGCGCAGCCGATGCACCTCGCCCCAGCTGCGCCACTGCGCGGCCAGCGGCGCGGCGCGGCTGGCGGCCTCGCGCAGCAGCGCCTCGCGGTTCGGCAGGCTGTCCAGGTCGCGCAGCAGGAAGGTGGTCAGCGCGCCCCAGCCGCTGTCCGCCCGCAGCCCCTTCGCCGCGGCCACCGCCGGCGCCAGCTGGCCGAGCAGCAGCTCGAACACCAGCGGCGCCTCGGCCGTGGCGGCATAGTCGCCGTTCCAGCCGCGCAGCCGGGCCAGCATGGCCGGCTCCGGCGCGCCGCCGGGCAGTGCGTCCA
>CAIMOR010000568.1 GCA_903843125.1 uncultured Rhodospirillales bacterium
CCCACCGCCATGGCGGTGCTGGGCGAGGCCGGGGTGCAGACCCGCGTCATCAGCCACTACGCGCCCGAGAGCATCCGCGAACGCATCCTGCCGCAGGTGGTCAGCGGCGACTGCATTCTCAGCATCTGCATGACGGAACCGCATGCCGGCACCGATGTGCGCAACTACCGCACCAATGCCACGCGCAAGGGCGACCGCTGGGTCATCAACGGCGTGAAGACGCTGATCAGCCGCGCCGAGGAAGCCGGCATGTTCGTCGTCTTCACCCGCATCGAGGGCAAGCCGGGCCGTGAGGGCATCGGCTGCGTGCTGATCGAGAAGGGCACGCCTGGCCTGGAGGTGACCAGCACCTACCACACCATGGGCGGCGAGAACCTGCACGAGGTGCAGTTCAACGACCTGGAAGTGCCGGACGAAAACATCGTCATCCGCGAGGACGGCTTCAAGAAGCTGCTCAACGCCTTCAACACCCAGCGCTGCCTGAACCCCAGCATCAGCCTGGGCCTGGCGGAAGGCGCCTTCGACGAGGCGGTGAAGTACGTGCGGGAGCGGCCGATCTTCGGCAAGCCGATCGCGGATTTCCAGGGTATCCGCTGGAAGCTGGCGGACATGTACAAGGACATCGAAGCCGCGCGCGGCCTGCTGTACCGCGCCTGCTGGACCGCCAACCCCTTCCCCGACCCCTTCCTGGCCGCCACCGCCAAGGTCTTCACCAACGAGATGGCGATCCGCGTGACCGGCGAAGCGATCCAGGTGCATGGCGGCTTCGGCTTCACCGATGAATACCCGGTCTCGCGCCTCTATCGCGGCGCGCGCTACGGCTCGTTGGGCGGCGGCGCCAGCGAGACGCTGCGCGACCTGATTGGCCGCAAGATCGTCAGCGGCGACATGGACACCGACGGCATCCTCGCGCTGGGCTACTTCTGATGCTGCTGGTCGAGAGCGACGGCAAGGCGCTGCTGCGGCACTACGGCATCGCCGTGCCTGAAGGCCTGGTCATCAGCGACGCCACCTGGGCGCCGCCGCAGGCACCGCGCGTGGTCAAGGCGCAGGTCACTGTCGGTGGCCGCGGCAAGGCCGGCGGCGTGGCGCTGTGCCGAGACGCCGCGGAGACGCAGGCCGCGCTGGCCCGCATCCTCGGCAGCAGCATCAAGGGCCACGCAGTTCACGCCTGCCTGGTGGAAGCACCCGCCACCGGCCGCGAATGCTACCTCTCCATCATGCTGGACGCCGGCGCCGGCGCGTTGCGCGTCACCTTCATCGCCGAGGGCGGCGTGGAGGTAGAGAGCCACGCGCTGACCCCCGCCCTCACCCGCCTCTGCGCCCCGGATGAAGCCAGCATCACCGCCGCGCTGGCCGCGCTGACGGATGACGCCGCGGTGCGCGAGGTCGGCGCCAGGCTCGCCACGCTGTTCCTGCGGGAGGAGCTGATGCTGGCCGAAATCAACCCGCTCTTCGTCGGCCCATGCGGCGCCATCGCGGGCGATGCCAAGCTGGTGCTGGACGGCAATGCGCTGCATCGCCAGCCCGGGCAAGAATCCCTGCTGCGCGCCAACGCCGCGCTGTATCCGGACGCCCTGCGCAAGCTGGACGAAGGCTTCGACTACGTCGAACTGGACCCCAAGGGCAGCATCGGCCTCATCACCACCGGCGCCGGGCTTTCCATGATGCTGGTGGACGAGTTGACCGCCCGCGGCGCCCACCCGATCAACTTCCTGGACATCCGCACCGGCCAGTTGCGCGGCAGCCCCGCCCGGCTGATCCGCGTACTCGAGTGGCTCAGCGAGCACCCCAGCCTACGCGTCCTCTTCGTCAACATCTTCGCCGGCATCACGGACCAGCGGGAGTTCGCGCAACTCCTCGCCGCCGCCCTTCAAGCCCAGCCCTGCGGCGGCGTGCCCGTCGTCGCCCGCCTGGTCGGCAATGGCAGCGAGGAAGCCCGCGCCTGGCTGGCCGCGGCACGGCCGGACATCGCCATCTTCGAGGACCTGGAACCCAGCATCGCCCGCGTGGCGGAGTACGCGGCATGAAGGCGCTGGCCGAATTCTCCGCCCGCACGCCGGTGCTGGTGCAGGGCGCCAGCGGCCGCATGGGCCGCCGCCACACCCAGTTGATGCGCGACTACGGCACCAACATCGCAGCCGGCACCAGCCTGCGCGAGGCCGGCGGCACCATCGACGGCATCCCCCTTTTTACCGACTGCCTCGCCGCCGTGCGCGAATCCGGCGCCAGCGCCAGCATCTGCATGGTGCCGCCACTGGAAACCCGGAGCGCGGTGGAGGAAGCCGTCGCCGCCGGCATCACCCTCATCGTCACCATTGCGGAGGGCGTGCCGGTACACGATGCGCTGCATTTGCGCCGGCTGACCCGGCAGCACAACGTCACCTGGATCGGCGCCTCCACGCCCGGCATCGCCCTGCCCGGCCAGGCCAAGCTGGGCTTCCTGCCCAATGTCGCGCTGGCGCCCGGTCCGGTCGCGCTGCTGACCAAGTCAGGTACGCTGTCCTATGAGGTCGGCTTCCGCCTGGTGCAACTGGGCCTTGGCCAGTCGCTATGGCTGGGTGTCGGCGGCGATGCGGTGAAGGGCACCCGCTTCGCCGAGTTGCTGCCGCTGATGGCCCAGCACGGCCCCACCGAGGCCGTGGTGCTGATCGGCGAGGTCGGCGGCACCGAGGAGGAGGAGTTCGCCGCCGCGCTGGCGGCACGGCCCCTTGGCAAGCCGGTGCTTTGCCTGCTGGCGGGGCGGGAGGCGAAGGAGGGCGTCGCCATGGGCCATGCCGGCGCGCTGATCTATGGTGGCGCCGGCACGCTGGCGAGCAAGACCGCGGCGCTGACCGCCGCGGGCGCCGAGGTCTTCGCCACCACGACCGCGCTGGTGACGCGCTGCGCCGGGCTGTTCGGGCGGCTGGGTTAAGCGGCGGCTGGGCTGAACGGCGGCTGCCACCTAGCCAGGCGGCCGGCGGAAGAAGGCGTCGGCCGCGTTGCGCTGGGCCTCCCGGCTGCGGATCGCGGCCTCGGCGCGGGCGATCTCGGCCTGCAGGGTGGCGATCCAGGCGCGCAGGTCCTCCACCCCCCAGTTGTCCAGCACCGGCGGGGTGAAGCTGCCGCGGGGCCGGGGCCCGTCCTCGTCGAACATTCTCTTGCCTCCGTCTCAAAAGCTGCTGCCGGGCTTTGACCCCGCCCGGCACCCTCTCTATATGCCACGCAACGCCCCGGTTGGGGGGCTGACGGGCTGCCTGCCCCACCCCTGCCGCCGCCAAAAGGTTTTCGCCGATGACCCAGCCATTGATGCCCAAGGCCACCGCCGTGTGGCTGATTGAAAAGACGTCCCTGACCTTCGAGCAGGTTGCCGATTTCGTCGGCATGCACCCGCTGGAGGTCCAGGCCATCGCCGATGGCGAGGTGGCCCAGGGCATCATCGGCTACGATCCGGTGCTGAACAGCCAGTTGACGCGCGAGGAGATCGCCCGTTGCGAGGCCGACCCGGCGCTGCGGTTGAAGATCGTCGAGACCGGTTCCCCGGTGCCGAAGGCCCGCGGCAAGGGCGCGAAGTACACCCCGGTGTCCAAGCGCAACGACCGGCCGGACGCCATTGCCTGGGTGCTGCGCCACCATCCGCAGCTCAGCGACATCGCGGTGGGCAAGCTGCTGGGTACCACCAAGGAGACCATCGCCAAGGTGCGTGACCGCACCCATTGGAACAGCGCCAACATCAAGCCGCGCGACCCCGTCATCCTCGGCCTGTGCAGCCAGGGCGACCTGAACGCGGCGTTAATCGCGGCCGGCGGCCCGTTGACCGCCGAGCCGCTGCCGATGGACGAGGAACACGACGCGGCCTGAGGACACGTCGCCCCCGCCGCTGTGCCGGCGCGGTCAGTGCCGCTGGCGCAGCCGCTCTATTTCTTCCTTCAGTCGCAGCTTTTCCCGCTTCAGCCGGCCCAGTGCATCCTCATTCGGCCTCGGGCGGGCATCCTCGCTGGCGATCTGGCGCTCCAGCGTGGCGTGCTTGTCTTCGAGGGAACGGAGCCTGGGCGGGTTGATCATGCGGCTTCCTCTTCCGGACCTGGATGGGTAAGACCCTTGGTCGCCCGGTCCTGCTGGGCGGCCAGGGGGTTGCCATGCTAATGCCGCCCCACCGTCGAATGCATCCTTAAAGCGTCGTCAGACTGGGTTCATATCCGATGCTCGCAGACCGCGATTCCCTGCTGCGCCGCCTGCACGAGATGCGCAGCGAGCACCGTGACCTCGACACCGTCATTGCCCGGATCGAGGCCGACAAGGGCGACCAGTTGCAGATCCAGCGCCTCAAGAAGCGCAAGCTGAAGCTGAAGGACGAGATCTCCTGGCTGGAGAGCCGCCTGGTGCCCGACATCATCGCCTGAGGTTGCGCCATGGCCGAGATCGTCGCCCCCATCGTCGGGGTCATCATGGGCAGCCGTTCCGACTGGGAGACCATGCGGAACGCGGCCGAAACGCTGGAAAAGCTGGGCATCCCGCACGAATGCCGGGTGGTCTCGGCGCATCGCACGCCGCAACGGCTGGTGGAATACGCCGGCAGCGCGCGCGGCCGCGGGCTGAAGGTCATCATCGCCGGGGCCGGCGGCGCCGCCCACCTGCCGGGCATGGCCGCCAGCATGACCCCGTTGCCCGTCCTCGGCGTGCCGGTGGAGAGCCACGCGCTGAAGGGCATGGACAGCCTGCTGAGCATCGCCCAGATGCCGGGCGGGGTGCCGGTCGGCACGCTGGCCATCGGCCGCGCCGGCGCCATCAACGCGGCGTTGCTGGCCGCAGCCATCCTGGCGCTGGCGGACCCGGCGCTGGCCGACCGGCTGGACGCCTGGCGCGCAGCGCAGACCGAAGCCGTGCCGGATACCGTGGCGTGACCGCGCCGCTGGCCCCTGGCGCCACCATCGGCATCCTCGGCGGCGGGCAGTTGGGGCGCATGTCCGCCCTGGCGGCCGCGCGGCTGGGGTACCGATGCCATGTCTTCGCGCCCGAGGCCGACAGCCCCGGCATGCAGGTGGCCGCCGCCCACACCATCGCCGCCTATGAGGACGCCGCCGCGCTGGCTCGCTTCGCCGCCGCGGTGGATGTGGTGACCTTCGAGTTCGAGAACGTCCCCGCCGCCACGCTGGCCGCGCTGGAACCGCTGGCGCCCTGCCGTCCCGGGGTGGGCGTGCTGCAGGTGTGCCAGGACCGGCTGGCCGAAAAGGCCTTCCTCGCCCGGGCCGGCGTGCCGGTGGCGCCCTGGCGGGCGGTGCACGACGAGGCCGGGTTGGCCGCCGCGGTGGGCGAAATCGGCCTGCCCGCGGTGCTGAAGACCACCCGCATGGGCTATGATGGCCGCGGCCAGGCCGTGCTGCGCACCACGGCCGACCTGGCGCCGGCCTATGCCCGGCTGTCGCCCAGGCCCTTGATCCTGGAGGCCTTCGTACCCTTCGTGGCCGAGGTTTCCGCCATTGCCGCGCGGGGGGCGGACGGGTCGCTGGCGGTGTACGACACGGTGGAGAACCGCCACCGCGACCACATCCTGGACCTCAGCTTCGCTCCGGCACGGGTGCCGGCGCCGACGGCAGCGCTCGCCCGGCGCCATGCCGGGGAGGTGGCCGAGGCGCTCGGCCTGATCGGCGTGCTGGCGCTGGAGCTGTTCGTGCTGGCCGACGGCACGCTGCTGGGCAATGAGATTGCACCGCGGCCGCACAACTCCGGCCATTGGACCATGGATGCCTGCCTGGCCAGCCAGTTCGAGCAGCATGTCCGGGCCGTGGCCGGCCTGCCGCTGGCCGACCCCAGCCGGCACCACGATGCCGTGATGAAGAACCTGGTTGGCCCCGAGGGTCTTGCGCTGTGGCCGGGCCTGCTGGCCACGCCCGGCATGGCGCCGCACCTGTACGGCAAGGCGGCAGCCCGGCCGGGGCGGAAATTGGGCCATGCCAATCGCTTGCTGCCCCTCGGTAGCCTGGCTGGCATGGCCGATGCGGCTGCCCTGGCCGGCCTGTGACAAAGTTGCCATCCGCGCCTGTGTCTTTGCCGCCACATTGATGCGGAAATGGTCGCATTGGGGTTCCAGCAGCCCCAGTCGGTGTTAGGTTGCGGACACGCAGTGCTGGAGTCGATCCCAGGGTCAGCGCCGCGATTTGATCTTGAACGGGACCGAGGAGAGAAAACCATGAGCCTCAAGAAGGTTCTGCTGGCCGCCACTGTTCTGGCGCTGCCGGTTGCCGCACAGGCCCAGCCTGTCAACGGCCTGTACATTGCTGGTGGGCTGGGCGCGAACTACCGCTTCCCGAGCACCAGCGACGCTGGCGTGAAGCTGAAGAGCCGCGATGTCGGCGCCCTCGGCCTGGCCAGCATCGGCTGGGGCTTCGGCAACGGCCTGCGCGCTGAATTGGAAGGCAACTTCCGCCAGAACGACATCGGCCGCACGACCGTGAGTGGCGCCATCGCGTCGCAGAAGACTGGCTACACCCAGTCCTACGGCCCGATGGTCAACGCGTTCTACGACATCAACCTCGGCCTGCCCGTCACGCCGTACGTCGGCGCTGGCGTCGGCTACGCCTGGGACAAGGTGCAGGATCGTGGCGCCGTCGGCACGAACTCGTTCCGCGTGAACGACACCCGTGGCGCGCTGGCCTACCAGGGCATCGTGGGCGTTTCCTACAGCCTGGCGTCGATGGTTCCCGGCCTGAGCCTGACGGCTGAAGCCCGCTACTTCGGCACCACCTCGCCGACGATCCACACGCAGACGCACGGCACGTCGGGCCTGGGCGCTTCGTCCTTCAAGCCGACCAACGACAACGTCAGCGGCCTGATCGGCTTCCGCTACGCCTTCGGCGCCCCGGCCCCGATGGCACCGGCCGCCGCCCCGGCCCCGGCCCCCGCGCCGACGGCTGGCGTTGCCCGCACCTACCTGGTGTTCTTCGACTGGGATCGCGCCGACCTGACGGCCCGCGCCCGCGAAATCATCAAGGAAGCGGCGACCAACGCGCAGCGCGCCAACGTCACCCGCATCGAAGTGGCCGGCCACGCCGACCGTTCGGGCGACGCGGCGTACAACCAGCGCCTGTCGCAGCGCCGCGCTGAGGCGGTTGCCGCCCAGCTGGTGCGTGACGGCGTTGCCCGCGGCGCGATCAGCGTCCAGGCGTTCGGCGAGAGCCGCCCGCTGGTGCCGACCGCCGACAACGTCCGCGAGCCGCAGAACCGCCGCGTCGAGATCGTCCTGCGCTAAGCAGGTCGAACTCTTCGCTGAGTTGGGAAAGGGCGCCTTCGGGCGCCCTTTCTTTTTGTCCGGTGCGCTGTGCCGGGCCCACCAATCACAGCCGCTTGCCCTGACCTGCTGTTGTCTGTCCCCGTCACCGGGATCGTGGCCTGTTTGCCACAGTCGGCCGCCCGCGTTGCCTGAACCGGAACCGCTAGGGCGCACCGACATTCTGGCACTTGCCGCGCTGGCGGAAGCGACCCCGCGCGGGGTTCGCGCCGCCCGCCCACGGGAACGGGAGACACAGTCTTGACGAAACTTCGCAATGCGCTGCTGGGCGCGACCGTGCTGGTCGCAGCGCCGGTCGTGGCCAGCGCCCAGCCAGTCACCGGCCTCTACCTCGGCGGGGCGATCGGCTGGAACCAGCCGGTGGACCGCGAGCACATCGACACCCGCCGCGGTTTCGGCGGTGCCGCCAGCACCCTGAACGGTCGGCAGAAATCGGAGTTCGACGCCGGCTATGTCGGGCTGATGAGCCTCGGCTGGGGCTTCGGCAATGGCGTACGGGCCGAGATCGAGGGTAATTTCCGCAGCAACGATCTGAACAAGCTGCGCGGTGCCGGCGCGCCGTTCGGCGCCATCCGCGGCAGCCAGCGCAGCTACGGTGTGATGGGCAATGCCTTCTACGACCTGGACTTCGCCAATTTCGGGCTGGGGACCAGCATCGTGCAGCCCTATCTCGGTATCGGCGCCGGCTATGTCTGGGATGACTTCAACAAGGTCAACGCCACCAGCCTGCCCAACGGCCAGCGCCTGAGCATCAACGACACCGCCGGCCGGTTCGCCTACCAGGGCATCATCGGTGCTGCCGTGCCGCTGACCCAGTTCGGCGTTCGCGGTCTGTCGCTCACCGCGGAGTACCGTTTCCTCGGCACGCTGGAGCCGCGGCTGAACGCCACGGCCTATGGCCCGACCGGCCTTGCAAGCCGCGGCAAGCTGGAGATGGAGAACCTGAACCACTCGGTGCTGATCGGCCTGCGCTACGCCTTCAACCAGGCAACGCCGCCGCCGCCGCCGATGGCCGCACCGACCCAGGCTCCGGCTCCGGCGGTACAGCCGGCGCGCACCTACCTGGTCTTCTTCGACTGGGACCGCGCCGACCTGACCAGCCGTGCACGGGAGATCATCACCGAGGCGGCGCAGAACTCCCGCAGCATGCAGGTGACGCGCATCGAGGTGGCCGGGCACGCCGACCGCTCGGGCGACGCCGCCTACAACCAGCGCCTGTCGCAGCGCCGCGCCGAGACCGTCGCCGGCGAACTGGTGCGCGATGGCGTCGCGCGCAACCAGATCACCGTCACCGCCTTCGGCGAGAGCCGGCCGCTGGTGCCGACGGCGGATGGCGTGCGCGAGCCGCAGAACCGTCGGGTGGAGATCGTGCTGCGGTAGACTACGCCCTCAACCGCGGCCGGACCCGGTCAGGGCAATGGGAAGGGGCGCCGCAGGGCGCCCCTTTCTGCATCCGGCCTAATGCGCGGCGGCGTGCACCTGCGTGGCGCGCTGCCGCGGCGCCGCCGGGGCGCGCTGCGGCCGAGGGGCGCAGACGTCCAGCGGGTAGAAGGTCTGGCCAGGCGTGGCGCCAGCGAGCTCGACCAGTTCGGCGATGGTCGTCATCGCGTTCAGCTTCTCCCAGGTCGGCGCATAGTTGCGGCACAGGAAGTCGCCCTGCGCCATGTTTTCCTGCGACTGGGTATTCGCCAGGTTGGTGACGTAGTCGTCGAACTTGCGGTTGCCGCCACGGGTGCGGAAGTGGCCGATGACGCGGTCATAGGCGCCCTTGAGGTCGTGCTGGAAGCGACGCACCAAGCCGTTGTAGCCGGCCTCGGCGCCGCCTTCGTCGTGGCAGGTCAGCGCGACCACCATCAGTCGGCTCTGGAAGGCATGCAGGTCGAACCCAGCCTTCTCGACCGGCTGCACGCAGGGCGCCGCGGCGGCGGGCAAGGTAATGGCCAGGGCAAGCACCCCGGCGACCAAACTGCGAAAACGCTTCATCGCGCCTGTCTCCCAACCAGTGTGAAGGGAGCATGCGGTCGTGCCACACGAAGGCCCGCCCAGCAGCGCCGCCCCCCTTGGGAGCCGGTTTTAGCCGGTCGCGCAGATGTGAGGAAGGCGTATTGCCCGCCGGAGCGACTCCGGCGGGCATTAAAATTCAGATGATGTGGAAGAGGTACAGCAGGATCAGCACCGGAATGGGGATGCCGAGAAGCCAGAGCAATGCGCCACGCATGGGATGCCTTTCCTTGGTTCGAGGGACATCCGTAACGCTGTTAGGCAGAACGGGTTCGCCGCTGCATCCGGGCCAGGTCGGCCAGCCGGCGGTCTAGGAAGGCCAGCGCGGACGCCACGTCGGTGGCTTCGTCGCGCAGCCACCAGGCCAGCGTGGCGGCGTAGATGGTGCCCAGCGACAGGCGCCGGGTATACCAGGAGAAATCGGCGGACCTGTCACCCGCACCGCGCCAGATGGCATCCGCCGTGGCGGCCGAGAAGCGCAGGCCGCGCGCCAGGTTCCACGGCAATGCCAGGTGCGCCAGCGCGGCGCGGACGGCGGCCTTGTGCGGTGCCGCCTGCTGCAGCCGCACCTCCACCAGCCGGCGGATCCGGGCCGGGATCCGCAATGCCGAGAGGTCGCCGGCGGCGGCCAGCATCTCGCGGTTGGCCAGGTCGCCCCAGGCTGCGATGGCCGCCACCGGCCCGGCGGGGAAGGCGCTTTCCGCCAGCGCGGGGTCCTCGCCGGCCGCGGCCATGCCGGCGCGCAGCGTGGTCCAGGTCCAGCCCTGCGTTGCGGCCAGCGGCAGCATGGCGCGGATCGCGGCGTCGCTCATCGCTTGCTCTCCTCGGATGGTGCTTGGGCGCGGGCCAACTCCTCCACGAAGCCGAAGCGGGTGAAGTCGGTCATCCGCATCGGGTAGAGCAGGCCGTCGAGGTGGTCGGTCTCGTGCTGCATCACCCGGGCGGCGATGCCGTCGGCGTCGCCCTCCACCGGCTCGCCCTCGGCATCCAGCCCAGTGAAGGCGATGCGCTTCGGCCGGGTTACCGCGCCGCGCAGGCCGGGAATGGAGAGGCAGCCCTCCCAGGCCGTCTCCCGTTCCTCTCCCAGCGGGGTCAGCACCGGGTTGAACAGCGCCGCCACCGCCTCTCCGTTGCGCCAAACGAACAGCCGCAGCGGCAGGTGCACCTGCGGCGCGGCCAAGCCGATGCCGCCGGCATCCAGCATGGTCTCGGCCATGTCGCGCACCAGCCGGCGCAACTCCGGCAGGGTCGGGTCGTCGACGGCCGCAGCCTGTTGCAGCAGCACCGGGTGGCCCATGCGGGCTATCTTCAGGATCGCCATGCCCAGCAAGTTAGGTGCGAACAAGCCCTTCCGCGAGGGCTTCCGGCGCGACTTCGAATCATGCTATAGGCACGGCCTTCGCGCTGGATCGGGGGTTTGGCGAGGGGCCTGGTGGCCCTGAGCGGTGCCCTTGTCTGGCGTGTTATCCTATTTATCCCACCCATGGCCAAAGGGCCGCAGGAGGTTGTGCCGCGTGCAAGTCGTCGTCCGTGACAACAACATTGACCAGGCGCTGAAGGCGCTCAAGAAGAAGCTGCAGCGCGAAGGCGTGTTCCGGGAGATGAAGCTCCGCCGGCACTACGAGAAGCCGTCCGAGCGCCGCGCCCGTGAGGCCGCCGAAGCCGTTCGTCGCGCCCGCAAGGTGGAGCGCAAGCGGCTGGAACGCGAAGGCTTCTGAAGCCGGCGTCGCTGCGGCGACGCAGTTACGGACAGACCCAGCGACCGCGGCACGGGACCACCCCGTGGACCGCGGTTTTGCTGTTTTTGGCCACAGCCATTTCCGGCCTCGTGAGCCGCGCGCTTCCGTCGATTTTTCGCTCGCTTCGCTGCGTCCGGGCGGCGTCGTCGTGCGTTCGTGCTTCGGCATGGCCCGGCGCCATGCCGGTGCCCGCCACCGCAGGAGCGACGCGCATGGCCGATACCCCCCGCCGCACCGCCGCTGATTCGCATCTTGGCGATATCCCCGCGCCGCGCCGGCATCGGGGCGTGACGCAGCCCGAGGAAGCCAGCAACAGCGGCAGCGACGTGATGGCGTTCCTCGGCAGCGGCGCGCTGGTCATCGGGGGCACCGCGCTGCTGGCCTGGCTGCTGTACAGCGTGCTGGGGTAACACCGCGGCGGCAGCCCTGACGCCTGCCGCGCCATCGGACACGCTGGGTCGACCCGGACGTGCACCGCTGGGAACCGAGACGTCAGCTGGCCTGCATGGCGCCCGGTTCAGGCCTGCATGAAGGCCAGGCGTTCGTCTTCCAGCACCAGGCAGGTCAGTTCCCGCCCGAATACCGCACCGGTGTCGATGTTGATGCGGTTGGCATAGACCTCAGGCCCCTGTCGCACGGGCGTATGGCCATGCACCACCACGGCGCCGTGCTCGGCCTCCGAGGTCAGGAAGGCGTGGCGGATGCGCAGCAGGTCCTCGGCGGCCTGGTCATGGAGCGGAACGCCCGGCCGAACCCCGGCATGGGCGAAGAAATACCCGCCTTCCTCATGGCTCAGCGCCAGCCCGGCCAGGAAATGCTGCTCGGCGGCAGGGATCGCCTCGGGCCATTCGGCCGGCGTCAGCTCCGGCGCCACGCCCCAGCTGTCCAGCGCCTGGCGGCCACCGGAGTACAGCCAGTCGGTCGCCGCGGCGCGTTGGCCGGCCAGCGCGTCCAGCATGGTGCGCTCATGGTTGCCCATCAGGTTCACCACGTTGAGACCGCGCGCCGGGCTGCCCTGCATGATCCGCCGCACCACGCCGGCGCTGTCTGGCCCGCGATCGACGTAGTCGCCGATATGAACCAGCGTTGCCAGCCTGGCCGGCCGGCGCTTCAGGTCCTCCGCCACCATGGCGTGCAACTCGGCCAGTTGGCGGTCGCAGCCATGCACGTCGCCGATGGCGTAGATGCGGCGACCGGCGGGCAGCCGGCCAGGGGCGGGATGGAAGCGCATGGTGCAGCGCGGATACACCTACCCGCCCCGCTGGCCAAGCCGGCGCCGATATGCGAGCAATTCCGCCGCGAAACGCAGGAGGAACACGATGCTTGAAGTCGACGACATCGAGGCACTGAAGGCCCATGTCGGCCAGAAGCTGGGCCATGGCGAATGGCTGCTGGTGGACCAGGCGATGATCGACAAGTTCGCCGAGGCGACCGGCGACCACCAGTGGATCCACATCGATGTCGAGCGGGCGAAGCAGGAGATGCCGGGCGGCAAGACCATCGCCCATGGCTACCTGACGCTGAGCCTGCTGCCGAAGCTGAACCAGAGCATCTTCCGGGTGAAGAAGCGCAGCCGCGGGGTGAACTACGGCAGCAACAAGGTGCGCTTCACCGCGCCGGTGCCGGCCGGCAGCCGGGTCCGCGGCCACCTCACCCTCAAGGCCGTGGAACCGCGCCCGGGCGGCGCCCAGCTGACCATGGAAGCCAGCGTGGAGGTGGAAGGCAGCGACCGCCCTGCCCTGGTCGCCGAGACGCTCAGCATGATCTACGAGTAGCGCCGGCACGGCGGCCTGGCGCTATGCCCAGGCTGCCGCATGCGTGCCCAGCGGCACCGAGCCCAGCGCCCAGTGGCTCGGCGTTTCGCTCAGCACGGCGGCGTCGCGCAGCGCCGTGAGCTGGCCGAAGCCGGTCTGCATCTGCTCCGTCAACGGCAGTATCTCCTCGAAGCTCGGCACGCCGGCGGCGAAGCCATGCTCCAGCCGGCCGAGGTTGCGCAGCCACCAGCCGGTGCCGGCGAGCGAGGCCTTGACCAGCCAGGAGCCCCCCTCCTCGGCCCGCCGCAGCAACGCCGCCATGGTGCCGAAGGCGAGCAGGAAGCCGCTGGCGTGGTCCAGCGCCTGGCAGGGCAGCGGTTTCGGGGGCGCCGTACCGGCAGCCAGCGCCTCGGCATGGTTGAAGCCGGACGCCGTCTGCACGAGCGAGTCGAAACCGCGCCGCGCTCCCCAGGGCCCGACGCCGCCATAGGCGCTCAGCGAGGTGCAGACGATGCCTGGGCGCAGCGCCGCCAGGTGCGCCGGCTCGAAGCCATGGCCGGCAACCGCACCGGGACGATAGCCCTGCAGGAATACGTCGGCGCCCTGCGCCAGCTGGCGCAATTGCGCCTGGCCTTCGGTGGTCCGCAGGTCCAGCTGCGCGCTGCGCTTGCCGCGGTTCACGTCCACGTTCAGCCGGTCGAAGCTCGGCAGATGGGCGGCACTGATGTGCAGCACCTCGGCACCATGCGCCGCCAGGGTGCGGCCGCAGACCGGCCCGGCGATGACGCGCGTCAGCTCCAGCACGCGCAGCCCCGCCAGCGGGCGCGTCCCGAGGCTGGGCAGCGGCGTGGGCGGGGCCTCGCCAAGCTTCACCAACTCCACCGGTGGCAGCTGCGCCACCGCCCGGCCCTGCGGATGCGCGTCCCATTCGGCGAAGCTGCGCATGGCCGAGGCACACATGCCTGCTTCGGCCGCGGCGTCCTCGAAGGCGAAGGCCTGCCAGTTCCTCAGCGCGGCGGCCACGGCGGGGCGGGTGCCCTCGCAGCCCAGCAGCCGCAGCATGCCAGCGCGATGATGCGGGAAGTTGGTGTGCAGCCGCACCACGCGGCCGTCGCCGCAGGTGTAGGTGCCGGCGATGCTGTCCCAGGCGTCGGCGGCTTCCTGCCCCGCCAGCTTCAGGTAATGCTCGCTGTGGAACTCCACCGCCGCGTGGCGCATGTCCACGCTGACCCGCTGCGCCTGGCCCGTGCGACGTAGCCAGATCGCCGCCGCCGCCGCGCCGGAGGCCGCGACGGTAGCCTGCGCCGCAGCGCCGATGCGGAAGGACGAGGGAAGCGCCGGTTCGGTGCCTGTCAGCCGCACTTCGGGCATTGCTGCCGGCGAAAGACCGGCCTGCTGCCACAGCGCGGCAAGGATCGCCGCAGGTGTTGCAAGTGCCATGGTTCCCTCCGTCAATACGAAAAACGCTAGCGCGTCCGCACAAGAATGGGAAACCGCAGCCGCGTGAAGCGTTCTCGCTGGCGGGACGGTGATGACCGGGGGGTCATCGCACAACAACAGGGAAAACGGACAATGGCCAATACTGGTGGCAGTCAGGGCAGCGGCGGCAAGGGCAACCCCGGCAACTTTGCCAACGACCGCGAGAAGGCCAAGGAGGCGGGCCACATCGGTGGCCAGCACCAGGGCAAGGAGAACAACCCGGGCAACTTCGCCAACGACCGCAGCAAGGCCAGCGAGGCCGGGCGGAAAGGCGGCCAGCAAAGCCACGGCGGCCGCAGTACCGAGAAGTAGCCTGCAGCGGCGCCGGGGTTGACGCCCCGGCGCCGCGCCCGGCCCGGGCGCGTGCTACTTGATGCCGAAGCCAAGCGTCTTCAGGAACTCGGTCATCTGGTGCCGGCCGCTCATGCCACCGACCTTGCCGGCGCGCGACAGTGCACGCTGCGACCAGTCCACGTCGCCCATGCCATTGCGCTTGGAGAAATCGACCATCGCCTGGTCGTACTCCGGCACCGCCAGGGTCTCCTGCGCGGCGTTGTAGGTCTCATGGTGCAGGACCACGCTCTGCGGCAGGCGAGGCTTCACTTCCGTCACCGCCGCAGGGTCGGGATAGCCGATGCAGAGGCCGTACACCGCCACCACGTTCCTCGGCAGGCCGAGCACCTCGGCCACCTGCACCGGGCTGGTCCGCAGACCACCGATGTAGCAGGTGCCCAGCCCCAGCGACTCCGCCGCAACAACCACATTCTGGGCGGCGAAGGCGGTGTCCAGCGCCGCGGTCTGGTACATCTCGAGGTAGGGCAGTGCTTCCATCGGCGTGCCCATGGTGTCGCCAAGGCGCTCCAGCCGCGAAAGGTCCGCCAGCCAGCACAGGAACAGCGGCGCGGTGTTGATGAATTTCTGGTTGTTCGACAGTTCCGCCAGCTTGGCGATGCGCGCCTTGTCCTGCACCGCCAGCACCGACCAGGTCTGCAGGTTGGAGGAGGTGGGCGCCGAGGCGGCTGCGCCGACCAGCATCTCCAGCGTACCTTCCGGCAGCGCGGTGGGCAGGTACCGGCGCACCGTCTTATGATTCAGCATGGTCGCCAGCACGTCGTTGGCGATGCCTTGCGGAGTCGGCGTGGCGCCGGCGTAGCGGGCCTGGAAGCCGGCGGCGACGCGGTCGGCGACGGAAGGCGTGTTGTTGTCGGGCATGGTCTGGTTCCCCTGGGAATGCTTGCCCGCAGGGTAAACCATGATCGCCTGCGAAAGAAGCCGAAGCGGCTCGGCTTCAGGGCCGGGGGGCGTTCCACGGCTTTCGGCGCACGGGCCTCGGCCGATCGGACCCTGCCTAATGCTTGCGCTGGTAGAAGGGCTGCCGCCCCATCTCCAGCATGGCGTGGTCGGCGGCGAACATGTCGGCGTAGTGCAGCACATAGGCCTCATGCGTGCTGGCGTGGAACGGCGCGTTGGTGGCGTGGGTGGCGACCACGCTGACCACCTCATGCGGGAAGCCCAGTTCCTTCAGCAGCATGGCGCCGACCACGCCATGCGGCAGTTCCCTGTAGAGCTGAGACGTCACCAGCGCATCGCCGTCGCGCACGTACAGCAACGGCTTGTCCACGTCATGCAGGATGAGGATGGAGACCAGCTTGTCCATGTCCAGTGGCTTGCCCCAATCCGCCGCCGCGCGCCGGGCCAGGTCCACGCCGGCACGCGTCACCTCGTTCACGTGCTGCATCAGCGGATAGAACGCGCCGCTGTGGGTGAAGGGCATGTCCTCCAGCCGCTCATGTTGGCTGGACACCCAGGACGAGACCCAGGCGGTGACGATGAGGTCGCGCACCTCCGGGCTGACGAGATCGAGGCCGAACAGCCAATCCTCCACCACCTGACGGCGGGAGTTGCTGCTGCGGTCGATATGGTACGGGCCGTCGCTCATGTTCATCTCCCAGAAGCGGCCGATTCAGCCTTCCGCGCCTGCGGCGCTTCAGCCATCGGGCGCTATTCCACCCTGATATTGCCGTCGCGCACGATCCGGCCCCATTTTTCGATCTCGGCATCCAGGCTCGCGGCGAACTGCTCCGGCGTATTCGGCCGCACCAGGCAACCTATCGCCGCCATCCTCGCCTTCGTCTCCGGCTCCGCGATCACCCGGTTCAGCCCTTCGTTCAACCGCATCACCTCCGCCACCGGCGTGCCGGCCGGCGCAAACACGCCGTTCCACTCATAGCTCTCGAAGCCCGGCACGCTGGCCTTGATGGCGGGCACGCCCGGCAGCACGTCGATGACGGCCTCGCTGCCGCCATGCGCCATGGTGCGCGCCTGGCCATTGCCGAGGAACAGCATGGACCCCGGCACATTGCTGAACATGATCGGGATGCGCCCGGCCACCATGTCGGTCCG
>CAIMOR010000569.1 GCA_903843125.1 uncultured Rhodospirillales bacterium
CCACCCTGCTGCTCTGCTCCTCCGGCGAGGTCGCCGTCGCGCCGCATCTGCAGGGCGCCCGCCTGGGCTACGACCCCGCCCGCGACCTGGCCCCGGTCACGCTGGTCACCCGCATTCCCAACGTCCTCATCGTCAACCCGAAGGTGCCGGCCGCCACCGTTGCGGACCTCATCGCCCTCGCCAAGGCGCAGCCGGGGCGGCTGACCTTCTCCTCCTCCGGCACCGGCAACCTGCAGCACCTGAACGGCGAACTGTTCAACCGCCTGGCCGGCATCGAGACCGTCCACGTCCCCTACCGCGGCACCGCGCCCGCCCTGGCCGATGTCGCCGGTGGCCAGGTCACCATGACCTTCGGCAGCCTCGCGGCCGCCCTGCCGCTGATCCGTGGCGACGCGGTGCGCGCCCTCGCCGTCACCAGCCGCACCCGCATGGCGGCGCTGCCGGAGGTGCCGGCCCTGGCGGAGACACTGCCCGACTACGAGCTGGTCAACTGGTTCGGCCTCTTCGCCCCCGCGAGCACGCCAGCCGAACGCATCGCCGCCATCAACGCCGCCGTCGCCGGCGCCCTGGCCGACCCGGCGCTCGCCGCCAAGCTGCTGGACCAGGGCGCCGAGGCCGCGCCCTTGACCCCCGCCGCCTTCGCCCGCTTCGTCGCCGGCGAAAGCGAGAAGTTCGGCCGCATCATCCGCGACGGCAACATCCGCGCCGAGGATTGACGCACGGCGCCGCGCGCACGACCCTCGGCGAAACACCCGGAGCGAAGCGCATGTACAAGATCGACATCCTGGTGCAGGGCTATCCCGGCAAATCCCTCTGCCATGGCGGCCTGGGCTGGAGCACCATTGCCCTGCTGCGCGGCCCGGCGGCCGAAGGTTCCCGCACCATCCTGATCGACGTCGGCGCCTTCAGCATCCGCGGCGAGTTCGGCAAGCAGCTGAAGAACGCCGGCGTCGCGCCCGAGGACGTCACCGACGTCATCCTGACCCACGCCCACTGGGACCACAGCGTCAACTACACGCTGTTCCCGAACGCGGATGTGTGGATCGGCCGGGTCGAGATGGATTGGGCCACCAGCACGCCGGTCGGCTTCAACCCGCTGCCGGAGCTCTACGTCGCCGACCTCGCCCGCCACCCCAAGCTGCACCTGCTGGAGGACGGCGAGCAATTCCTGCACGGCTTCACCGCGCATCTCTGCGCCGGCCACACCCCGGGCTGCCTCAGCTTCACGCTCGCCAACGGCGAAACCGACATCGTCTTCACCGGCGACAGCGCCAAGAACCGCGCCGAACTCCTCTCGCTGGCCACGGACATGACCATGGACGCCAGCGCCAGCCTGGCCAGTCTGCACCGCATCTGGGGCCTGTGGCGCGCTAGGCCGGGCACGCTGCTGATTCCCGGCCACGACCTGACCATGCGGCTGGATGCGAATGGCCGCCCCGAATACATCGGCCAGCGCCGCGCCGGCATCGCCAGCTGGTTCAGCGAGGACCTGGAAGTGATGCACGAGTTCGACATCTCGGCACCGCGCTTCTGATGCAGGCCCCGCCGCCCGATGACCGCAGGGGCGAAGGCCCCGAAGGTCTGAATCGGGCGACCGAACCAACGCCCGATGACCGCAGGGGCGCACGCCCAGAAGGTCTGAATCGGGCGGCCGAACCAACGTCCGATGACCGCAGGGGCGCACGCCCCGAAGGTCTGAATCGGGCGGCCGATCCAACGCCCGATGACCGGAGCGCCGCACGCCCCGAAGGTCCGAAGCGGGCGGCAACCTCGCGCAGCGCGGTGCCGCAGCGTGCCTGGGTGCGCCTGCCCTCTGGCCGCCGGCTCGACCTGCTCTCACCCTCGCCGCTGGACTGGACCGATGACGACCTGGCCCTCGGCCTGGCCCGCACCTACCGCTGGGGCGGGCACAGCGTCTGGCCCGGCGCGCCGCTCAGCGTGGCGCAGCATTCGCTCGCCGTCCTCGCCCTGCGCCGCCGCCGTGCCCGCGGCCCGCTGACCCACGCCGAGGAACGGCGCGAGCTGCTGCACGACGCCGAGGAGGGGCTGATCAACTTCGACTGCATCAGCCCGCTCAAGCCCTTCCTCGGCCCCGCCTTCGCCGAGTTGCAGCGCAGCCTGGCGGAGGTCGTCGCCCGCCGCTACGCCCTGCCCGCCTGGACCGCCGAGACCAAGCGCGCCCACAAGGGCTGCGACATCGCCCTCGCCGCCGCCGAGGCCGTGCATGTCGCCGGCTGGACCGCCGCCGAGGTCCGCAGCACGCTGGGCATCAAGGCGGCGATCCTGCCGGCCGACCCCCTCGCGCAGGAATACGGCGAGGCGCCCTGGCAGCCCTGGCCACCGGAACGCGCCGCCAGCCGCTTCCTGGCCGAACTCAAGCGGCTGGCTTATTCCGGCTGAATCCCCGCGCGTTCCGCCAGCGCCTTGAAGCTGGCCAGGTCGGCGGCGATCACCGCGCCGAAGGCGGCCGGCGTGCCCATCACCGGCGTCACGTCCTTGTCCGCCAGCTCCGCCCGCCCGGCGCCGAGGAAATGCCGCGCCAAGGCCTGCTGCATCCGCGCGGCCTGCGCCGCGGGCAGCCCCGCCGGCCCCACCAGCCCATACCAGAACGGCGTCTCGAAGCCCGGCACCCCGGCCGCGGCGAAGCCCGGCACGTCCGGCAGCACGGCGGAAGGCACCGTCACCGCATAGCCGCGCAGCCGCCCGTCCCGCACCAGGCCGGCCGACCCGGTCGGGTTGTCCAGCAGCACCGCCACCGTCCCGTTGATCAGGTCCGGATAGGCCTGGGAGGAACCGCGATACGGCACGTGCAGCATCCGCATGCCCGTCAGCAATTCCAACTGCCTGGTCAACAGGTAGCCCAGCGTGGAAGACCCCACCGAGGCATAGCTCAGCGCCCCCGGCCGCGCCCGCGCCAACGCCAGGAACTCCGCCAACGTCGCCGGCATGCCCGGCCCCGCCACCAG
>CAIMOR010000570.1 GCA_903843125.1 uncultured Rhodospirillales bacterium
CCAACGCCTGGCCTGCCGCGCCATGCGCCGCGTTGACATAGCCAGCGCTGATCGCGCTATCGGCCAGCGCCGTCGGCGCCAGCGGCGCTGCCGTGTCCAGCACATACACAACGGCACTACTGCTGCCGGTGTTGCCTGCGCTGTCAGTGTTCTTGGCCACCAGGCTGTGAACACCCTCGCCCGAAAGCGTTACGCTAGCAGACCAGGTGCCGTTATTCGAGACGGAGGCGTGCGCCACCTCATTCGAGCCGCCATTGTCGAAAAGGGCAACAGTGCGACCTGGATGCAGGTCGCTGATCGTGCCGGAGATGGTCTGCGTGGCCTGGTTGGTGGTCACCGCGGCCGAAATGACGTTCACAACCGGAGCCGCCGTGTCCACAACGAACTTCAGCGAAACGCTTGCCGCGCTGATATTGCCCGCAACATCCTTCGCACGTGCCATCAGCTTATGGCTGCCATCAGCCAACTGGCCCAGCACGTAGCTCCAGGCGCCAGTGCCATCGGCCACCGTGGCACCCAACAGGCTCAAGCCGTCCTTTATCCACACGGTCGAATTGGCCTCGGCCGTACCAGTCAACATCTGCGCCGAGCCATTATTCGCAGCGTTGACGTAGCCGTTGAGAATCGCGCTGTCGGCCAGCGCTGTCGGTACCGTGGGTGTCGCCAGGTCCAGAACATAAGCCTGGCTGGTCGCCGCTCCAGCATTACCGGCGGCATCAACCACCTGCACCTGCAAGGTGCCGCTGCTCGTCAGTGTCACGATATCGGAGAAGCTGGTGGCACCGAAGGTTGGTTGGGTGCTGGCATCGTGCCAGATACTGCCGCCATCCGTGGAGACCCGCACAGTCTCACCACTCAGCAACGACATACTGAGATTGCCGAAGATGGTCTGCGCCGGGATCTTGGTGATGAAATCAGTGCCGCTGGCGCCGGAATCGGCCGAGAAGGCGAGATTGGAGATGGTCTCGCTGGGGACGCTCCCATCCGCGGACGCGGTCAGAAGGATGCCGCCAAGACCATCGCTAACCGTTCTGAAGCTGATGGCACTGCCACTGACGCTGAAGGTCTCCGCCACGGTAAGGCCTGTGCCGGTAACCGTCAGGGTACCGCCGCTCAGGTTGGCGCGGGCGTTACTTACGCCGGCCAGGGCGATCATATCGCCCGCGGTGACATTGATGAGGAGGTTGGCAAAGGCGCCGCCGCTGAGGCTATCGAGGCGTAGCGTGGCCGTGCCGGCGAAGTCGATATCGCCGCTGCCAGCGCTGCCGTTCGCGGTGATCTCCAGCGTGCCGGCGTTCAGCGTGGTGCCGCCAGTGTAGGTATTCCACGAATCCAGCACTACCGTGCCGGCGGTATCCACCGAGAGGCTTACCCGGCCGGTGCTGCCGTCGCTGGAGACCATGGCCGAGCCGACGTCATCCGCAATGACGCCGGAGATGGTGACTGTATCGCCCGCCGCCGGGGCGAAATGCAGCGTGTTGGCGCCCTGAAAGTAGATGCCATCGCCCCAGGCCTGGCCGGCGTTGGCGCCAGTGCCGCCCTGCACCGTACCGGCGCCGAGCACGCTGGTGCCCGCAATGGTCAGCGAGGCGCCGTGCTGGACGAAGATATCGCCCCCCGCGCCCAGGCCACCGCCGCCGATATGGCTGCCACCGCCGCCACCACCAAAGCCACTGCCGCCGCCGCTGTGATAGCCGCCGCCGCCGCCGCCGCCAAAACCACCAAAGCCACCGAAACTGGAGGAAAAGGAGCCGCCGCCACCGCCGCCGAACCCGCCAACGCCGCCAACCATGAAGCCGCCACCACCGCCACCGCCATAGCCAC
>CAIMOR010000571.1 GCA_903843125.1 uncultured Rhodospirillales bacterium
CGATCCGCCAGCGTTCCACCCGGAAGGACTGCCAGACGCCCTCGCGGGCGTAGGGATCGTCCTCTGCCAGGGCGCGGGCGGCGGCTTCGTCCAGCGCGGTGACCGCCATGATGGAGCCGATCATGCCGCCCTCGGGGGCATCCAGGATGCCACCGCCGAGGCGGATGCGGCCGGCGTCCAGCAGCGGCTTGAGGTTCTCGAGATGCGCCGGGCGGGCGGCGGCGCGGCGGGCTGCGGCGTCGGGGTCGGTGCCATCCATGGCGATGATGGCCCAGGCGACGACGGGCGCTTCGCCTGGGGCCGGCGGCGCCGGATAGGGCAGGGGCGCGACGCGGAAGGGCAGGATCTCGACCCGCGCCCAGACGCCCTGCTGCTGGAAGGGCTCGACCGCCAGGTAGGCGTCCATCTCGGCGCGGTCGGCGACAGCGAAGAATTGCAGGCTGCCGGTGGTGGTCTCGTCATCCGGCATGCGCGGGCCGGAGAGGATCAGCTTGCCGGCGCCGGCCCAGCGGATGAGGTTTTCCACATGCGCCGGCCGGGTGGCGAGGCGGCGCGCCGGGGCGGCGGGGTCGGTGTGGTCGTCGCCGATCAGGACGAAGTGCATCAGGGGCCTCCCGCTGGTTGGGAGGCAGGATGCCCGAGGCGTGGCGCGGCGGCTACCGGGGCGAGAGCCGACCGCCCCGTGGCGCGTTGCGGGAACCGGAAGGCCGCCGCCCCCGCACCGGTGGCGGCAGCGCGGAGGCTGGCCCTGGGCAGGCCGGATGGCGGACGTGCCCCCATGGGCACGCCAGCCACGCCCGCCCCCGTTCAGTACATGTGCTGGCCGCCGTTGATGCTGAGCGTGCTGCCGGTGACGAAGTCGGCGTCGTCGGCGGTCAGGAACAGCACGCCGCGGGCGATGTCGTAGGCGCGGCCGAGGCGACCCATCGGGATGCGGGCGACGATCTTCTCCAGCACGTCCGGCGGCACGGCGCGGACCATCTCGGTGTCCACGTAGCCGGGCGCGATGGCGTTGACGGTGATCTGGCTGCGGGCGCCTTCCTGCGCCAGGGCCTTGGTGAAGCCGTGGATGCCGGACTTGGCGGCGGCGTAGTTCACCTGGCCATACTGGCCGGCCTGGCCGTTGATGCTGCCGATGTTGACGATGCGGCCGAACTTCTTCGCCGACATGCCGTCCCACACCAGCTTGCAGGTGTTGTAGCAGCCGCCCAGGTTGGTATCGATGACCGCGTCCCACATGGTGCGGTCCATGCGCTTCATCGTGCCGTCGCGGGTGATGCCGGCGTTGTTGACCAGGATCTCGACCGGCCCGACCTCGGTGCTGATCTGCTTGATGGCGGCGGCGCATTGCTCGTAGTCGGCCACGTCGAACTTGTAGCAGGGAATGCCGGTGCGCTTGGTGAAGGCCTCGGCGGCGGCGGCGTTGCCGGCATAGCTGGCCACCACCTTGCGGCCGGCCGCCTGCAGCGCCTCCGAGATTGCGGCGCCGATACCGCGCTGACCACCCGTAACCAATGCCACCCGTGCCATGTCCTGGATTCCCTGTCTGGTTTATGCTGCACCGCAGCAATCTGGCTTCTGATTGAGGCCAGTGACGAAATTAAGGCGTGCGGGCGCCGCTGTACACCTTGAGATGGATCAAGGACGGCGGCTCTCGGCTGCGTGAAAACGGCGGCGGCCCGGAAGAGCACTCGGTCTCGGAAGGGCCAGACTGGACATTTCCTCCCTCGACTCGGCCCGGCAGGTTCCACCTGCCGGGCATTTTTCGCGCGCCGTCCGAAGCGGCTGGCCCTCAGCGCAGCGGCAGGGCGTACATCAGCCCGCCCCGGGTCCACAGGTCGTTCAGGCCGCGCGGCAGGCCGATGGGGCTGCCGGC
>CAIMOR010000572.1 GCA_903843125.1 uncultured Rhodospirillales bacterium
GGACGCTGGCGGCGCTGGATGCCTTCCCGCAGACGCCGGTGGTGGGGATAGAGCCGTCCTGCCTGCTGACGCTGCGCGATGAGTTCCTGGCGCTGCTGCCGGGCCCGGCGGCCGAGGCACTGGCCGCGCGCAGCTTCCTGCTGGCGGAGTTCCTGGCGCGCGAGAAGGCCACGCTGCCGCTGGGCCGGCTGGAGGCGACCGTGCATGTGCACGGGCACTGCCACCAGAAGGCCTTCGCCGCCTTCGCGCCCACCCTGGCACTGTTGCAGCGCGTGCCGGGACTGGTGGTGAAGCCGATCACCTCGTCCTGCTGCGGCATGGCCGGGGCCTTCGGCTACCAGGCGACGAACCAGGCGACGTCCCGTGCCATGGCGGAACTCGGCCTGCTGCCGGCGGTGCGGGCGGCCGCGGCCGCGGACTACGTGCTGGCCGATGGCACCAGTTGCCGGCACCAGATCGAAGGACTGGCCGGGCGCCAGGCACGGCACAGCGTGCGGCTGCTGGACCAGGCCCTGGCGCGGGCCAGCCATTAGCTGTGGGTAAGCCGATCAACCCCAGGTGAACATTAACCGGGGCTCTGCTAGACCTTTTGTCACAAGGGAATCGACCGGGGCGCCCGCGCCTCGTGGCCGGAGGGTTGGCTTTATGCAGTTCAGGCAGGTGCTGGTCGCCGCGACGATGCTCGGGCTGCCGCTGGTGGCGGCAACCGGCGCTCAGGCGCAGGTCAACGGGCTTTACATCGGCAGCGCGCTGGGCGGCAGCTTCGCTTCCAGCGCCACCACGAAGAACCATCCGATCGGCCTGTACAGCCAGGACCAGAGCCAATCCAGCAACACCTTCGGCAAGGGCTTCGTCGGCAGCTTCGGCACCGGCTTCGGTGGCGTCGTGAACATGGGCTACGGCTTCGGCAACGGCTTCCGCGCCGAGGTCGAGGGTTTCTACCGCAGCAACAGCATCAACAGCATCACCATGTACACCGGCAAGATCGGCCAGGGGAACCTGAGCACGAATTCCGGGACGCTGCGCAATTACGGCTTCATGATCAACGCCTACTACGACGTTGACCCGAACTTCTTCCCCGAAGGGGCGCGCTTCTTCCAGCCCTATGTCGGCATCGGCCTCGGCTATGGCTATGCGCAGTTCCAGGGCGTGGCGGCGCGGGAGCCGAACCAGAACAACAACGGCCAGCAGCAGACCAACTACCTGGAATCCCGGCTGGGCTCGGGCGCCGGCAACCTGGCCTACCAGGGCATCGTCGGCGCCGCCTTCGCCATCGACAGCGTGGCGCCCGGCCTGGCCGTGACCGCGGAGTACCGCTACCAGGGCATGCTGGGCGCGCCGGTGCAGGCCAAGGTCTACCAGGTGAATACAAACAACGGCCAGGGCACCACGCAGCGGCTGGCCTCCTCGGACAGTTTCCGCCCGACCCTGCATGGCAGTTCCGTGCTGCTCGGCCTGCGCTATTCGCTGGACGCCGACAACGCCCCGAGCGCGGCGCCGAACCTGCCGGTGGGCTGGTCCGGGCCGGCCGCGGCGCCGGCGGCGCGCACCTACATGGTGTTCTTCGCCAACAACAGCGCAGCGCTGGACGCCGCCGCCCGACAGGTGGTGGCCGAAGCGGTGCAGGCCGCGCACATCGTGCCGACCACCAGCATCCAACTGGTCGGCCATGCCGACGGCACCGGCCGCAACCCGCACAACCAGTCGCTCTCGAACCAGCGGGTGCAGACCGTGACGGCGGAGCTGGCGCGCCTCGGGGTGCCGCGCAATGCCATTTCCGGCATGGGCAACGGTGCGGCCGGCTCTGGCGGCGCCGATCCGCAGTCCCGCCGGGTGGACATCACCCTGCGCTGAGCCGCGCCGGGTGCGGCCCGCGAGAGCCGCCCTGCGCCATCGCGAATTCCGATGAGACAGTGTTGCCGCGGCGCAACAGGTGCCGACGTGGCAATGGCGGGTGCGGTTTCCGACCGCCTTCGCAACGATCCAGGCCTGGCAACGCTTTCACCTGACGAAGAAGAAACAATCTTATTTCATAGAAAGTATACTGTATCTTTAACCATCTTTTGATACATATCACAATCTTGAGGTGCCTCTGTCATTTGTGTACTGTCCGCACGGGAAAAGTGGGCAGCCGTGGCCCTGGAGAGATTCAATGCGCCTCATGCATAAAGCGGTATTTGCCGCTGCCTTGGTGCTGCCCGTTGCCGCAGGGGCGCAGACCACCCAGGGCTTCTACGTGTCCGGTGCCGCTGGCCCCAGCGTGCGGGAATCCTTCAGCATTTCCGGGGCGCAGCAGATGAGCGGGCTGATGGGCTCGCCGGCGCAGCCCAGCGGCAAGGCCTACGCCACCAGCCGCCTCGGCTGGGCCGGCGTGGCGGCCGCCGGCTATGGCTTCCGCACCGACGTGCTGGGCTTCCAGAACGGCATCCGGCTGGAGCTGGAAGGCAACTACCGCGGCAACGACATCCGCAAGCTCAAGGAGTTCGGCCAGAACCTGAGCAACAGCGGCGGCACCACGCGGACCTATGGCGCCATCGGTAATATCTACGCCGATGTCGTGCTCGGCCGGTTCGCCGGGGTCCAGGTGGCGCCGTATCTCGGCCTTGGCGTCGGCTTCGCCAATGTCCAGTTCGACCGGGCGCATGGCACGCTGACGTCCAACGGCACCAACACCCGCATCGACGGCCAGTCCAACGCCAGCCTGGCCTACAACCTGATGGCCGGCACCACCTTCGGGCTGGACAGCGTGACGCCGGGCCTCTCGGCCACGCTGGAATGGCGCTACTACACGGCGCTGAACCTGCCGATCAACACCTACGTCAATGCCCCGGGCACCTCGCCGCTCGGCACCAACGCCACGCTGCACCGCACGACGCAGCCGAATTGCTGCCACGACAACAGCGTGCTGGTGGGCCTGCGCTACGCCTTCGGGTCCACCCCGGCGGCGACGCCGGCCGCCGCCCCGGCGCCGCAGCCGGTGCCGACCGCGGGCGTGGCCCGCACCTACCTGGTGTTCTTCGACTGGGATCGCGCCGACCTGACCGCCCGCGCGCGCGACATCATCAAGGACGCCGCGACCAACGCCGGCCGGGCCAGCGTCTCGCGCATCGAGGTGGCCGGGCACGCCGACCGCTCCGGCGATGCCGCCTACAACCAGCGCCTGTCGATGCGCCGGGCCGAGGCGGTGGCCGCGGAGCTGGTGCACGACGGCATCGCCCGCAGCGCGATCACGCTGCAGGCCTTCGGCGAGAGCCGCCCGCTGGTGCCGACCGCCGACAACGTCCGCGAGCCGCAGAACCGCCGGGTCGAGATCGTCCTGCGGTAAGTCCAGACCGACCGGACCCCGGACGGAAGAGGGCGCCGCAAGGCGCCCTTTTTTTGTGCCCGGCACAAGGCTGGATTGTGCTGATCACGCCGACCTCGCGCCATGTATCTTTTGCGATTCCGTTGCGGTGAATCTCAATTATCTAGCCAACCCATATTAATACGTATATGTCCGTACTGTGGCGGGGGGGCCACGTGAGGCTGGGGGGCCTTTCACATGTTCAGACTTTGCCTTGCCGCAATCGCGGCACTCTTCGGCATGGCCGCAGCGGCGAGAGCCCAGGACAGCGGGGGGCTGTACGTCTCCGGCGCCGCCGGGCTCGACCACCGCGGCAGCATCAAGATCAGTGGCGCGCAGTACATGAGCAGCCTGATGGGCTCGCCGCAGCTCTCGGGCAGCCGGTCCGAGGCCAGCTTCGCGCTCGGCGTCACCGGCATCGCCGCGGTGGGCTACGACTTCGGCGGCCCTCGGCTGGAGCTGGAGGGCAACTACCGCAGCCTGCAGGCCCATGGCCTGCGCGAGTTCGGCCGGGCCCTGACCGACGTCTCCGGCGGCACACGCACCTATGGTGGCGTCGTCAACGCCTATTATGATTTCGACCTTGGCCGCTTCGGCAAGCTGGGCAGCAGCAGCATCCGGCCCTATCTCGGCGCCGGCATCGGCATCGGCTTCAACCAGTACGACAAGCTGCGCGGCACCCTGGCGGCCAACAGCACCAGCACCCTGCTGAACGGCGGCGGCAGCCTGGCGCCCGCCTACAACCTGATGGTCGGCGCCAGCATCGGGCTCGACAGCCTGACCCCGGGGCTCTCGGCCACGCTGGAATATCGCTACTACACCGTCATCAACCGCGAGGTGACCACCACTATCAACAACCCAGGCACCTCGCCGCTCGGGGTGAATGCCAACCTGCAGCGGCAGACCCTGCCGCCGTGCTGCCACGACAACTCCGTGATGCTGGGCCTGCGCTACGCCTTCGGCCGCAGCGCCGCGCCGCTGCCGGCACCGGAGCCGCCGGCGCCGGCGCCGCGCGCCGCCGTGCAGCCGCCGGTGCGTACCTACCTGGTGATGTTCGCGCTGAACCGCGCCACGCTGGACGGCGCCGCCCAGGGCGTGGTGCACGCAGCCGCCACGGCCGCCCGCGCCGGCCAGGCGGTGCGCCTGGCGCTGACCGGCCGCGCCGACAACACCGGCCCGGCCGCGCTGAACCGCCGCCTTTCGCGCCAGCGGGCCGAGACGGTGGCCGCTGCCTTGGTGAAGGACGGCATCGCGCGGACCAGCATGAGCATCGCCGCGGTTGGCGATACCGACCCGATGGTGCCGACGCCACCGGGCGTGCCGGAGCCGCGCAACCGCAGCGTAGAGATCGTGCTGCGCTGACCGGCGGCGGACCGGGCTTCACAAACCGGGCGGTGGGCGGCAGCCTGCCGCCCGACGCAGTTCAACCGGAGGATATCGCCCGATGCAGTTGATCGGCCGCACCATGAGCCCGTTCGTCCGCCGCGTGGCGGCGACGCTGAACCTGTACGGCTATGCCTACGAGAACCTGCCCTTCGCCACCGCGACGCAGGGTGCTGAGATTGCCCGCTTCAACCCGGTGGGCCGGGTGCCGGCGCTGGTGACCGACACCGGCGAGACGATCGTGGATTCCGCCGCGATCATCGACTGGCTGGACCACCAGGTGGGCGCTGCCCGCGCGCTGACGCCGCTGGCCGGGCCGGACCGCTTCGTGGTGACCAAGTGCCTGGCGCTGGCGCTGGGCGCGGTGGAGAAGGCGGTGCAGGCCACCTATGAGCAGGACCGCCGCCCGGCCGACAAGGTGTGGCCGGAGAATGTCGAGAAGCTGCTGAGCCAAGCCCGCGGCGGGTTCGAGGCGCTGGAGGCGCAGCTGACCGGGGAATGGCTGGTGCTGGGACGGATGACCCAGGCCGACGTGACCACCGCGATATCGCTGGACGCGGCCGAACGCTTCAACAAGGCGGCCTACGCCGACCGCTTGCCGAAGCTGAAGGCGCTGCGCGACCGACTGAACGCCATGCCCGAGATCGGCTCGACCGGCTTCAAGGACTGATTGCGTCCGCGCGAGCCCAGGCCCTCGGGTCCGGGTCCGGGTCCGGGTCCGGGTCCGGGTCCGGGTCCGGGTCCGGGTCCGGGTCCGGGTCCGGGTCCGGCGGATGCGCCCGCGCATGCTGCGGTGCAACAATTTTCTTGCAGCGCAGCATGGGTCAGCTAAACTGTCATGATATTCGGGAGTAACGCGGGTCGCGGGGCCTCACTTCAGCGGGGTTTCCATGCACCGACGCCTATTTCTGGCCAGTACGCTGGCCGCGCCTGCCCTGCTGCTGCGTCCTCGCGCCGTGCGCGCTGCCCAGCCGGTGGATGTGGAGTTGATCCTGGCCGTGGATGTCAGCCGCTCGGTTGATACCCAGGAGCAGGAGTTGCAGTTCAAGGGGTATGAGGCCGCCTTCCGCGACCCGCGGCTGGTGGAGGGCATTGCCGGTGGGCCGCTCGGCAGCATCGGCGTGCTGTTCTTCACCTGGTCGGGCTGGAACCAGCAGGAGATCCTGGTGCCATGGACCCGGCTGGGCAGCCCGGCGGATTGCCACGCCTTCGCCGACGCGCTGGCCGAGGCGCCACGCCGGACGCACCTGTACACCAGCATCTCCGGCGCCATGGACTTCGCGGCGCAGCAGTTCGGCCAGGCCTTCGAGGGCACCCGCCAGGTGGTGGACATCTCCGGCGACGGGGTAAACAACTCCGGCCGGCCGGTGGCCGAGGCGCGCGAGGCGGCGCTGGCCAAGGGCATCGTGCTGAACGGGTTGGCGGTGATCGACAACACCCCCCTGCCCCCGGCCCTGGCCGCCGGCCTGCCGCCGTTGGAGGACTACTACCGCGACGAGGTGATCGGCGGCCCCGGCGCCTTCCTGGTGGTGGCCGAGGGGTTCGACAGCTTCGAGACGGCGGTGCGGCGCAAGATCATCCGTGAGATCGCGCTGAACGCACCGGCCGGGCCGCTGGTGGACCGGGTGGTGGTGTAGCGGAAACGGCTCGACCCGGTAGCGAAGTCTTTACCGCAACAGTGTTCTGCTCCCCCGCTGGCCATCACGGCCTGACGGAGCGGGCAGGATGCCCTTCGACCAGACTGGGCCGGAAAACCCCGCGACAGCGGTAGCCGCAGCGCCCGCCAGAACGGCGGATGCCGGGCTTGCCCAGTCCATGCGGCCCAGCCTGGACCTGGCCGCCGGCCAGCTTTCCCAGGCGCTGCGCCGCAAGCTTTCGCATGAACTGCGCGCCGCGCTGGAAGCCGGCACCCTGGCGCTGCACTACCAGCCCCGCGTCACGCTGGAGGATGGCCGCGCCTGCGGCGCCGAGGCGCTGCTGCGCTGGAACCATGCCAAGCGCGGCAACATCCCGCCCGGCCTGTTCATCCCCATCGCCGAGGCGTCCGACCTGATCACCGATATCGGCGGCTGGGTCCTGCGCCAAGCCACCCGGGAAGCGGCGGGATGGCTGCAGAACCCGGCGGCGCGGCAGGTGCCGGCGGTGGTCTCGGTCAACGTCTCCGCCCGCCAGCTGCGCGGTGGCGTGCTGCTCGGCCAGGTGGCCCGGGCGCTGGAGGAAAGCGGCCTGCCGCCGGAGCGGCTGGAGCTGGAGCTGACCGAGAGCATGCTGGTGGACGGCTCGGCCGATACGCTGCTGACGCTGGCGGCGATCCGCGACCTGGGCGTTGGCCTGGCGCTGGATGACTTCGGCACGGGCTATGCCTCGCTGTCGGTGCTGAAGCGGTTGCCGCTGAACACCATCAAGCTGGACCGCGCCTTCGTGCGGGACCTGCCGCATGATGCCGAGGACACCGCCATCGTCCGCGCGGTGCAGAGCATCGCCCGGGCGCTGCACCTGGAAGTGGTGGCCGAGGGGGTGGAGACCGAGGACCAGCGGGCGTTCCTGTCGGGCATCGGCTGCGACGAGGCGCAGGGCTACCTGTTCGGGCGGCCCGCCGCGGCCGAGCACCTGCGGAAGACGCTGCGCGAAGGGTGAGCGCCGGGCGCGAGGGGTTCGCGCCGGGCGCGAGGGGTAAGCGCTGGCCGGCACCGCGCCCGGCGGCTATCCTGTGGCCGATGTCCAGCCCCGACTTCCCCTACGGCCCGCCGCCGCCCCGTACCATGCCCTCCGCCGAGGCGCTGGCCGCGGCGATCCTCAGCCAGGCCAGCGAACGCGGCGCCGGCCGGAGCATCTGCCCGAGCGAGGTTGCCCGCGCCCTGGGCGGCGAGGACTGGCACCCGCTGATGACCCCGGTACGCCAGGCCGCGGTGGAACTGGCACGGCAAGGCCGGCTGCTGATCCTGCGCAAGGGCAAGCCGGTGGGGCCGGAGGGCGTCAAGGGAGTCATTCGCCTGGCGATACCGGGAGACGAAGCATGACCAGCCCGCTGCTGCTGCTGCACCGAGGCGCCGGAGGGCTGACGCCGGTGGCGCCGGTCGAGTTCGACACGCTGGAGCTGCCGGCCTCGCCGAACACCTGCCTGGTCGGGCCGGCCAGCTATGCCGGGCCGAAGCACCTGACCCATGCGCCGTGGCCGGTGACGCCGGCGGTGCTGTGGGCCACGCTGAACCGGCTGGCCGCCGGCTTCCCGCGCACCTGGAAGCTGGGCGAGTTCCCCGAGCGTGCGCAGGCCCAATGGGTCGAGCGCTCCGCCCTGATGAACTACCCCGACATCATCGCCGCCGAGGTCCGCCCGGCGCCCGAGGGCGCGGCGCTGCTGCTGTACAGCCGCAGCCTGTTCGGCTGGTCCGACCTTGGCGTGAACAAGGCGCGGGCGGAGCGCTGGCTGGCCGCGCTCGACGCCGCATTGCAGCCCTGACAAGGATACCCTGATGCGCCACGTGCTGGTTTCGCTGCGGGACGCCTGGGCGCTCGCCGCCCCGTTCTGGCGCAGCGAGGAGCGGGGCCGTGCCCTGCTGATGCTGGGCGGCCTGGTCGGGCTGAACCTGTTCCTGGTGGCGCTGAACGTGGTCAACAGCTTCTGGGGGCGGGAGTTCTTCAACAGCCTGCAGAACAAGGACCAGCAGGCGTTCATCGACCTGCTGCTGTTCTGGTATCGCGGCGAGACCGGGTTGCTGCCCGGCTTCGTCTGGCTGGCCGCGGTGTTCATCCTGGTGGCGGTGTACCAGACCTACCTGCGCATGGCGCTGCAGATCCGCTGGCGCCGCTGGCTGACCCGGCACTACCTGGACACCTGGCTGGACGCCCGCGCCTATTACCGCGTGGCGCTGGTGGACCCCGGCACCGACAACCCGGACCAGCGCATTGCCGAGGATATCCGCGACTTCGTCGACAATACGCTGGTGCTGGGCTTCGGCATGCTGCGCAACGTGGTCACGCTGGTCAGCTTCATTGCCGTGCTGTGGGGGCTGAGCGGCGCGATGACGCTGTTCGGCATCAGCATCCCCGGCTACCTGGTGTGGGTGGCGCTGGTCTATTCGGTCATCGGCACCGCCTTCGCGCACCTGATCGGGCGGCGGCTGATCCCGCTGAACTTCAACCAGCAGAAGGTGGAGGCGGATTTCCGCTACGCCCTGGTGCGGCTGCGCGAGAATACCGAGGGCGTGGCGCTGTACGGCGGCGAGCCCGAGGAGAAGGCCGGGCTTGTCAGGCGCTTCAACATGCTGGTCGGCAACTGGTGGTCGATCATGACCGTGACCAAGCAGCTGACCTTCTTCACCGCCGGCTTCAACCAGGTGGCCAACATCTTCCCCTACGTCGTGGTCTCGCCGGCCTACTTCGCCGGGCGGGTGCCGCTGGGCGTGCTGAGCCAGACCGCCAGCAGCTTCGGCGAGGTGCAGGGCGCGCTGAGCTGGTTCGTCGACAACTACCGCAGCGTGGCGGAATGGCGCGCCACGGTGGCCCGGCTGGTCGGCTTCCGCGGCGCGCTGGCCAACGCCCATGCCGACCAGGCCGGCGGCGTGCACGCCGTGCCCGAAGCCGGCGCCAACCTGCGGCTGGAAGCGGTGACCCTGGCGCTGCCGGATGGCCGCGTGCTGCTGGCCGATGCCGCCGCCGAGATTGCCCCGGGCGAGAAGGTGCTGATCTCCGGGCCGTCCGGGTCCGGCAAGTCCACGCTGTTCCGGGCCATTGCCGGCATCTGGCCGTTCGGCAGCGGCACCGTGCACGTGCCGGCCGCCGGCCATGCGCTGTTCCTGCCGCAACGCGCCTACCTGCCGCTGGGCAGCCTGCGCCACGCGCTGTGCTATCCGCGCGGCGAGGACAGGTTCAGCGAGGCGGAGGTCCTGGCGACACTGGCCGATTGCGGCCTGGAGCACCTGGCGCCGCGGCTGGACGAGGAGGACGCCTGGGAGCGCCGCTTGTCCGGCGGCGAGCAGCAGCGCGTGGCGCTGGCGCGCGCCCTGCTGCTGAAGCCGGACTGGCTGTTCCTGGACGAGGCGACCGCGAGCCTGGACCCTGAGGCGGAAACCCGGTTCTACGAGTTGCTGCGCGACCGGCTGCCGGGCACGGCGCTCATCAGCATCGCGCATCGGCCGAGCGTGGCGCTGTTCCACGACCGGGCGCTGCGGGTGCAGGACGGCCGGCTGGTGGCCGGGGCGATCTAGAGCAATAGCCGTTCTGATGTGATCATCAGAACGGATTTCTTGCCCTGGTTTCAATCAGTTATGGAGCACGAAATGCGCCCGACAGGGCGCATGGTGCTCTGGCGCCACCAACGCCCGCCCCCGCGCTTCCGGAGCCCCGCAACCCGTTGACCATGGACCGGCTTCCCGGTCCGGGGGCGGCCGGGGCCGGTGGCCCTTCTCGGACGGGTGTTGTGCCCGACCAGGCAGGCCCCCCCGCGGGAGACAGCGCCGGCGGGATACGCAGCCCGCGCCGCGACCTGGCCGGTTGCGCTGGCGCAAGGCGGCACGGGCACGGGCGTGGATGATGGCGGGGCAACCCGGAGGCCGTGATGGCCAATCGTCTGCTGCGCTTCATTCGCCGCCACCTGATAGGCGATGTGCCGACCGAGATGACCGTGTGCTTCGACTGCACCCGGCCGGACTGCAGCGCCGAGGTCTATCGCAGTTGCACCCGGCGGCTGCTGGGGCGGGAGGAGTTGGCCTCCCCGCCGCTGGCGCCGTTGGCCAAGGTGGCGTCGCGCAGCCGGTAGCGTCGGGTCGCCGGCGGTGGACGCACCGACAGCCCGGATCAGCCGGCCTCCGCCAACCTCATCCCGCGTGCTCCGCGACGACGCGCAGCACGTCCTCGGCGTAGCGTTCCAGCTTGCTGCGGCCGACGCCGGGGATCTGCGACAGGTCATCCTCGTCGCCGGGCCGCGCCTCGGTGATCGCGACCAGGGTCGCGTCCGAGAAGATCATGTAGGCGGGCAGGCCCTGGCGGCTGCTTTCGGCACGGCGCCAGGTGCGCAGCGCCTCGAACAGGGCGTCGCCGGAGGGCACGGCGGTGCGGGCGCCGCGGTCCTTGGGCGCCGGGCGGGCGCTGGTCAGGTCTTCCCGCAGCAGCACCTTCTGCTCGCCCTTCAGGATCGGCCGGGCGCTGTCGGTCGGCACCAGCTCGCCGTGGTTCTCCACCGCCACGTCCAACGCACCCATGGCGACGAGCTGCCGGGCCACGCCGCGCCAGGTGGCGTCCGGCAGGTCGCGGCCCACGCCGTAGGTCGGCAGCTTGTCGTGCGCGAATTGGGCGACCTTGTCGGTCATCCGGCCACGCAGCACGTCCACGATATGGCCGACGCCGAAGCGCCGCCCGGTGCGCAGCACGGCGCTGAGCAGCTTCTGCGCGGCGACGGTGCCGTCCCATAGCTTGGGCGGGGTGCGGCAGACGTCGCAGGCGCCGCAATTCTCGGGGCCATCCTCGCCGAAGCAGCGCAGCAGGATCCGGCGGCGGCAGGTGGCGGCTTCGGCGATGGAAACCATGGCGTCGAGGCGCATGCGCTCGATGCGCTTCTGGTCGTCGCCGGCGGGGCTTTCGGTGATGCGGTGGCGGGCGAGCGCGATGTCGCCGGCGCCGTACATCAGCAGGGCGCGGGCGGGCAGGCCGTCGCGGCCGGCGCGGCCGATCTCCTGGTACCAGCTCTCCGGGCTGCGCGGCAGGTCCAGGTGGGCGACCCAGCGGACATCCGGCCGGTCGATGCCCATGCCGAAGGCGATGGTGGCGGCCATGATGACGTTGTCGCCGCGGGCGAAGCGGTGGTGCGCGGCGCGCTTGTCCTCGGCCGCCATGCCGGCGTGGAAGCACAGCGCGTCGTGGCCATCGGCGCGCAGCCATTCGGCGGTGGATTCGGTTTTGGCGCGGGAGCCGCAATAGACGATGCCGGCGCCGGAGCCATCCGACGCCGCCTTGATGAACTCGCGGAGCTGGCCCCGCTCGCTCTCCCGCGGGGCGGAGCTGATGAAGATGTTGGGGCGGTCGAAGCCGCCGCGGAAGACGGGCGCGTCTTCCAGGCCGAGCTGCTGGCGGATATCCTCGACCGTGCGCTGGTCGGCGGTGGCGGTCAGCGCCAGGCGCGGCACGCCGGGGAAGCGCTCCGCCAGGGCGGTCAGGGCGCGGTATTCCGGCCGGAAGTGGTGGCCCCATTGGCTGACGCAATGGGCTTCGTCGATCGCGAACAGGGAGATGCGCTGTTCGTGCAGGCGCTGCTGCGTGCTGTCCAGCAGCAGGCGTTCCGGCGAGACGTAGAGCAGCTTCAGCGCGCCACGGGCCAGGTCGCGGCGGACCTCCCGCGCCACGTCCTCGTCCAGGTCCGAATGCAGCGCGGCGGCGGCGACGCCCTGCTGGCGCAGCGCGGCGACCTGGTCCTCCATCAGCGCGATGAGGGGCGAGACGACGACGCCGAGGCCTTCCCGGCACAGCGCCGGCACCTGGAAGCAGAGGCTCTTGCCGCCGCCGGTCGGCATCAGCACCAGGCCGGAGCCACCGGCCATGACGTGCTGGACGATCTCGGCCTGGCGGCCGCGGAAGCCGGGGTGGCCGAAAACGCGGTGCAGCACGTCCTCGGGTTCAACCGACGGGCTGTCCATGGCGGCGAGGGCGAGCGAGGCCGCCACTCAGGCACCCTCGGCGAGGACGGCAGGCTCAAGCTGTAGGCAGGTCGGCGGCGAGTCGCGCATAGCCATAGTATGCGCCCGGCCGGCCCGGGCTGACAGCCGGGTTACTTCCGGAAGCTGCTTTCGCTGGTGATGATGAAGCTCTGCACCGCCAGCAGCCGGTCGCCGGCGCGGATCTCGAAGCGCCAGGGGCCGGGCGCCACCTCCCAGTCGTAGTCGAAGGTGTAGCCGCGGTAGATCGGCGCGGGGGAACCGACCTCCACCACCATCGGCGTGGTGGAGGAGGCCACCGGCGCGGGCTGGCCAGGCGGGTGCAGGCCAGGCGCCGGGAATACCACGGTGGTGGTCAACTCCAGCGCCGTGCCGGGCGGCCGGCCGTGCACGATGAACTCCAGGCCGAAGCTGACGCCGGGGCGGGCCGGGATATGCGTGGTACTGCGTTCCAGCTCGATGGCGTCGACCAGGTTCTCGCCGATGCCGTTGGGCATCTGGCGAATCACGCCGGTGGAGGTCTGGTACAGCCCGCGCTCGACGATCTCGACGCGCAGGCCGGTGACCTGCACCGGCGGCGGCGGCGGTTCGGCCGGAGTGGCCTGCTCCTCGGCCGGCTTGTCGCTGGGGTCCTTGTCGGCCCAGGCGGCGGGGCCGGTCAGCAGCAGCAGGCCGAGCAGCAGCAGGGTCAGGCGCGGCAAGGCAAGGCGCGGCCGAGGCATGCAGGCGGTCTCCGGGAATGGCGGGCGGAGACTATACCAGACGCCCGGCCGGGGGCTACTTCGGCGCGGCTGGCGGCTGACCGCTCAGGCGGGAGGGCCGGATCAGCCGCTCGCACGTAAGCCGCACCGCGATCCATGACCGCGGATCACGGTCCGGCCGGCGCTCGCCGATGCCGGCCGCAACGAAGCCGACCCGGCGGGCCGGCTGCTAGCCGCCGATCTGGATCTCGACCCGGCGCGCCTCGGTCGGGAACATCGAGCCGGAGACGGCGCCGCGCGGTTCGATGCCGATGCGGCTGGACGGGATGCCGCCGACCACCAGGGCGTCCGCCACCGTGCGGGCGCGGGCTTCCGACAGCACGCGGTTGAAGGCCACGGTGCCGGTGGCGTCCGAGGCGAAGCCGCGCACGGTGACCTTGGCCTGCGGGTTCGCCTTGGCCGCGTCGACGGCCATTGCCACGATGCCGCGGGCATTGTCGCCCATCGCCGCGCTGTCCTCGGCGAAGAACACCGGGAAGGTCCGGGCCGGCGCGGTGCCCAGCATCCCTTCGAGATTGGCGCAGGCCCCGAGCGCGAGCAGCAGCGGGGCGGTTAGCAGCAGGCGACGCATCATTCTTCTCTCCCGGCGGCCGCGTTGAACGGCGATGGCGCATAGGTCCGGGAAATGCGCGGCGGCGTCAACCGTGGGGTGAGGAAACCAGGCCGGCGGTTCCGCCCATCGGCTGGGCGGTGGGGACCTCGGCCGCCAGCAGGCCGACATGGTCCAGCAGGTCCAGCGCGGTCCATACCGCTTCGACCGGGCAGGCCAGCGCCGCGGCGATATGGCCGACCGGCGTGGCGCCATCGGCGGCCTGCCAGACCTGCAGCAGTACGCCGGACAAGCCGGAGGGAGAGCCTTTCGCGCGGGGGAAACCCATCATGCCAGTACCCTGCAGTGCAGCACGGGCCGATGTTTCCATCGTGAAGGCGGCATCAACAAGGCAAGACGGCTACCCGGCGGTTCACGCTTGGCAACAAGGCCGCGGTTATCGCGAGCAGGCGGCGCCGCCCAGCACGCAGAACCTGGCGCAGTGCGGGTGGTTGAGCGGCACCGGCCGGGCAGCCTCGGCCAGGGTGGCGCCAAGTTCGAAGGCGGGGTCGTAGGGCAGCAGCGTGCAGGCCACCAGCGCCGGGGCGGCGGCACCGCGACGCTTCACCAACATCCGGGCGCTGGCGCACATCAGGCTGTCCGGGCTTTTGTTCAGGATGCCCCAGCAGGCGGTGGTGATCTCCGGCACGTCGACGCGGGCATCCATTTCCGGGAACAGCATCAGCGCCACCGGGTCGGCGGCGTCGACCGGGATGGCGTTCTCGGCGAACAGCCGGGCGAAGCCGGCGCGGATGGCGGCCTCCGGCTCTCCGCCAAAGGCCAGGCGGCCGGCGACGTTGACCGCGAAGCCGTTGCTGGCCAGCCAGCGCAGGCCGTCCAGGCTGGCGGCGAAGCCGCCGGCGCCGCGCTCCTCGTCGTGGATGGCGGGGGCGTAGTGGTCCAGGCTGACCCGCAGCGTCAGGCCGGCGCGGGGCAACGCCAGCAGGGCGGCGGCGTGGTTGCGCAGCGGCTTCATCGCGTTGGTCAGCACCAGCGCCTGCAGGCCACGGCCCAGCACGTCCGCCAGCATGGCCGGCAGGTCCTTGTTCAGGAAGGGCTCGCCGCCGGTGAAGCCGACCTCGGCCAGCGGCAGCGCGGCCGCCTGCGCCTCGTCCAGCACGGCGGCGACCTCGGCGGCCGAGAGGTAGACCAGTGCGTCGTTGCGCGGGCTGCTCTCGATGTAGCAATGCCGGCAGGTGATGTTGCACAGCGTGCCGGTATTCACCCACAGCGTGCGCAGCCCCACCAGCGCCACGCTGGCGCGGGTCTCGCCACGGGCGGTCAGCAGCGGGTCCTGGAACTTGGCGGGGTCCAGCGTGCGGAACTCGACGGTCAAGCGGGGGTATCCTCGAAGGCTCTGGGACTCACTTCGCCAGGGTGGGGCCGGCGGTTGCCCTGGATCAAGGACCACGCCGGCGATCCGTACCAGGTTTGCGGCGTTGCGGCGGAACACCCAAGCCCAGGAGGAGCATGATGTTCTCTCGGTTCCTGAACAACCGCGGCGAGGACCCTTTCGCCCAGCTGCACAAGGAGATCGGCCGCGCGGTGGAGGACGTGTTCCGTGGCGCGCCCTGGCCCGGCGCCCTCGGCCGCGGCTTCGCGCCCAGCCTGGAGATCCGGGAAACCCCGGCCGGCCTGCAGCTGACCGCCGAGCTGCCCGGGTTGACCGAGGCCGATATCGACCTGTCGCTGGATGGCGACATCCTGACCCTGCGCGGCGAGAAGCAGGCGGAGGCCGGCGGCGACGAGCACGGCGTGCACCTGGCCGAGCGCAGCTATGGCCGGTTCCAGCGCAGCCTGCGGCTGCCCTTCGCGCCGGATGCCGCCGGTGTGACCGCGCAGTTCGACAAGGGCGTGCTCAGCGTGGCGTTGCCGCGCCCGGCGCCGCAGGCCGCCGGCGGCAACCGCATCCCGATCCGGAGCGCGACGGCGGCCCCGCCGCCAAGCGGCACCGGCAGCAGCGCTGGCACGGGCAGCAGCGAGACCGGCGCGCCCGGGGAGAACCAGGTCACCGGGTAGCCGGAACGGGCTGCAGCGCCTTGGCCATGTGGACCACGGTGCCGGCGGGGACCACCTCCTCGCGCGTGACCCGGTAGCCGAGCCGCCGGTACAGCGCGATGTTCGCGGCGAAGCGGGCGTTGGTGTAGAGCCGCACCTCGGCGTGCCCGAGGTCGGCGGCCACCGCCTCCACCCGCGCCATCAGGGCGCGGCCGAGGCCCTGGCCCTGGCATGCCGGCGCCACCGCGACGTTCTCCAGCAGCAGGTGGTCGGGCTGCGGGATCATCTCCGCCAGGCCAACCAGCGCGCCATCCCGGACCAGCAGCTCCACCACGTGGTCGCGCAGCGCGGCGTCGTAGTCGGCGCCCATCGGCTTCGGCTCGCGGCCGATCAGCGGCACCCACCTGGCGTAGGCGGCGCGGGTCAGCGCGCGCACGGCGGTGGCATCGGCCGGGGTTGCGCGGCGGAAGCCGGCGCGGTGCGGCACCTACCCGGCCGCGGTCAGCAGCCGGCCGCCGGCCAGGCGCAGCACGCGCTGCGGCTTCTCCACCCCGGTCAGCCGATGGGTGATCAGGATCACCGTGCGGCCCTCGGTATTGTGCTCCAGCGTGCTGAGGAAGGCGCGCTCGGTGGCGGCGTCCAGCCCGGCGGTGGGTTCGTCCAGGATCAGGATGGGCGCGGCCGAGAGCAGCACGCGGGCCAACGCGATGCGCCGCGCCTGGCCACCGGAGAGCCGGGCGCCGGCCTCGCCGCACTGGGTCTCCAGGCCATCCGGCAGGGCGTGGACCAGTTCCGCCACGCCGGCGCGGTCCAGCGCGCGCCACAGCGCGGCATCGGGCGCCAGCGGCGCGGCGATGCGCAGGTTGGCGGCGATGCTGTCGTCGAACAGCCGGGCCTCCTGCGTCAGGCAGGTGACGCGGTGACGCACCTCGGCGCCCGGCAGGGTGGCGATGTCGGTGCCGCCCAGGGAGATGCTGCCGGCCTGCGGCTGCGCCAGCTTCAGCAGCAGCGCGACCAGGCTGGACTTGCCGGCGCCGGACTGGCCGAGGATGGCGATGCGGCTGCCCTCCGGCAGCTCGAGGTCCAGCCCCTGCAGCACCGGCGGGCGGTCCGGCGACCAGCGGAATTCGACGTCCTTCAGGGACAGGGCGAAACCTTCCGGCTGCATTGGCAGGCCGCGTGGCTCGGGCACCGGGGGGGCCTGGTCGGCGGCCTGGAACAGCCGGCGGGCGCTGGCGGCGGCGGCGGCCAGGGCTGCCCCGGCACGCGGCATGGCGCCGAGCGGCTCGGCCGCGGCCAGTGCCAGGAACAGCGCGGCGATGGCCGAGCCGGGCGTGCCGCCTTCGAGCCCCCAGGTCAGCCCCCAGGCCAGCGCGCCGAGCAGCGCACCCTGCGCCAGCAGCCCGCCGCCGGCACCGGCCAGCGCGGTACGCCAGGCCATGGCGTGCTGGGTGCGCGCCAGCTCGTCGCCGGCCGCGGCCACGGCGGCGATGCTGCGCGCCTCGGCATTGGCGGCCAGGGTGTCCTCCAGGCCGCTCAGCGGGTCCACCACGGCGGCGCGCAGTTGCCCCTGGGCTTCGGCCAGCGCGGTGCCGGCGCGGGCGGCGGCCGGGGCCAGCAGCAGCGGCAGCAGCAGCGCGAACAGCAGCGGCAGGCCCAGGATCAACGCCAGCAGCGGCGCGCCGGCCAGCACCACCGCCACCGCCAGCACGGCGGCCAAGGCGGCGGCGGCCGGCACCAGGGCGCGCAGGTAGAGGCCATCCAGCGCCTCCACATCCGTCACCATGCGGCCAAGCAGGTCGCCGGCGCGGTTCAGGCCGAGGCCGGCGGGCAGGCGTTCGGCCAGGCGCTCGAAGAACCAGACGCGGGTATCGGCCAGGGCGCGGAAGGTGGCGGCGTGGGTGACCATGCGCTCGGCCCAGCGCAGCGCCGGGCGCAGCAGCACCAGCGGCCGCAACCAGAGCAGCGCCAGGGTGGAACCGCCGGCCAGGGCCGCGGCGGCGCCCCGCCCCGCCAGCCCCAGCAGCGCCAGCCCGGCCAGCATGGCCAGCACCGCAACACCGCCGCCGGCCAGCAGCCACCAGCGGCGGCCGTGCCATAGCGACAGCACGCGGGAAAGGTCGGCCCACATGGCGCTAGTCCCCCGCCGCGCGAGCCATGGTTGCGACACGGCCGCGGTCCAGCTCCAGCAGCTTCGGGAAAGCGGCGCGCAGCGCCTGGGAATGGCTGGCGATGACCACGGTGCGGCCCACCGCCAGGCGCTTCAGGCTGTCGATCACCTCGGCCTCCGTGGTGGGGTCCAGGTGGGCGGTGGGTTCATCCAGCAGCACCAGCGGGCTGTCCCGCAAGAAGGCGCGGGCAAGCGCCACGCGCTGCGCCTGGCCGCCGGAGAGGCCCCAGCCGGCCTCGCCCATCAGCGTGTCCAGGCCATCCGGCAGCTCGGCGGCGAAGTCGGTCACCCGGGCGGCGCGGGCGGCGGCTTCCACCTGGGCGTCGGTCGCCTCCGGCCGGGCGAAGCGGATGTTCTCCCGCAGGGTGGCACGGAACAGGTGGGCGCGCTGGCCGACATAGGCTGAGAGCCGCCGCAGTTCGGAGGGCTTCAGCGCCAGGATGTCGCGGCCATTGATGGCGATGCGGCCGCTGTCGGCCCCCCGGAACCCCATCAGCAGGCGCAGCAGGCTGGTCTTGCCGCTGCCCGATGGCCCCCACAGCACCAGCGCCTCGCCGGCGTTGACGTGGAAGGAGACGCCATCCAGCGCCAGGCCACGGGCGGGGTCGTAGGTCAGGCGCAGGTCCTGCGCGGTCAGCACCACCTTGCGGGGCACTTCCTGCAGCAGCAGGCCCTGTTCCTCCGGCAACGCCAGCAGCGGCGCCAGCGCGGCGGCGGCGCCGCGGGCGCTCATCGCCTCATGGTAGGCCGCCGAGAAGGCGCGCAGCGGGGCGAAGAAGGCCGGCACCAGCAGCAGCGGGAACAGCGAGCCGCCGGGCCGCTGCCAGGCCAGCAGGCCGAGCGCCGCGGCGGACAGCAGCTCCAGCGCCACCGAGGACAGGAAGGCGACGCGCAGCACCTTCATGGTGCGGGCGTGCAGCTCGTCGGCGGCGCGGCGCAGCGCCGCGGCCTCGTCGGCCTGGCGGTTGAACAGCACGATGACCGGCAGGCCGCGCATCCGGTCCAGGAAGCGCCCGGAGAGGCGGGACAGCGCATCGAACTGGCGACGGCTGGCCTGGGCGGCGCCGATGCCGGTGATGGCCTGCGCCACCGGCACCAGCAGCCCGGCGCCGAGCAGGGTCAGGCCGGCGCGCCAGTCCACCCAGGCGGCGGCGGCCGCGATGGCCAGCGGGCCGAGCAAGGCCAGCGCGGCGGCGGGCAGCCACTTCGAGAAATAGCCGTCCAGCGCTTCCACCTGGTCCACCGCCAGCGCGGTGCGTTCGCCGACCGCACGGGCATCCTCGGTGTCCAGCAGCCGCGCGAAGATGCGCCGGCGCAGGCTGGCCCGGGCGGCGGCACCGGCGGCCAGCTGCGCGCGTTCCTGCGCCAGCGAGAGCGCGGCCATGGCCAGCGCCAGCAGCGCAGCGGCCAGCAGTTCGTGCCAGCCGGCGTCGTCGCGGCCCAGCAGGGTGCCGAGCAACCGCGCCAGCAGCCAGGCCTGGGCGATGCCGCAGCCGATGCCGGCCAGCCCGAGCAGCACCGGCGCCAGCACGCGGGCGCCCATCGCGCGGGCCTCGCGCTTCAGCACCTGGCCGGCCGAGGTCTGCGGCGTTGCGGAGGAAGGGGAATCCATCCCGCCTGTTTAGGCCATCGGGGCGGTGCTGGCCACGCCGGGCGGGCCGGGCTGGGCTGCCTTTCCTGCGGGGCGCATGCCGGCGCTTGCGGAAAGCGGCAGCGCGGGCAGATCATGCGGCATGACCGCTGCCGACCTGCCGGCCCATGGCCGCTACCGCTACGCCCCCTGGCCGCAACGCCCGCGCTACGCCTGGCCCAATGGGTCCAAGCTGGCGCTCTACCTCGGGGTGAACCTGGAGCACTTCGCCTTCGGCGAGGGGCTGGGCGCGGAACTCGCCCCCGGCGGCCCGCAGCCGGACGTGATGAACTACGCCTGGCGCGACTACGGCAACCGCGTCGGCGGCTGGCGCCTGCTGGAGCTGCTGGACGAGCTGGCGCTGCCGGCGACCGTGCTGCTGAACACCGCCATGTACGGCTACGCGCCGGAGCTGGTGGCGGCGCACCGGGCGCGCGGCGACGAGATGGCCGGGCACGGGCGCACCAACAGCGAACGCCAGAGCGTGCTGGACGAGGCGGCGGAGCGCGCGCTGGTCGAGGCCAGCATCGCCGGCATCGCCCAGCACGAGGGCAGGCCGCCGCGCGGCTGGCTCTCGCCCTGGATCGCCGAGAGCCGGGTGACGCCGGACCTGCTGGCCGAGGCCGGCCTGGCCTATACGCTGAACTGGTGCATGGACGACCAGCCGGTGTGGCTGGCGACGCGCGGTGGCGGCCGGCTGCTGAGCATTCCCTATCCGCAGGAGGCGAACGACATTCCCGCGATCATCGGTCGCAAGGATGGCGCCGAGCAGTTCGCCGCCATGCTGCGCGATGATTTCGAGGAACGGCTGGACCAGGTGGCGCGGGACGGCATTCCGCAGGTGATGGGGGTGGCGCTGCACCCCTACATCGTCGGGCAGCCCTATCGGCTGCGGGCGCTGCGGCGGGCGCTGCAGGCCATGCTGGAACGGCGCGACGACGTGTGGGTTACCACCGCCGGCGGCGTCTGCGACCATATGCTGAGCCTGCCCGAAGGAACTGTTCCATGAAGCGCCTGGCGCTGATGCTGTTGGCCCTGGCCGGGTGCGCCGGGGGCGGGGAGAGCACGGTGCGGACCGTGCCGGCGGTGGACCTCAACCGCTATGTCGGCACCTGGTACGAGGTGGCGCGCTACCCCAATCGGTTCGAGGACGGCAGCCGGCTGGACTGCACCGACGTGACCGCGACGTACACGCTGCGGCCCGATGGCCAGATTGGCGTGGTCAACCGCTGCCGCAACGCGGCGGATGGCGAGGAGACGGCGGCCCGCGGCACGGCCTATGCGGTGGCGGGGGCCGGCGGGGCCAAGCTGCGGGTCAGCTTCTTCTGGCCGTTCTACGGCGACTACTGGGTGCTGGGCCTGGCACCGGACTACAGCTGGGCGGTGGTGGGCGACCCGGCACGGAACTACCTCTGGGTGCTGGCGCGCACGCCGGCCCTGCCCCCGGCGACCTTCGAGGCGGCGGTGGCGAGTGCGCGGGCGCAGGGCTTCGACGCCGCACGGTTGAAGCGCACGGCTCAGTCAACCGCGCGCTGAACCGCCCCTGGTCCACCGCGTTCGGCGCCGTGGACAAGGGAGACGAGGATGCGCGCACTCTGCTGGCACGGGCCGAAGGACATCCGCTGCGACACGGTCCCCGACCCCAGGATCGAACATCCGCGCGATGCGATCATCAAGGTGACGGCCTGCGCCATCTGCGGCTCCGACCTGCACCTGTATGACGGCTTCATGCCGGGCATGGAGAGCGGCGACATCATGGGCCACGAGTTCATGGGCGTGGTCGAGGAGGTCGGCAGCGAGGTCAACGGCGCGCTGCGCAAGGGCGACCGGATCGTGGTGCCCTTCACCATCTGGTGCGGCCAGTGCGAGCAGTGCCGGCGCGGGAATTTCAGCGTCTGCGAAACCTCCAACCGCAACAAGGCGGTGGCGGACAAGACCTTCGGCCACACTACGGCGGGGCTGTTCGGCTACACCCACCTGACCGGCGGCTATGCCGGCGGCCAGGCCGAATATGTCCGCGTGCCGTTCGCCGACAAGACCCAGATCAAGGTGCCGGAGCAGTTGACCGACGAGCAGGTGCTGTTCCTCGGCGACATCTTCCCGACCGGCTGGCAGGCGGCGGTGCAGTGCGACATCCAGCCCAGCGACACGGTGGCGATCTGGGGCTGCGGGCCGGTCGGCCAGATGGCGATCCGCAGCGCCCTGCTGCTGGGGGCGAAGCAGGTCATCGCCATCGACCGCGTGCCGGAACGCCTGGCCATGGCGCTGGCGGGCGGCGCCACCACCATCGACTTCTCCCGCGAAAGCGTGGTGGAGCGGCTGAACGAGCTGACCCACGGGCGCGGCCCGGAGAAGTGCATCGACGCGGTGGGCATGGAGGCGCATGCCGGCGGCAGCGTGGATGCGCTGTACGACCGCGCCAAGCAGGCGGTGATGCTGGAGACCGACCGGCCCCACGTGCTGCGGGAGATGATGTATGTCTGCCAGCCGGCCGGGGTGCTCTCGGTGCCCGGCGTGTATGGCGGGGTGCTGGACAAGGTGCCGTTCGGCATGGCGATGAACAAGGGCCTGACCATCCGCATGGGGCAGACCCACGTGAACCGCTGGACCGATGACCTGGCGAAGCGGATCGCCGAGGGGCAGATCGACCCGAGCTTCGTCATTACCCACCGCGTGGCGCTGGAGGATGGGCCGGGCATGTACCAGACCTTCCGCGACAAGCAGGATGGCTGCATCAAGGTGGTGCTGAAGCCATGAGCGCGCTGACGCGGGGGCTGGGCTGGTTCAGCCTGGCGCTGGGCGCGGTGGAACTGGCGGCGCCGGACCGCGTGGCCGGTGCGCTCGGGCTGGGCTCGCGCCGGCTGGTGCGTGGCTACGGCCTGCGGGAGATCGCCACCGGCGCCGGGTTGCTGGCCGCGGCCGACCCGCGGCCCTTCGTATGGGCCCGGCTGGGCGGGGATGCGCTGGACCTCGGCACCCTGGCGACCGGGCTGGGGCCGCGCAATCCCCGGCGCGCCGCCGCGCTGGTGGCCACCCTGGCGGTGCTGGGGGTTGCCGCGGTGGACTTGGCCGCGGCCCGGCAGCCGCGGCGCCGGCGCGCCCGGCGGCGCCTGCTGCGGGACTACGCCCGGCGCAGCGGCATGCCGCGCCCGGCCAACGACATGCGCGGCGCGGCGGCGGGCTTCGACGTGCCGAAGGACTTCCGCATTCCGCCGGCGCTGCGGCCCTGGGGGCAACACCCTGCCTGATGAGGCCGGATGCCCCGGTGGTGGGGCGCCGCCCTGCGGAGGCGTTCAGGCCTGCAGCAGCGTGGCCAGGTAGAAGGGCTTGCGGTGCTCGGCGGCGATGCTGAGGTCCGGGCACCAGCGGAAGGCATCGTGGATGCGGGTGCTGCGGCGGCTCTCGGGGTCGGCGCGGAAGAAGTAGTGGTTGGCCAGCAGGCAGATGCCGCCCGGCTGCAACAGCCGGGCCACGCGCATGGCCATGGCCTTCAGCAGCGCGTCCGGCAGCGGCGAAAGGTAGTACAGCACGTCCGCCACCGTCACCAGGTCGAACCGGCCGTCCAACTCGGCCGGCAGCGCGGTGATGTCGTGGCAGGCGTAGTCGATGTTCGGCAGGTCGGCGCTGCGCCGGGCGGCCTCCGCCAGGGCGGAGGGGGCGATGTCCACGCCCAGCACCTGGTCGGCGCGGCTGGCCAGGTGACGGCTCAGCAGGCCCAGGCCGCAGCCCAGGTCGAGCGCGCTGGTGAAGCGGCGGGTCGGCAACAGGCCGGCCAGCACCTCGTACTTGCGGGCCTGGTAGCGATAGCGGGAGGAACCGGAGGCCCAGGGGTCCGTGCTTTCGGCATAGACGCTTTCCAGCGCCGCGGCCTGGCCAAGCGTGGCCCGGCGCTGCTCGATCTTGGCGTCGGTGCGCGCGCTTTGCAGGAACAGCCCAATGTCGCGGGCGGACATGAAGAAACCCAAGGACATCCCCCTCGCGGTCGAAAATTCGCGAGGAGTTCTGGCATGTTCGCGAGGGCGACGAAACCGTTACCTGATGGCGGCCAGGTAACGCTCCAGCAACGCGCGGCCTTCCGGACCGGCCTTTTGCGCCCATTCCTCGCGCTGGATGTCGCCGATGCGCCGCAGGCCGGTCAGCAGGGTCTCCGGCGCGCGGCCCACAACCATGCCGTGGTCGCGCAGGCGCTGGGTCATCACCGTCTCGCTTTCCTGCGCGCCGGCGCGGGCGCGGGCGGCGGCGCCGGCGGAGGCGGTGCGGAAGGCGGCCTGCAGCTCCGGCGAGAGCGCCTGGAAGGCGCGGGTGTTCACGAAGACGGCGTTGCGGGTCAGCGTGAAGCCGACATCGTAGAAGTAGCGGCAGTAGTCCCAGGCGGCGCTGTCCACGCCGGTCTGCGCGCTGGTGATCATGGCGTTGGCGATGCCGGTGGCGAAGGCCTGCGGCACGTCGGCGGCCTGCACCGTGATCGGCGTGGCGCCCAGCAGTTCCGCCATGCGGGAGATGATCGGCGATTGCGCGCGGAAACGGGCGCCGCGCAGGTCGTCCACGCTGTGCAGTTCGGCCTTGGCGTAGAATGCCTGGGACGGCCAGCTGGCCACGTACAGCAGCGTCAGCCCCTGCCGGGCCATGCGGGCTTCCAGCGCCGGGACGGTCACCTCGTTGAATTTCAGGATCCGGTCCCAGGTGTCCGCCAGGAACGGGATGAAATCCATCTCGTACAGCGGGTCCTCGTTGCCGTAGGCGCCCAGCAGCACTTCGCCCATCTGCGCCTGGCCGGTCTGCACCGCGCGCTTGATCTGGCCGAGCGGCAGCAGGCTGGCATTGCTGTGCAGCGTGATGGCCAGGCTGCCGTGGCTGGCGGCCTCGACCTCGGCGATCAGGCCGCGGATTGCCTGGGTGTGGTAGTTGGCCTCGGGGTAGGCCGTGGCCATGGTCCAGCGGGTCTGGGCCTCGGACCGGCCGGCGGTGGCCAGCAGCAGGGCGCCCACCAGGGCAAGGGTGCGCAAGATCATCACCTGTCGTCTCCGATCTGGTGTGGTCCCGGCGCGATGCTCCCTGGCCGTTACTGTGCCGTCGGCGGGCCGCGCTGGCCAGGAATTTACGCCGTAGCGGAGCAGGCGGGCGGGCGGGCGGCGGGGCGGCATGTTGCGGCCCGCGCGGCAACCATGGTAGCCGAAGGTGATGCATCCGCGCGCCGCTCCCCTGCTGGGCAAGCTGCGCCGCGACCGGCGCCGCTGGTCGTGGGCGGTGGTGGTCGCGTTGCTGCTGGCGGTGCTGGCGCCGCAGCGGCTGCCGGCCATGCCGGAGCTGCTGGCCGGTGCCATCTGCGCCGCGGGCGGCGAGCATGACGCCCCGCCGGCGCAACACCACGACGGCCAGCCGGATTGCTGCGTCATCGCCTGCGCCGGCATGGCCCCGGCGCTCGGCGTCGGCCCGGAACCGATGGCGTTGCGGCTGCCCGGCGCGGCGATGGCTGCCGCCCTGCGGGCCGAGGCCGTGCCGCCCGCGGTGCCGCATCGCCTTGGCGCGGCCAGCCCCAGGGGACCACCGGCGGCGGGCTGACTGCTCCGCCCGCCCGGGCACTCCAGCGCCGACGACCCTGTCGCCTGGCCTGGGGCGCCCTTGTTTTCCCTACCGCCAGCGGCCTGCGCCGCGCGCGGTTGCTGAAAGAATTCCCCATGCCTGCCCACGCCCACCCCGGCCAGCGCCACGCGTTGCGTGCCGCCTACGGCTTCGCCTGCCTGCTGCTTGCGGCCCTTGCCTTGACCCCTTCCGCCGCCCTGGCCTGCGCCTGCGGATGCGGCGTCTTCGATGTCGGCGCCAGCACCGTGTTCCCGAATGACGGCGACCACGGCGTGGCGGTCTGGACCCGCTTCGGCAGCATCGACCAGACGCGCAACTGGTCCGCCACCCGCAGTGCCCCGGTCGAGAACAACTCGGATCGGAAGATCCGCACCCAGTTCTACACCGTCGGCGCGCAGTACATGATCGACAACAACTGGGGCGTGATGGCCGAACTGCCGATGGCCCACCGCAACTTCACCAGCACCAACGACGACGGCAACCTGACCCGTTCGGTGACCACCGGCATCGGCGACCTGATGATCCTCGGCATGTACACCGGCTTCTCGGACGATGGCTCGACCGGCTTGCTGTTCGGCTTCAGCCTGCCGACCGGCCAGTTCAACGCGAACGGCTTCGACCGCGACACCCAGATCGGCACCGGCGCCACCCAGGCGATCCTCGGCGGCTACCACCTGGGCGGGCTGAATGCCGACAACTCGCTGGCCTACTACGTGCAGGCCCGCTACCAGGTCGCGGTCGCCATCCAGGACCACTACCACCCGGGCTCCGAGGCCTTCGTGGTCGGCGGGCTGACCTACAACCTGGGCGAATGGGGCCCGTTCAGCCGCATCGCCCCGGTGGTGCAGGCGATCTACCAGCACCGCGAAAGCGACCAGGGGGCCAACGCCTACCCTGGCGATACCGGCTTCAACCGGGTGCTGATGGGGCCCGGCCTGGACCTGCGCGCCGGCCGCTTCCGGCTGTTCACCGACGTTTCCTTCCCGGTGCACCAATGGGTGCGCGGCAACCAGCTGGTCTCCTCGGTGCTGTACAAGGCGCAGCTGGGGTACCTGTTCTGATGCGCCGCCGCCC